>NZ_JBYIVZ010000041.1:0-85013 GCF_057710365.1 Streptomyces sp. bgisy027
TGTCTGTCCGAGGGCCCCGCGTGTCGGCACAACGCCTTGTCAGCGCGCCGATGACGGATGTATAACGTTGTAAAAGTCAAGCCCTGCGACTCGGCGCCAGGCTCACGGTGACGACGCCGTACCCGCACCGACCACCCGAGTCGGGCCGTTTCGAAAGGAATGCCGTGCGGGTCAGCCTCAAGGACGTCGCCGCCCACGCGGGGGTCTCCATCAAGACCGTCTCCAACGTGGTGAACAACTACCAGCACGTCACCCCCGCCATGCGCGAGCGCGTCCAGCGGTCCATCGACGCGCTCGGCTACCAGCCCAACCTGGCCGCCCGGCACCTGCGCAAGGGGCGCACGGGCATGATCGCGCTCGCACTGCCGGAGCTCGGCAACCCCTACTTCGCCGAACTCGCCGCCGCCGTCATCGACGCGGCCGCCGCCCACGACTACATCGTGCTGCTGGACCACACCGGCGGACGCCGTGAACAGGAGCTCCTGGTCAGCCAGGGCTTCCGGGCACGCGTCATCGACGGACTCATCCTCAGCCCCATCGAGCTGGAGACCGAGGACCTGCGCGACCGGGCGGAGAACGTGCCGCTGGTGCTGCTCGGGGAGCGGGACTACGACCTGCCGTACGACCACATCGCCATCGACAACGTCGCCGCGGCCCGCGCAGCGGTCCGGCACCTGGTCGGCCTCGGGCGCCGGGAGGTGGCGTTCATCGGCGACCGGCGCGGCCGCAGCGAGCCCGCACAACTGCGCGTACGCGGCTGGCGCGAGGAACTCACCGCCGCCGGACTGCCGGCCGACGACGGGCTCGTGGCCGCCACCGACGGCTGGGGGCATGCGGACGGCGCTGCGGCCATGACCCGGATCCTCGATGCCGGCCGGCACCCCGACGCGATCTTCGCCTACAACGACCCGATGGCCATCGGTGCGATGCGCGTCCTGCACGAGCGGGGACTGCGCGTCCCCGAGGACATCGCGGTCGTCGGCTTCGACGACGTGGTCGAGGGGCACTTCGGCGCGGTGACGCTCACCTCCGTGTCGCCGGACAAGACGGCCATCGGCCGGCTCGCCGTGGAGTCGGTGCTGGCCCGGCTGGGCGGTGAGGCTCCCGAGCCCCGCCGTGTCTGGGCGGACTACCGCCTGGTCGAGCGGGAGAGCACTCTCGGGCGCGGCGCGGCGAAGGACGGACCGACCTGAGGCTGACCAGCCTGTAGGCAATCAGGCCGCGAACCCCGTCAGTCGGCCGACCGACGCGACGGGGTCATTCGCCGTGCCGCCGGAGGGGGTTCGGTCGCCTCGCCCTCGGCGGTACTTCCGCGCGTTGCGCCGGGTGCACCACACAGCGCTCACGGACCCGCCGGCGGGCCTCCCCGTGGAGGGCGGCGAAGAGCCTGGTCGCCCCAGGTCCCGAGGGGCGCAGGGGAGTTGACCGCACGGTGGGGACCGCTCGTGGAGCAAGCGCTTGCCCTCCACCCCGGCCTCCTCACGATGCACACAGGTGTGCGCACAGGGGGTTTACAGCGTCCTTCCAACGATGTAAAAACCTCCTTGCGGCGGGCCCGACAACGTTGCCCGCCAGGGGAGATGCGCTGTTTCTGCTTGTGCGTCAGCTCCTCAGTTCCCTTTCAGCATCGCCCGGATCGGGGTCACCATGCAGCGCACCACTCACCGTCCTCGTCTCCTCACCCGCCCCGGGGTCGTGGCCCTGGCCGCCGCGGTGGCCTTGACCGCCGGCGCATGCGCGAAGTCGGAGGACGATGCCTCGAAGGACACTCGGTCGCCGGCCGCCGCGGGCGCCGAGCAGAAGGTCGTCACACCGGAGCCGGGCAGCAAGACCTGCGCCATCGACGCCTACGGCGCCGAGAAGCTGGATCTGCAGAACGCGACCGTGGGCTTCTCCCAGTCGGAGAAGGAGGCCAACCCCTTCCGCATCGCCGAGACCCAGTCCATCAAGGACGAGGCGAAGAAGCGCGGCGTCAAGCTGCTCACCGCCAACGCCCAGTCGCAGTTCTCCAAGCAGATCAGCGACGTCCAGGACCTGCTCGCCAAGGGCGCCGACCTGCTGGTGATCGCTCCGCTCAACTCCGACGGCTGGGACCCGGTGCTCCAGGCCGCGGCCGCCAAGAAGGTCCCGATCGTCACGATCGACCGCAAGATCAACGCCACCGCCTGCAAGGACTACGTCTCCTTCATCGCCTCGGACTTCGTCGAGCAGGGCAGACGGGCCGCCGACCAGATGATCGAGGCGACCGGCGGCAAGGGCGAGGTCGCCATCCTCCTCGGCTCGGCCGGCAACAACGTCACCACCGAGCGCACCAAGGGCTTCAAGGAGCGGATCGCCGAGGAGGCGCCGGAGTTGAAGGTCGTGTTCGAGCAGACCGGCGACTTCGCCCGTGAGAAGGGCCAGCAGGTCACCGAGCAGCTCATCCAGTCGAAGCCCGGCATCAAGGGGATCTACGCCGAGAACGACGAGATGGGCCTCGGCGCGGTGGCCGCGCTCAAGGGCGCCGGCAAGAAGGCCGGTGACGTCAAGATCGTGACCGTCGACGGCACCCGCAACGCCGTCCAGGGCATCGTGGACGGCTGGATCAGCGGCGTCATCGAGTCCAACCCCCGGTTCGGCCCGCTGGCGTTCCAGACCCTGGACACCTTCACCAAGGGCGAGGAAGTCCCGCAGGACGTCATCATCCAGGACAGCGCCTACGACGCGGACAACGCGAAGACGGAGATCAGCAAGGCGTACTGACCCACCCGGGGGGCACGGACGACCGTGCCCCCCTCGCCTTCCCTTCACCACGTTCCGCACCACACTTCCTGGAGGCACAGGTGGCACCCCCCGCCGAAGTCCTCGCCGTCCGCGGACTGAGCAAGACCTTCCCCGGCGTCCGGGCCCTGGACGACGTGGACCTCACCCTGCACGCCGGCGAGGTCCACGCCCTGATCGGCGAGAACGGCGCCGGCAAGTCGACCCTCATCAAGCTCCTCACCGGCGTGTACCGCCCCGACGCCGGCGAGATCACCTTCCAGGGCGGCAAGGTCTCCTTCGCCACACCCCTGGAGGCGCAGAAGGCGGGCATCTCGACCATCTACCAAGAGGTCAACCTGATCCCGCTGCTCAGCGTGGCCCGCAACCTCTTCCTGGGCCGCGAACCGCGCAACCGCTTCGGCGTACTGGACATCGCACGCATGAACCGCGAGGCCGAGGAGACCCTGCGCGGATACGGCGTCCGCGTCGACGTCCGCCGCCCGCTGCGCACCCTCGGAGTCGGCGCCCAGCAGATGGTGGCCCTGGCGCGTGCCGTGGCCACCGACGCCCGCATCGTCATCATGGACGAGCCGACCTCCTCTCTCGAACCGCGCGAGGTCGAGACCCTGTTCTCGGTGATCCGGCGGCTGCGCGACGCCGGCATCGCCGTCGTCTACGTCAGCCACCGCCTGGACGAGCTCTACGCGGTGTGCAGCACGGTCACCGTGCTCCGCGACGGCCGGCGCGTCCACCACGGCCGGTTGGCCGACCTCGACCGCCTCGCCCTGGTGTCCACGATGCTCGGCCGGGACCTCGGCGAGGTCCGCGAGGAAGGCGTCACCAAGTTCACCGGCGACCACGAGGCGACCGACTCCCAACCGGTGCTGGACGCCGAGGAACTGACGGTGCCGCACAAGCTGCACGGAGTGTCCCTGAGCATCCGGCCCGGCGAGGTCGTCGGCCTGGGCGGGCTGCTCGGCTCCGGACGGACGGAGACGGCGAAGGCCATCTCCGGCGCCCTGCCGGTCCGTTCGGGCCGCGTCACCGTGGCCGGCGTCCCGCTGCGCGGCGGCTCCGCTCCCGCTGCCATCCGGGCGGGCGTCAGCCTGCTGCCGGAGGACCGCAAGAGCGAGGGCATCGTCCCCGGACTGTCGGTCCGGGAGAACATCGCCCTCGCCGTCCTGCCGCGGCTGTCCCGCTTCGGCCTCGTCTCCGAGGCCCGCGTCGACGGCGTCGTCGACACCTTCATCAAGCGGCTGCGCATCAAGGCCTCCTCACCGCACCAGAAGGTCGGTGAACTGTCCGGCGGCAACCAGCAGAAGGTGCTGCTCGCCCGCTGGCTCGCCATGAACCCCAAGGTGCTGCTGCTCGACGAGCCCACCCGCGGCATCGACGTCGGCGCCAAGGCCGAGGTGCAGAAACTCGTGGACGAACTGGCCGCCGACGGCCTGGGCGTCCTGCTCATCTCCTCCGACCTGGAGGAACTGATCGAAGGGTCCGACCGCGTGGTCGTACTGAAGGACGGTGCCGTCGTCGGCGAACTGACCGGGGACGACGTCACCGAGGACAAGCTGATGCGCGCCATCGCCGGGGACGCCCAGGTGGAGCACCTGGCCAAGGAGGTGGCCACCGATGGCTGAGGCCACCCTGCGCACCGCCCCGCTGGACAAGGCCCGCGTGCTCCAGTGGCTCCAGACCTACGGCGTCTACGCGGGCGTCGCGGCGCTGCTCGTCGTCAACACCGTCATCACCCCGCACTTCCTCTCCGCGGAGAACTTCCGCACCCAGGCCGTCCAGGTCGCCCCCGTCATCATCGTCGCCCTCGGCATGGCTCTGGTCATCGGCACGGAGGGTGTCGACCTGTCGGTCGGTGCCGTGATGGCGCTGGCGGCCTCCGTCACCGCGCTCTACCTCGGCTACGGACTGCTGCCCGCCCTGCTCGTCGTCGCCCTCTTCGCCGCCGGCGTCGGACTGGCGAACGGCGCGCTGGTCGCGCTCGTCGGAGTGCAGCCCATCGTCGCCACGCTGGCCCTCATGGTCGGCGGCCGGGGCCTCGCACTCGTGCTGCTGCCCCAGCTGGAGGACCTGCGCAACCCCGCCCTGGCCTCCCTGGGCTCCGGCGACATCCTCGGCATCCCGTACCTGATCCTGATCGCCGCCGTCCTGGCCCTCCTGGTGGCCTTCGTGGTGCGCCGCACCACCTTCGGACGCCAGCTCCTCGCCATCGGCGACAGCCGGCCCGCCGCCCGGCTCGCCGGTCTCCCGGTTCGTCGCGTGCTGATCGTCGTGTACGTCGTGTGCGCGCTGCTCGCCGCCGTGGCAGGCGTCCTTGCGACCGCCCGCCTCCAGGCCAGTGACCCGACCTCGCTCGGCAACCTGATGGAGCTCTCGGCCATCACTGCCGTCGTCGTCGGCGGCACCCCGCTGACCGGCGGCCGGGTCAACATCGCCGGCACCGTGGCCGGAGCCGTCCTCATCCAACTGCTCACCGCCACCCTCATCAAGCACGATCTGCCGCCCTCCTGGACTCAGATCGCCCAGGCCATAGTGATCGTCGCCGCCGTCTACGCGGCACGGGGACGGGGGAAGCGATGACCGTCACGAAAGCGGACGCGCCCGTGACCACCGCGAGCAACGAACCGACGGGGGAGAGCGAGCCGGTCGGCTCCGCGCGCTCCGAGCGCCTGAGCGCCCTGATCCAGCAGCACGGCGCGCTGGCCGTGCTGGTGCTCGTCTCCCTGGTGGCGTCGTTCTCCTTCGACACCTTCGCCACCGGCGACAACATCGGCAACATGGCGACCAGTTCGGCCTTCCTGGCCGTCGTCGCCCTCGGCATGACCTTCGTGATCATCACCGGCGGCATCGACCTGTCCGTCGGCTCGCTGTTCGCCCTCGGCGGCGTCCTGGCGGCCTGGGGGTCGCGCCACGGCACCCTGGTGGCCCTGCTGCTGCCGCTGGCGGTGTGCGGACTGATCGGCGTCGTCAACGGTCTGCTGGTCGCCCGCTCCCGACTTGCCCCGTTCATCGTCACGCTCGCCGCGATGCTGGGCGCGCGCGGACTGCTGCTCGCCATCACCGACGAGGGCGCGGACACCTTCCTGATCGGCAAGGGCTCCTTCCTCGCCGAACTCGGCCAGGGCACCACCCTGGGCCTCGGCAACCCGGTGTGGATCACCCTGGCCCTGTTCGTCGCGGGAGCCGTCGTGCTGCGCCGAACCCGCTTCGGACAGCACGTGTACGCGGTCGGCGGCAACGAGGACGCGGCGGCCCTGATGGGCGCCCCCGTGGCCCGCACCAAGATCCTCGTCTACACGCTGTCCGGGCTTCTCGCCGGCCTGGCCGGCGCGCTCAACGCCGCCTGGCTCGCCTCCGGCGTGACCATCCTCGGAGGCGGCATGGAACTGGAGGCCATCTCCGCCGTGGTGATCGGCGGAACCCTGCTGACCGGAGGACTCGGCTACGTCAGCGGCTCCCTGGTCGGCGTACTGCTCCTGAAGGTCATCCAGAACGTCATCAACCAGATCGGCTCCCTCGACTCCTCCTACCAGCAGGTCGTCAGCGGCGCCTTCCTGGCGGTCGTCGTCATCGCCCAGACCTGGCTGGGCCGCAGACGGCAACTGATGTGACACACCCCGGACCCGGCGGCCGAGCCCCCACGGCCCGGCCGCCGGGACCGGCTCCAGGCGGCCGGACTCCCCTCCGGCCGCCGCCTGCACGCGCACGTCTCCCACCCCACGATTCAAGGAGGCACGATGCGTCGAGTACCCGCAGGCCGACAGCCGTTGGACTGGCTGAGACGACGAGCGCGGTGGGCGACCACCGCGCTCGCCGCGCTCACCCTGGCCGGCGGCACGGCACTGACGGCCACCGGTCCCGCGGCCGCCGCACCCCGGGCCTGGACACCCAAGCCGTCCCCCATGACCACCCCGTGGACCAACCAGGTCCCCATCGACAACCCCCTCCCGGAATACCCCCGCCCCCAGCTCACCCGCCCCCAGCTCACCCGCCCCGACTGGGCCAACCTCAACGGCATCTGGGACTTCGCCGTCACCTCGGCGGACGCCGGACAGCCCGCCACCTTCAGCGAGCAGATCCGGGTCCCGTTCGCCGCCGAGTCCGCGCTCTCCGGCATCCAGCGCAAGATCACCCGGAACGACAGGCTCTGGTACAAGCGCACCTTCACCGTCCCGCCGAACTGGAACGGCCGCCGCGTCCAGCTCAACTTCGGCGCCGGCGACTGGCGTACGACGGTATGGGTCAACGGCCGGCAGGCCGGCGCCCCCCACAGCGGCGGCTTCGACGCCTTCTCCTACGACGTCACCGACCTCCTGGCCGGCGGCACCAACACGATCGTGGTCTCCGTCTGGGACCCGACCGAGACCGGCACCCAGGCCATCGGCAAGCAGCGGATCCGCGACGTGGCCCCGCACCCCGGCGGCGGCATCCTCTACACCGCGGCATCCGGCATCTGGCAGACCGTGTGGCTCGAACCCACGGCCTCCGCGTACGTCAGCCGCCTCGACATGGTGCCGGACCTGGCGAACAACCGCCTCAAGGTCACCGTCCGCGGCACCGGAACGAACGGCCACCAGGCCCGGGTCACCGTCTCCACCGGCGGCACCACCATCGGCACCGCCACCGGACCGGTCGGCACCGAGTTCACCGTGCCCGTCCCGAACCCGCACCTGTGGACCCCGGAGGACCCCTTCCTCTACGACGTGAAGGCCGACCTCCTCTCCGGCGGCACGACCGTCGACTCGGTCGGCAGCTACACCGGCATGCGCTCCATCGGCATCGCCCGCGTCGACGGCGTCCTGCGGCCGGTCCTCAACGGCAAGTTCGTCTTCCAGACGGGCACTCTGGACCAGGGTTACTGGCCGGACGGCATCTACACCGCACCCACCGACGCCGCCCTGCGGCACGACCTCCAGAAGCACAAGGACCTCGGGTTCAACATGGTCCGCAAGCACATCAAGGTCGAACCGCAGCGCTGGTTCTACTGGGCCGACCGGCTCGGACTGCTGGTGTGGCAGGACATGCCGTCCATGGAACGCACCCCCGACGCCGCCGCCCGCACCCAGTGGGAGGCCGAGTACGACCGCATCATCGACCAGCACCGCAGCTCACCGTCCCTGGTCATGTGGGTCAACCAGAACGAGGGATGGGGCCAGTACGACCAGGCCCGGCTCGCCGACAAGGTGAAGGCCCACGACCCCTCCCGCCTGGTCGACAACATGAGCGGCGTCAACTGCTGCGGCGCCGTCGACGGCGGCAACGGCGACGTCGTCGACCACCACGTCTACGTCGGCCCCGGCACCACCGTGCCCAGCGCCACCCGCGCCGCCGTCCTCGGCGAGTTCGGCGGGCTGGGCCTCAAGGTCGCCGGCCACGAGTGGTATCCCGGCGGCGGCTTCAGCTATGAGGACCAGCCCGACCTCGCCCACCTCAACAACCGTTTCGTGGGCCTCATCGACGCCATCCGCGAGGTACGCATGGCCCGCGGGCTCTCCGCGTCGGTCTACACCGAGATCACCGACGTCGAGAACGAGGTCAACGGCCTGCTCACCTACGACCGCCAGGTGGTCAAGGTCGACGAGGCCCGGGTTCGCGCCGCCAACCAGGCCCTGATCAGCGCCTCCCGCGGCTCGACGGCCCCCATCACCCTGCCCACGGGCCAGTACAAGTCCCTGCGCGTGACGACACCGGGCTACACCGACCGATACGTCCGTCACAAGGACGCGGCGGCCTTCACGGAGGTCGTGGGCAGCGGCAGCGACGCGCTGCTGAAGAACGACGCCACCTGGAAGATCGTCCCCGGCCTCGCCAGCAGCTCCTGCTACAGCTTCGAGTCGCGCAACTACCCCGGCGAGTACCTGCGCCACCGCGAGTACCGCCTCTACAAGGAACCCGGCAGCGGCGACCTGTACCGGGCCGACGCCACCTTCTGCCCCGTCCCGGGCGCCAACGGCGGCGTACGCCTCTCCGCGTACAACTACCCGGAGCAGTACCTGCGCCACTACAACGCCGAAATGTGGCTCGCCACCCCGGGCGGCACCCACACCTGGGACAACCCGTCCCTCTTCAGGGAGGACACCACCTGGGCGGTGGAGGCGCCTTGGGCGCCGTAACGGCGGAGTAGCAGAACGACTGGGCCCCGGCGGGGGAGCCATCCCGCCGGGGCCCGGTCGTCGGCGTCGGTGCTACGGCTTCTCCTGCGTGTAGAGGGTGCTCACCTCCTCGTCGGTGAGGGCCTTGTCGTAGGCGTGGACCTCGTCGACCGCGCCGTTCCAGAAGTCGACGTCGTTGCCGCCCCACTGGGCGCGGCCGACTGACAGGGAACCGGTGCTGGGGTAGGCCGCGCCGCCGGTGGCGGTCGCCGCCGGCTTTCCGTCGACGTAGAGCTTGATGGTGTTGTCGGTGCTGTCGCGGACGCCGACCAAGTGGTACCAGCGGCCCTCCTCAGGGGTGGTGACCAGGCGGGCACGGTTCTCGCCCGGGGTGCTGAAGGCGAACGCGCCCTGCCCGTACTGGAGATAGAACGGGCTGGTCTGGCGCCGAGTGTCCTGGCTGACCGCGGTGGCGTAGTTGCCGGGGAGCTCGTCGAGCCGGACCCATGCGGACACCGAGTAGCTTCCGGTGGTGTCGAGCACCGGTCCGTCCGTTTCGGCGTACTGGCCGTTGCCGTCGAACTTCAGCGCGCTGCCGCTGACGCCGGGCGTCCAGGAGGTGCCCGTGGACAGTGTCAAGGGCTTGGAGTTCGGGCCGTCGTCCTTCGCCGTGGTCCCGGTGCCCTCGTCGAGGGCCCAGTGCCCGCCGCCCCTGAGCGGCTGCCGCTCGCCCGCCGCGGCACCGGCGGCGACGACCTTGCGGTTGATGTCGCGGACCCGGACCGGATCGACCTTGATCTCCCGACGGTCGTAGGTGTACAGGCCGTTGAGCTCGTTCTCCAGATCGGAGATCTGGGTGTAGATCGAACCGGACAGCTCGGCTCCGGCCTGGTCGAGATAGAACTTCTCGGTGTTCTCGACGTACTTGCGGGTCAGCGCCTCCTTGTCGTTGACACCGCTGTAGATCACCGTCGGGGCGCCGGGCCACATGTGCCCGGGGGTGCGCAGGGTGAAGCCGCCGTGCTCACCGTCCAGCGCCGCACGCTTGTCGTCGGGGAACGGCGGGTCCTCGTTGTTGTAGTCGTGGTGGTCGATGATGTCGCCCTTGCCCGAATCACCCTTGGAATTGCAGCAGTTGACACCGCTGTGGGCGTTGACGACACGCGACGGGTCGGCCTCCTTCACGGACTCGGCGATCTTGCCGGTCTCCGTGCGGTCCCACTCGCCCCAGCCCTCGTTGAAGACGATCCAGCCGATCACGGACGGCGCGTTGTGGTGCTCGCGCATCATCTCCCGGCCCTGGTCGACGAAGGCGCGCTGCCCGGTCTCGTTGGTGATGTTGCCGGAGACGAAGTCCTGCCAGACCAGCAGGCCGAGCTGGTCGGCGTGGTAGAACCAGCGCGCGGGCTCCACCTTGATGTGCTTGCGCACGGCGTTGAAGCCGAGTTCCTTGTGCGCCTTCAGATCGAACGCGAGGGCCTCGTCGCTCGGCGCCGTGTACAGGCCGTCGGGCCAGAAACCCTGGTCGAGGGTGGCCAGCGAGAAGACCGGCTTGCCGTTGAGCACCAGCTTCTGGAAACCGCCGACCTTCGCGATGCCTATCTTGCGCATACCGAAGTAGCTGCCGACCTTGTCCGTGGACCTGCCGTCGGTGAGCTTGACGTCGAGGTCGTAGAGGTAGGGGTCGTCCGGGCTCCACAGGTGCTGCTTCGCGACCGGCAGCCGCAGCTGCTTGTTGGCCGGCCCGCTGACCTTGCCGACGACGTGGCCGCGCTTGTCGCGGGCGACGGCCTCGACGCGGGCCCCGGCGGACGCCTTGCCCGACTCCACCGTCACCGCGAGGCTGCTGGTGTCGATGTCCGGCGTGGAGACAACGTTATCGATCGCCGCGTTCGCGACCGGCTCCATCCAGACGGTCTGCCAGATGCCCGACGACTGGGTGTAGAAGATGCCGCCCGGGTTGGTGGACTGCTTGCCCATCGGCTGGTCGGCGCCCCCGGTGTCGGTGACCGCGACCACGACCTCCTGCGGCCCGGTGCCCTTCAGCGCGTCGGTGATGTCGGCGCTGAACGCGTCGTAGCCACCGGTGTGTTCGGCGACCTTCGTGCCGTTGACGAAGACGCGGGCCTGGTAGTCCACGGCGCCGAAGTTCAGCTTCAGCCGGTTGCCCTTGCCGTCCTTGCCGACGTGCCAGCCCTTGGGGACGTTCACCAGCCTGCGGTAGAACATGTGGTCCTCGTGCCGCTCAAGACCGGAGAGCTGCGACTCCACCGGGTACGGCACGACGATCTTCTCGTCGAGGTCCTTGCCGAACACCGGCTGTTCGCCGGCCTCGGCGCCGCTGAACTGCCAGGGGCCGTTGAGGTTCTTCCACTTGGAGCGCACCTGCTGCGGACGCGGGTACTCCGGCAGCGGGTTGCGCTTGTCGACCTTGTCGCCCCACTTGGTGGTGAGCCGGTGGGTGGAGGCGTTGTCGGCGTAGCGGATGACCTTCGGCACGGTCTCGCCGCCCGAGGTCAGACCGCCCTCACCGTCGTAGGTGACGCGCACCTGCTGGTTCTGCTGGATGGGTTCGGCGAGCGTCACGAGCAGGGAGTTGCGGTCCCGGGGGTCGACCCTGACCGACTTCAGGGGCATGGCCGTGGTGTCGGCCTCGACCTTCAGGTGGTCCTTGACCGCCCCGATGTCACCGACCCTGCCTTCGAAACGGGCCCGCAGGCGGCGGCCGTCGGCGGCTACGGACGTCTCCACCGGGTAGACCTCGAAGCCCTCGGGCGGAGTGAACGCCGACATCGGCACGAGCTGCTTGGACAGGCCCGGGCCGGCCCAGCGCAGGAACATGTTGGCGCCGCCGAAGTCCTGGAACATCTCCAGGCGGAAGTCGTGCTTCTCGCCCGCGGCCAGCCGGATCGCGGCGCTGGTCTGTTCCTTGTCCCAGTCCGGCTCCCAGTGGTCGATGACCGGCTCGCCGTCGATGTAGAGGCGGAATCCGTTGTCGCCGATGGCGTAGAAGGTGTAGTCGCCGGTGGCCGGTGCCTCGATCTGGCCCGTCCAGCGGGCGGTCGTGTGCTCCGTCCTGCCGTTCAGCTCCTGGAAGGTGCTGGTCAGGCCGGAGAAGTTGATCTGCGGGTCGAGCAGTGTGCCACCGAGTTCGGCGAAGTCCCGTGCGCCGGGGGCCGACATGGAGAAGTACTCGCCCTTCAGGCCGTGCACCTCGACGTCGGCTGCTTCGGTGGCGAGCGCCGAGGCGCTGCCGGTCGGCTCCGCTGCCGACGCGGTGGCGGCCAGACCGCTCGGGGGAACGATGAGAGCGGCCGTGGTCAGCAGCGCCCAGAGTCTGATCCGTGTGCGGGTGTGTTGTCTTGTCATCGAACCTTTCCTTGCACGGGTGCCGCGGGCCGGGACCGGTCGGCTGGAAAGACCAGGCCGCGGGAGTGACGGAAGACCGGTACGGACGGGGTCGGGCGTTTCTTTCAACGTTGGAAATTTTGCGACGCCGAAATGACAGCACGGCCCTCGACCGCTGTCCAGACCTCGCGCACCACTCGATCATTCACCCTCACGGGGCTTATGCCGCATACGACTTGTGGCGCGCGGGCCTCACCAGCATTGACATGCTCGTGACTCGTAATCATCCTGCTGGGGAGCTGTTCCATCGATGGAAAGCGGGGCATCGAGGTGACCAGGAGACTCCCGCGCCGGGTCACCGGCGCCGCGGCCGCGCTGCTGGCCGGTGTGCTCGCCGCCGTACTGTCCCTGACGACTGACGACTGACGACTGACGACTCACGACTGCCGACTGCCGACTGCCGATCCCGCCCGGGTGGGACGGACGAGCCTGCGAGCAGCGGACCCGAGCGTGCTCCGCGTCGGGGGCACTTACGTCTCGGTGCAGTCGGCAGGCGGCGGCATCGTCGTCCGACAGGCCGTGTCGACGGACGCCCTGGCGTCGGCACCCGCCCGGCAGGTCTGGTCCGACACGCGCAACCTCGGCGAGGTCTGGGCATCCGAGATCGTGCGGGACGGCGGCCGCTACTACCTCTACTTCTCGGCGGGCCGCGGGCCGGCCCACCGGATGTACGTCATCAGCTCGGCGGCCCCGGACAGCGGCCGCACCGGCGAGACCCGACTGGCCCTGCCGGACGGCAAGTGGGCCATCGACGGAACCCTCTTCATCGTCAACGGACAGCGCTGGTGCGTGTGGTCCGGCTGGGCCGGCGACGCCAACGTCGAGCAGAACCTCTACGAATGGGCCACCACCTCGCCCGCCGTCACCTGGGGCGGGTGGGGGAGCAGCTCCGCGAGGCGCTCGCGTACGAAGTCCCTCGCCCTGGCCGTCGACTCCTCGGCGCCGGACCGGTCCTCAAAGACACCCGTCGACACCATCACGCCGCCCCCGGCATCGACCCAGTAATAGGCCACGAAACCCGGGACCTGGGGCAGGAGCGGCACGAACTCCTCGTTCACCCGGCGTCCCGCCTCAGCCGGATCGGTCACCTCTTCGTACCGCCGGACCACTGCGTACATCGCTGCTCTCCTCATGGATCGTGAGGCCGTGATCTGCGCAGACGGCGTACCCGCGGCGGCCCGTGCGTCGTGCGCGAGTCCGGCGTAAATCACCGGAACAGGCTCCGGCGGTGGTCCGAACGGAGGGGCGGGGCGGGGGCGGGGGGAGCACGCCACCGCGGGTGCGGGCTCTGAGCGCCCGGTACGCCGGGCTCGGCCGCGGTCGGCGTTGTCAGTGCGGGATGTGAGGATGCCGTTCGGGAGGCGAGGACACGTCCGAGTGCCGACCGAATGCACACGCCCGGATTCATCACCAGGAGACGCGGTGCCCACGGAATACTCGCCGGTCGCAGAACTCAACCTGCTCAAGGAATTCCAGGACGGGGTCGGATACGAGTACTACGCCGACGGCTTCGAGCTGACGGAGTACGGCGACATGTCCGGCCTGGTGGCGGGCTGGTCGGACGCCCCCGAGTTCACCGGCCGGCTGATTCCCTTCGCGCAGGCCACCGGCGGCGGCTCCTTCTACGCGCTCTGGCGGCTCGACGACCGTACCGATGCCGCCACCCTGCCCGTGGTCGTCTTCGGTGACGAGGGCGGCCGGCACGTCGTCGCCCGTGATGTGCGGGAGCTGTTCCAACTTCTCGGCTTCGACGCGGAGATCAGCGTCGACTGGGACGAGGCCTACTACTACCGCCCCGAGGACGAGCCGCACTCCGACCGCCACGACGAGTACGTGGCCTGGCTCGACCGGCACTTCGGGCTGCCCGTGGCCGAGGATCCGTCGGCCGTCCCAGCGGCAGCGCAGGCGGAGTTGGGGGAGCGGTTCGCGAACTGGGCCGAGCCCTTTCTCGCCTGAACGCCACTCCGGACGGCGACTTCGCGCCGCGCCCGCTGGACCGGCCGGCCGGGGAGAGGACAAGCGGCTCTGCCCCGCACCGGGGCAGCGCGGCACCCGGAGCGGGAGTGCGACAGGCGGGTCCTGACGTGGCCGCGGCCGATCAGGACGTCTCCGGCAAAGAGCGCGGTGGCAGCGGCCCGGTGACGCCTTCTGTGCTTTCGCGCAGTACCAGCCGATGTGCCACCACAAGATCCTGAGGCGATCGCACGCCGGTCGAGGAGGCGTCCGGCGGGGCGGATCCCGTGGCCTCGTCCATCCGGCGTTGCAGGAGTTCGACCGCGACCTGGGCGACCGCGGCCTTGTCGGGGGCGACGGTGCTGAGGGTGGGGACGCTGAACCGTCCGGCCTCGACGTCGTCGAAGCCGACGACGGCGACCTCCTCGGGAACCCGGATGCCGTGCTCGTGAAGTGTGCGCAGCGCGCCGAGGGCCAACTGGTCGTTGAGGCACAGCAGCGCGTCGGGCCGGGCGCCCTCGCTCAGCGCCCGGGCCACCGCCTCGGCACCGTCGGGCATCCGGAAGGACTCTACGGGCAGGAGGGCGGCCGGGTCGTGGGCGATGCCCGCTTCCGCGAGCGCCGCGCGGTGGCCTCGGGTACGGGCCTCGGCCGTGCCCGGACCCGCGTCGTTGCTTCCGCCGATGACCAGGATGGAGCGGCGGCCGAGGGCGAGCAGATGCTCGGTCGCCTCCCGTGCGGCCTTCTCGTTGTCGATGGCGACGTGGTCGGCGCCCTCCTCCAGCAGTTCGCCGATCAGCACGGTGGGCGGGGACCCCGCACGGTCGCGCAGGTCGTCGGGGGTCAGGGCGAGCGGGCTGAGGATGACTCCGTCGACGAAGCTGGAGCCGAACCCGGTCAGCGCCGCCAATTCGTGGTCGCGGTCCGCGCCGGTCTGGTGGATCAGCACCGTCAGGGAGCGCCGCTCCGCCTCGCGGATGACGTGCCGGGCGAGCTCGGCGAAGTACGGGACGTCCAGTTCGGGGATGACGAGGGCGATGATGCCGGTGCGGCCCTGGCGCAGATGGCGGCCGGCCAGGTTCACCTTGTAGCCGAGCTCCTCGATGGCATCGCGGACGGCGCTTCTGGTCCGGTCGGAGACGTGGGTGTAGTCGTTGATGACGTTGGAGACCGTCTTCTCCGACACGCCCGCGAGCCGCGCGACGTCCTTGATCCTTGGTCGTGCCACCGGAACCTCCCTGCCCCTCGGAGCTGCCGAGTTTATGTCTCGGCAGGTCGCGCATCGGAAGGCGGATCGCAAGCACGTTCTCCCGGCCTGACGGGCCCTCGAGTTCCAGCCCCGCCTCCTGGCTCTTTACAGCCAATGTACATCGATGTAAAAACTAGCCATCGCATCGGCTCGACCGGTGCGCCCCCGCCTGACCCGGGCGGTGGACCACGATCCCCATGCGTGCTCCACCGCCGGTCCGGCATGCGTGTCCGGCCGTCGGAAGGTCCGCGATGTTCACCCGCCTCACTGCCTCACCGCCAGTGCCCGCACCCGGTGCGGCACCTGATCTCACCCGCCGCCGGCTGCTGCGCAACGCCACGGCCGCCGCGGGTGCGCTGCTCGCCGCCGGCCCGCTGTCCGGCTGCGCGTCCCCGGCCGCCGCCGACGCCAGGGCGCTGAGTGTCTGGGACCTGTTCCAGGGCGGCGACGGCATGCTGATGGACGACATGATCAAGGCCGTCTCCAAGGGCCCGCAGGGCTTCGAGGTGGAGCGGACGATCCTGGACTGGGGCCCGTCGTACTACACCAAGCTGGCCATGTCGGCCGCCGGCGGCCGCGCCTCCGACGTGGCGATCATGCACCTCTCGCGGCTGGCCGGCTATGCGCCCGGCGGCCTGCTCGACCCCTTCGACCTGGACCTCCTCGCCGAATTCGGCGTCAGCCGGAAGGACTTCGCGTCGGCCGTCTGGGCCCGGACGCAGCACGACGGGACCGTCTACGCCATTCCGCTCGACGTCCACCCCTTCATCGTGTTCTACGACAAGGACGCCGCCGACCAGGCCGGTCTCCTGGACGCCTCCGGTGAACTGGCGCCGATGGGCTCCCCGGAGGCCCTGCTCGACGCCGGCACGGCGCTCGCGAAGGCCACCGGGCAGAAGGGCATCCTGTTCGGCCACGTCACCGACACAGGGGATGCCGGCCGGGCCGTCGTGGCACGCCGCCAAGATCATCGAATGCGGAGGGCAGTGCACCACCGACCCGCGATCCGGCGGCGTGCTCGCCACCATCGACGCCAACGGGTTCTCCATCGAACCGCTGGCCACGACCGCCGCCTGCACACCGAACCTCGTCGCCGCGCACATGCTCTACGAGACCGCGGATCCGTTCCGGATGCGTGAGCCCGACGGCACTCTGGACGTAAGTGACGCCATGTACACCGCGGTCGACGAGACCACCGTGCGCGTCGAGGGTTCCCGATTCCACGTCGCCGACCAGCACACCATCAAGCTCGAAGGCGCCCGGATCGCCGGCCACGAGACGATGTCCTTCACCGGAATCCGGGATCCGCACATCCTCTCCGCCATCGACGACTGGGCAGCTCTCCTCCGCACGATGATCCAGCAGCGAGTGGAGCAGACGATCGGCCTGACCGACGACCAGTACGCCTTCGACGTCCGGCTCTACGGCTACAACGCCGTACTGGGGGACCTCGACCCGGCGCAGGGCGCGCCCCGCGAGGTCGGGGTCATGCTTCTGGTCAACGCGCCGGACCAGGCCACCGCGACAGCCGTCGCGAAGATCGCCAATCCACTGATGCTCCACCTGCCTACGCCCGACATGAACTACCTGCCGAGCCTCGCTTTCGCCACTTCGCCGGCCGAGATCGAGCGTGGTCCCGCGTACGAGTTCGTGCTCCATCACGTCGTCGACAGCCGTACCCCGACCGACATGTTCCGCATCGAATTCGAGGAGGCCACGCGACGTGACTGAGACGACGCCGACCACTCTCGCGGACCTCGCACACGAGATCCGGTCCAAGAACGCCGGCCCCTTCTGGGTCACGATGGAGTTGTTCATGCGTGACGCGCACGGATACCGCATCGCCGCGGACGAGTCCTTCCTCAATGAGCGCACCGTCGCCCGGCTGTACGACGTCGACGAGTCCGGCATCCGGATATTCCGGATCCCCTCGTTGAACGTCGTCAAGATCTCCTTCCCGCGCCCCGTCAGCCAGGCCTCGCTCTTCGACCGCGACATCCACGCGGGCCAGCACCATGTGCCGCTCGCGGTGTTGCCGGTGCCGAAGACCTGAGCGGGAGGCCGAGTGGTCCGTCCCGGTCCGTCTTCTACCCCTTCCGAGCCAGTCCGCCATGTTCGGCGACGACCTCCGGGGCGGACGGACCGGTCTCCGGACGCCACTGCGTCACGGAGACGACGCCGGGATCGACGAGGTCCAGACCGTCGAAGAACGTGGTGATCTCGTCGACGGTGCGCAGGTTGTACGGGACGGCGCCGCTGCTGTTGTAGGCGTCCTGCGCCTGTTCGAAGACCGGGTCGATGCCGAGCGACCCGTCGTTGACGGAGAGGTGGCTGCCCGCGGGCAGGGCGTCCATCAGCCGGGTGACGATGGATCGGGCCTGATCGTGGTCTGCGATGTGGCCCAGGATGTTGCTGAGGATGAGCGCGGTGGGCCGGCCGAAGTCCAGGGTCTCGGCGGCGGCCGCGAGGATGCGGTCGGGGTCGGTGACGTCGGCGTCGACGTAGGCGGTCGCGCCCTCCCGGGTGGAGTAGAGCAGGGCGCGGGCGTGGGCTAGGACCATCGGGTCGTTGTCTACGTACACGATCCGTGCCTCGGGCGCGAGTTGCTGGGCGACCTCGTGGGTGTTCTGGGCCGTCGGGAGGCCGGTCCCGATGTCCAGGAACTGCCGGATGCCGGCCTCGGAGACGAGATACGTGATGTTGCGGCGAAGGAAGGCACGGCTGGAGCGGGCGATGGTGACGATGCCGGGGAAGACCGCGGTGTACGCGTCGCCGGCCTCCTCGTCGACACGGTAGTTGTCCTTGCCGCCGAGCCAGTAGTTCCAGATGCGGGCGGAGTGCGGAATCGACGCGTCGATCCTCGGATTCGCCGGCTCCGGAGCTGCCGCAGGATCGTTCATGGGTCGCGTCCGTCCTTGAGTCGAGGCGTGGCTCGTCCACACCCAACCTATGCCCCAACGCGCCCTGTCCGTGCGCCAGTTGGGACTTTTCGCGATCGGGACATGCCGCGGGCCTGCGCCCACACCGTTCGCGAGCTCGAATTGATGCCGAAGAGGCGCATGAGATATCGCATCATTTCTGATGCGGGTAATCCGGAGACGGTAGTGAAGTTACCCGCAGGTTTCGCGTGACTTATTTCACGCTTGTGAGTAGAACTCGTTTCCATTGTGTGAATGGAAGGGGATCTACATGGACTCAAGACCACCCAGCACGCAGGAAGGAAGAGGCCTTTCTCGTCGTCGCTTCATTGGTGGAACAGGTTCTATTCTGGGCGCCGCGGCTCTCGGCGCAATCGACCTTCCGAACGCCGCCGCTCTGCCACAACAGGCGGACGTGATCGAACCCGGTGCACAGGTCACCGCACTCGTCATAGGCACCGGATACGGAGGATCCGTCACCGCACTTCGGCTGGCCCAGGCCGGGGTCGACGTCCACATGGTGGAAATGGGCATGGCCTGGGACACCCCGGGAACGGACGGCAAGATCTTCGCCAACACCACCAGCCCCGACTACCGGTCATTCTGGCTTCGCACCCGGACCAAGCAGCCCCTGAGCAACTTCCTCGGCTTCCCGCTCGACCGTGACGTGCCCAAGTACACCGGCATCCTGGACGCCGAGGAGATGGGCGGCATCGTGGTCTACCAGGGACGGGGAGTCGGCGGCGGCTCCCTCGTCAACGGCGGCATGGCCGTCACCCCCGAGCGCAGCCGCTTCCCCGGAGTGCTCCCGTCGGTCGACGCCGACGAGATGTACGACGTCTACTACCCACGGGCGAACAGCACCCTCGGCGTCGCCACCATCGACCCGGCCTGGTTCGAGACGACGGAGGCCTACAAGTACGCACGCGTCGGCCGCAAGCACGCCCAACGCTCCGACTTCCGCTTCGTGTTCGTCCCGAACGTCTACGACTGGGACTACATGAAGCAGGAGGCCACGGGAGCGGTGACCAAGTCGGCCCTCGCCGGCGAGATCCTCTACGGCAACAACCACGGCAAGAAGTCCCTGCCGAAGACCTACCTCGCGCAGGCCCGCGCGACCGGCCGGGTCACCATCTCGCCCCTGCACAGGGTCACCTCGGTGACCCCGGCCGGCGGCGGCTACACCGTCACCATCGAGCAGCTCGACACGAGCGGAGCGGTCACCACCACCAAGACCGTACGGGCGCAACGGGTGTTCTTCGCCGCGGGCAGCGTCGGCACCAGCAAACTTCTGGTCCGCCTCAAGGCGACGGGCGCGCTGCCCGGCCTCAACGGCGAGGTCGGCAACGGATGGGGCGAGAACGGCAACGTCATGTGCGGCCGCGCCAACCACCTCTGGGACCCGACCGGAGCCCTCCAGTCGTCCATCCCGACGGCGGGCATCGACAACTGGACGGCCGGCGGGGCGTTCGCCGAGGTGGCGCCACTGCCGACCGGAATCGAGACCTGGGCGTCGTTCTACCTGTCCATCACCAACAATCCGCACCGCGGCCGGTTCACCTGGAACGCGGCGACGGGGAAGGTGGACCTGGACTGGCAGACCGCGTGGAAACAACCATCGATCACCATGGCGAAATCGATCTTCGACAAGATCAACGCCACCGAGGGAACCATCTACCGCACGGACTTGTTCGGCATCTACAAGATCTGGGGCGACCACCTCACGTACCACCCGCTCGGTGGAGCCGTCCTCGACAAGGCCACTGACAACTACGGCCGCCTGCACGGCCATCCAGGCCTGTACGTGATGGACGGTGCGCTGATTCCCGGCAACGTCAGCGTCAATCCCTTCGTCACGATCACCGCGCTCGCCGAGCGTAACATCGAGAAGGTCATCGCCGAGGACTTCTGACCGCCCTCACGTCCCGTCGGCGGGCGGTGCGGACAACTGTGGGCCGTGGCCGATGCGCCCCGGCCCGCAGCTCTGGGCACGCCTCATCGGGAACCCTGTGGCGACGGCAGTACACACACGCTGTCGAGACCCAGGACGTGGTTGAGGCGGCCGAACGCGAGCCATGAGCCGATGCTCATGCTCAATTCCACGATCTCCGCCTGGCTGTAGTGCGCCTTCATCCGTGCCCAGAAATCGTCGTCCAGGTTGTGGTGGTCGACCGCGTATCGCTCCGCGTACTCGGCCGCGAGCCGGGTCCGCACGTCGAAGGCGTCCGTCGTACGCCACTGCGTGACCGCGTCCAGGAACCCCTCCTCGACCGTCTCGCCGTCGCGTTCGGTGCGCCAGTCCAGGCAGAAGAGGCATCCGTTGATCTGCGCGATGCGCAGACGGGCCGCCTCGAACTCGCGCAGCCCGAGGCTCGTGTACTGATAGACGGACAGCGAGAAGTTGCTGGCCGCGTGGCCGATCTCGGGCACCAGGTCGCCCCAGACGTAGGGGATGGGCTCGGCGCCCGGTGGGATGTCGATCTGCATGATCACTTCTTTCCCAGTCTGCCCACCGCGGGGCGCAGCGGGACGTCGAGTGCGTCGTAGAGACCTGGTCCGGCCTCGACGAGCCAGTCGATGGCGTTCACCAGACGGCCGGCCGCCGTCGCGTTGCCGCCGGCGGCTCTGTTCTCTCCCTCGTCCGCGGCCTCGACCGAGACCTCGATACGGGGGCGCCCTTCGATGATCACGCGATGCGCACCCGCTCCGCCGTCCGGCGGTGACGGCCAGTCCGGGGCACAGGTGGCATGAATGCGGGTGATGTGCTCGACGATGATCCGGGGCTCACCCGCCACCACGCCCTGCACCTCGAGCCGTACGGCCCCCTGCGTGCCGGCCGCGAACTCGCCCATCGTGCCGGTGACGACGGAGGTTTCGAGGGGCCGACGCTCCAAGGTCTCCTCGATGCCGTCCAGTTCGACGCCCAGGGCCCGTGCCATCATCCGCAACTGTCCGCCCCAGATCATCGTCGGAATGCCCTCGGCGAGCATCAACGGCTGATAGTCCTGCGGGTGTCCCATGCCGATCAGGTCGCGAACGGCTTCCTCCTGGTCGTACGTCGAGTAGTCGAAGATCTCCTGGCACCGGACGGCGTCGATCTCGGACGCCAGTCCGCTGACCAGCAGTGGCAGCACGTCGTTGGCCCAGCCGGGGTCCACCCCTGACACGAACAGCGAACCGCCCCCGGCCTGCGCGGCCTCGGCCAGTACGTCGCGGATCTCGTCGGGAGCGTTCGTGCAGTCGTACATGCCGTACACGGACGGTGTGACGACCACCGCTCCGGCCCGGAGCGCGCGGCCGATGTCCTCGATCGCGCCGTCCGGGCGGACGTCACCGGACGCCGCGTAGACGACCGCGCGAGGGCCCGCCGACAGAACGGCCTCCACATCGTCCGTCGCCACCACCCCGAGACGCCGCCCGAGATCGCCGAGTTCACCGGCGTCCTTGCCGACCTTGGCGGGACTCGACACCAGCACGGCCACAAGGCTGAGCATCGGATGCGCCGCGACAGCCCGGATGGCCGCACGCCCGACGTTGCCTGTGCCCCAGACCACCGTGGGAATCATGGGCGGAGGGTAACGATGCACCCCAAAACTTCCCATAGCCGTGCACGAGGAATACCCAGCCAGTGTCGGTGAAGCCGCGCTGGTGTTCAGGTAGTTGATTGATATTCATACACCAGGCCAGCTATCCGGCCTCGGTTCGGCTTCGAGGGTGCATGGACCTGGTCAAGCGCATCCGGGGCGCGAACCTCCCTCCAGGCATTCGAGAATGTGAACCAAGTCTGGCCAACAGTCTTGTCGGTTGGCCGAACGGGTCCTATGGTCTCCACCCAGAAAGCGCTTTCTCCAGCGTCATGCGCCACCAGCCCCGCATGTCATGAGCCCGGGGCTGTCGCACACCCACGCGTCACCACATCCACGGTGTACCTCGGTGAACCCAGGAGACGAGATGAGAAGACCAGTCGCACTGCGAATCTCCGCGGCGTCGGCCGCGATGGCCCTTGCGGCCGCGGTCGGCGTGACCCTGTCGATGTCGGAGGCCTCGGCCGCGACCGGCAGTGCCACCGGCTACGCGACCCAGAACGGCGGGACCACGGGCGGAGCCGGGGGACAGACGGTCCGCGCCACCACGGGTACGCAGATCCACGCGGCCCTCTGCGGCCGCGCCACCGACGACACGCCGATCACCATCGAGGTCGAGGGGACCATCAACCACGCCAACACCGCGAAGGTGTCGGGGGACAGCTGCAACACCGCCGCCGGCGTCATCGAACTGAAGCAGATCAGCAACGTCACCCTCGTCGGCGTCGGAAGCGGTGCCGTATTCGACCAACTCGGCATCCACATACGCGAGTCGAGCAACATCATCATCCAGAACGTGACCGTCAGGAACGTGAAGAAGTCGGGCTCACCCACATCCAACGGCGGCGACGCGATCGGCATGGAGAGCGACGTCCGCAACGTCTGGGTCGACCACGCCACCCTGGAGGCGTCGGGCGGTGAGTCGGAGGGCTACGACGGCCTGTTCGACATGAAGGACAACACGCAGTACGTGACGCTGTCGTACAGCGTTCTCCGCAACTCCGGCCGGGGCGGCCTCATCGGATCCAGCGAGAGCGACCTGTCCAACGGGTACGTCACCTTCCACCACAACCGCTACGAGAACATCGACTCCCGCGCCCCACTCCTGCGCGGCGGGACGGCCCACGCCTACAACAACCACTATGTGAGCCTGAACGAATCCGGCATCAACTCGCGGGCGGGCGCCAAGGCGAAGGTGGACAACAACTACTTCGAGGACTCCAAGGACGTCCTCGGCACCTTCTACACGGACCAGCGCGGCTACTGGCAGGTCAGCGGCAACGTCTTCGACAACGTCACCTGGTCCAGCCCCGGAACCGACAACTACCCCGCCGGTCCGAACCCGCAGTCCAACACCACGGTGAGCATCCCCTACGCCTACACGCTCGACGCCGCGGCCTGCGTCCCCGACGTCGTCAGCCGGACCGCGGGCGCCGGCACCGGCCTCAAGGTGTCCGACGGCAACTGCTCGGCACAGACACCGACGCCCACGCCGACGACCCCCACGACCCCGCCCACCACTCCCACGCCCGACCCGACGCAGCCCAGCGGCACGAACCTCAGCATCGGTGCCGGCTCCGACGGCTCCAGCAAGGCCGGCGGCACCAGCTACGGCAATGTCCGTGACGGCGACATGAGCACGTACTGGTCACCGTCCGGCTCGACCGGGTCGGTCTCCATCAAGTGGGGTTCGGCGACGGCGGTGTCGAGCGTGGCCATCCGGGAAGCCGCCGGCTCCGCGGGAGTCATCGGCTCCTGGCGGCTGCTGAACGCGGACACGGGTGCGGTGCTCGCGACCGGCAGCGGTGCGGACGTCATCACCTTCCCGCAGACCTCGCTGAAGAAGATCACCTTCGAGATCACCGGCGCCACCGGCACTCCGAAGGTGGCCGAGTTCGAGACCTACGCCCAGTAGGGACAGGGGCCCGCCGAGCCCACGACTGCGTACCTCCCCTCCAGTCCACGCAAGGTGCCCTTCATATCCGGGGCAACGATCGGGCGGGTTCGCAGTCGTAGGGGGTGATGCGTGTCCGTCGCTGGAACTCGCCGCCAACCACCGGGCATCGTCCGGTGGCCAAAGCCGGCCACTGGCGCTGGAACTTCGCGGGCACGACCACCACCGGCCCCGCCAAGGCCACCGGCGACCACGTCGATGTGCGCCCGTGATCCGACCAGGACCACGAGCTCTCGCGACGGCGGCCGTGATCGGCGGCGCCACGAGGAGCGCGGACAGCGACGGAAGAGAGGAGAAGCAGAGAGGAACCTGCAGAGAAGAACCTACGGAGCGCCGCCACTCCTGCGCTCACGACCCGCGAGCTGACCCACCATCATGACCATCAGCCCGGCCAGGAGAAGACCGCTGCCGATCAGAGTCCCCGAGGCGCGGGTGCCGGAGTCGCTGATGAGCAGTCCGCAGACCAACTGCCAGCCCAGTGCGAAGGCGAGTACCAGCTGACCCCAGCCATGGAGACGCGGGGAGCGGACATGGCGCCGGTTCCAGGGGAGCATCCAGGCGCCGGTGACCGCCGCGACACCGGAGGCGGCGATGAGCAGCATCACCAGGGCAAGGGGGATGGCGATGTACGGATTCACGGTCACTCCCACGCGCTCCGGTCCCACGCCGGACGCCATCGCGATCATGACACGACGTGCAGGGCACGTCCATAGCCCACGGTGCGCCCCCTCCGGTGAGGCGTGCTGCGCGCTGCCGGGCGCCGACCCGGGCCCGTCAGGCGTTCCCCGGCTCTCGCTCGCGCTCCAAGCGGCCGGCGGTCCGTTCGGCGTGTCGGGTGCGGGTGAGGGCACGCCGGCCGAGGGCCGAGGCAGCCAGACCCAGGGGGATGGCGACGACGGCTCCCACCATCCCGTTGCCGGTGCCGGGGCCACCACTGGACGTGGCCAGATGCAGCACCGCGAGGGCCGTGCCGATCAGTCCCACGGCCATGGCCGCCACGCCGCCGGTGCGCGCGTTGCCGGTGCTGATGCGGCCGGCGACGCGGGCCAGGGCCAGCAGGCCGATGACCACGCCGATCAGTCCCACCCCGAGGGCCAGGTTGGCCCCGGTGCGTCCGTCGCCGATGACTCCGCCCTCGGCGGCCACCGTCAGGGCATCTGCTGCATCCATGACACTCTCCTCCTTCATGCTTCACGTGCGTTGAATTCGGTGTTCCGCTGTGGCTTGAGCGTGCCTGCCGACCGGGCTGCCGGTCGTCCGGCAGGTGCGGTCTCTTCGGGCTGCCGCCCACGCCGCAGTCGACTGCCGCGGATGCGGCAGCCGGCGGGCGGGTACCGCGAGCGCGGTAGAGAGCGGCTCGTCCATGGGCGGGACGCGTCCGAGGCGGTGACCGGGCTAATGTGCGCTCATGGACACAGAGCGTTTCCGTGTCCCGGCCGTCGCCATGGACTGGGTGATCGCGCTCAGTGTCGCGGCACTGTTGACGGGCACCGGGCTGTCCGGGCCGCACCCGGCCGGGCAGCGCGCACTGCTCGGCACCGTGCTGCTGGTGGTGAGCGGGCTGGCGCTGCTCGCGCGGCGCAGGGCCCCGATCGCCGTGCTGGCCGTCACCGGCCTGTGCGCCGTCGGGTACGAGGCAACCGGTTTTGAAGTGCTCGCGGTCTCGTACCTGGTCGCGGTGTACGACGCCGTGCGGGCAGGGCACCGTGCTCTCACCGCGGCGGTGTCCGTGGCTCTGCTCGTCGTCCTCCCGCTCGCTGCCCTGGTCTTCCGCGACGGGCCGGCGCGCGACGCGTTCGCCCAGGCCCGGAACGTACTCGAAATCGCCTGGCTGATCGCCGCGTTCGCCGCCGGGGAGGCGCTTCGCCAGGCCGAGCGGCGGGCCGAGGAGGCCGAGCGCACCCGGGAGGAGACCGCGCGACGCCGCGCCGACGAGGAGCGGCTGCACATCGCGCGCGAGCTGCACGACTCCCTCACCCACCAGATCTCGATCATCAAGGTGCAGTCCGAGGTGGCCGTCCATGTGGCGCGCAGGCGCGGCGAGCAGGTGTCCGAGTCCCTGCTGGCGATCCAGGCGGCCGGACGGGAGGCGACCCGAGAGTTGCGAGCGACGCTGGAGGCCCTGCGCGACGACGACACGGCGCCGCCGCAGAGCGTGGAGCACGTACCGGAGCTGGTGGAGCGTGCCCGCTCGATGGGCCTGGACGCGACACTGACGATCGAAGGCCAACGGGAAGACCTGCCGGCCGCGGTGGGCCGGACCGCCTACCGGATCGTCCAGGAAGCTCTGACCAACACAGCCCGCCATGCCTCTGCCACGACCGCCACGGTCCGGATCCGCTACCGGCCCGACGGGCTGACCGTCCAGGTCGACGACGACGGCAAGGCCACCCCCGACGACGCCCCGGCCCCCGGCCTCGGGCTGCTCGGCATGCGCGAACGCGTCACCGCCCTCGGCGGTCGACTGCGCGCCGAACCACTCGCCGAGCACGGCTTCACCGTCCAGGCGGAACTCCCCGTGGAACGAGCATCATGATCCGTGTCCTGCTGGTCGACGACCAGCCACTCATCCGGAGCGGCTTCCGCGCGCTGCTCGACCTCGAGGACGACATCCAGGTGGTGGCCGAAGCCACCGATGGCGCGGAGGGGCTGGCGCTCGCCCAGGAACGTCAGCCCGACGTCGCGCTCATCGACATCCGGATGCCGGTCATGGACGGCATCGAGACGACCCGCCGCATCGCCGCGGACCCTGCCCTGACCGGCGTGCACGTCGTCATCCTCACCAACTACGGCATGGACGAATACGTCTTCGAGGCCCTGCGCGCCGGCGCTGCCGGGTTCCTGGTGAAGGACATCGTGCCGGAGGACCTCCTGCACGCCGTACGGGTCGCCGCCCGCGGTGACGCCCTGCTCGCCCCGTCCATCACCCGCAAGCTGATCCACCGGTACGTCAACCAGCCCCTTTCCACCGCCACCGACGCCCCACTCGAGGAGCTGACCGGCCGCGAACGCGAGGCGGTCGCCCTGGTCGCACAGGGTCTGTCCAACGACCAGATCGCCGAGCACATGGTGATCAGCCCGATGACCGCGAAGACGCACGTCAACCGGGCGATGACCAAGCTCCGCACCCGCGACCGCGCCCAACTCGTCGTCGTCGCCTACGAGTCGGGCCTGGTCGTCCCGAACAGCTCCTGACGTCGTGCCGACCTCACCCCGGCGAAGACGGGGCGGCGGGCGCCCCGTCAGGGCCGGCGGGCCGGCTGGAACAGCTCGATGAGGTTGTCCGCCGGGTCGGCCAGCAGAATCTGACGTCCTCCAGGACCGGAGACGACCTCGCTGCGGAAGGTCAGACCGGCGCCCCGCAGCCGGTCGATCTCGGCGTCGAGGTCGTCGAAGGTGAGGTGGATGCGGTTGCCGCCCGCGACGGCGGCCTCCCTCGGGGTGGCCCGGGCCCCGGAACTCGCCGGGCCCGACAGCAGCAGCCGCAGCCGGCCTCGGATCACGTCGGCGAAGGCGGGTGCCGCGCTGGAGTGCAGCGTGAACCCGAGGTGGGTGGTGTAGAAGTCGGCGGCGGCCTGTACGTCATCGACGAGATAGCGGACGCTGACGTATGCGTCGTGAGAAGTCATGACTCGGACCTCGCAACGGTTTCGGGGATGTTCAGGACCGGCATCAAGTACCTGATCCGGGTGTCTATGTCGGCCGCAGCGTGCGCAAAGGCCGCGTACCCTACCTGGCCGGTGCGGTCCGGCGTACCGGGGTCGGCCATGCTCCAGTGGACCCGCCGCGCGCCGAACTCCGGGCAGATCTCGCGAGCCTTGTCGCACAGGGTGATCACATGGTCGAAGCGGCGGCCGGCCAGGTCGTCCACGTGCTGGGTGCGGCCGCCGGAAAGGTCGATGCCGAACGACTCGCGCAGCACCCGGATCGCGTGCGGGTGCAGGTGCGGTTTGGGTCCGGTGCCCGCACTGGCCGTCCTCACACGGCCGGCGGTGTGGTGGCGCAGCAGGGCTTCGGCGATCGGCGAGCGGGCGCTGTTGCCGGTGCACACGAACAGCACGGCCGGGCGGTGGGATCGCGTCCCGGCGACCCGGCGCCGGGGGAGTGCGGGTGCCTCCCGGCGCAACGCCGGATGCAGGGCCGCACCGCTGGCCGCCAGCCCCTGAGCGCACTGTTCCAGGTCGAGGCGGTAGTAGCTGTCCCGGCCGTCGAAGCTGCTGCGTCTGGCCGTGACCAGACCGCCGTCGCGCAGCAGCCGCAGGTGGTACGACACCAGATTCTGCGGCTCTCCGACGCGTTTCACCAGCTCACGAACCCGATGATCACCGTCGGCGAGCATCGTCAGCAGCCGCCAGCGCAGCGGATGCGCTGCCAGCCGGAGGAACTCGGGCGGCGCTGCGGTCACGTCCCGGGGATGGGAGGCCATATCCCGACGTTACATCAATTCGGATTGATGCATCACCTGCCGGCCGAGGGTTTCCGTGTCCCGCCATGGGCCTGGGCCAGCGTGTCCGCCGCAGCCTCGGCGAAGTCCCGGATGAAACGGGACCGGCGAGCCGCCACCCACGCCAGGGCCACTTCGTTGGGGCCGATGTCGTCCACGGGCAGCGGGATCACGTCCGTCCGGGTGTAGAAGTTCGCCGTGGACAGCGGGAGCACGCAGATCCCGGCTCCGGCGGCCACCAGTTCCAGCTTCTCCTCCACCTGCTGAATCACCGGGGCCTCGGGACGCTCCCCGCCCTGCAGCTCCAGCGCCACGTCACGCCACTCGGGAACGGCGCTCGGGTCCTGGAGCAGATGCTCGGCAGCGAGATCCTTGACCGTCACCGATCGCCGGTCGGCCAAGCGGTGTCCCACGGGGACCATGACGACCCGGGGCTCCTGGAAGAGAGGGCGCACCTCCAGGCCCTGTCGGTCGATGGGCAGCCGTACGACGCCGATGTCGGCCCAGCCGTCCAGCAGCACGGCGACCTGGTCCTCCCAAGTGGTGCGCAGCAGGCGCACATTGACGTCGGGATGGTGGGCGGTGAAAGCGATCGTGGCCGGGCTGACGGTGATGCCCGGCATGAAGCCGACGGTCAGCGACTGCGTGCCCTGAGCTGCGGACGTCACCCGCCTGACCAGAGCCTCAGCCGAGGCGAGCAGCGGGACGGCGTCCTCCAGCAGCTGCTTTCCGGCGGGAGTGAGCAGTGTGCCGCGGCGGCTGCGGTCGAACACCTCCGCACCGAGCTCGTCCTCCAGGCTGCGGATCTGCCGGGACAGCACCGGCTGGGCGATGTGCAGTCGCCCGGCCGCCCGCCCGAAGTGAAGCTCCTGCCGGAGCAGCGCGCCGATCGTCGCCTTGCCGATGTATCCGGATCCGCCGGTGAGGAAAACCCTCATGGTCCTGTCTCCGGTGTGTGTTGTTGTGTGGTCGGTGGCTTGCCTTGCCCTCACAGCCTCCGCCCGACCATGACGCGCCGTCCAAGACCTCTTCCGGCGCCTGTGATACCCGTCGGGCATCACGGAATCGGGCATGACGTAGATCACGTCAAGGCGCGGCCCGATCTTGGAATGCGCGGTTTCCCGTCGCTGCTGCACTGTTCATGGGCTCGCCCTGTGTGGGGGCGCGCTGGGCAACGGTGCTCGACGCGGCCGGCCGACGCGGGTGTCCCTGCGACCTCGGCCTTCTCTGCTCCCTCGTCCCTGGACCGCTGTCTTCGAAAGGTTCCACCGCTCCATGCCTCTGGCTCTGTTGGCCCTGGCTGTCGTCGCCTTCGGCATCGGCACGACCGAGTTCGCCACGATGGGGCTGCTGCCCCAGATCGCCGACGGGGTCGGGGTGTCGGTACCCCAGGCCGGCAACCTCGTCTCCGCCTACGCGCTCGGTGTCGTCGTCGGTGCCCCCGTACTGACCGGTATCTGTGCCCGCGTACCGCACAAGCGGCTGCTGTTGCTGCTGTCGGGACTGTTCGTGGTCGGCAACATCGCATCCGCGCTCGCGCCGAACTTCGGCCTGCTGTTCGCGGCGCGGTTCCTCGCGGGACTTCCGCACGGCGCGCTGTTCGGCGTCGGCGCCGTCGTCGCCTCCCGGCTGGTCGCCCCCGACCGGGCCGCACGTGCCGTGTCGAAGATGTTCCTCGGCCTGACCGTCGCGAACATCGTCGGTGTCCCGGCCGGCACCGCGCTCGGCCAGCAGCTGGGCTGGCGGTCCGCCTACGCCGCCGTCGCCGTCATCGGGGTCGTCGCGCTGGCCGCGCTGGCCGCGTTCGTTCCGCACCAGCCGCGCGGTCAGCAGGCCGGCATCCGGCACGAGGTGCGGGCCATGGGCAACCGGCAGGTCGTGATCGGCCTGGCCACGGCCGTCGTCGGGTTCGGCGGCTTCTTCGCCGTCTACAGCTACCTGGTGCCGATGCTGACGCATCTGACGGGCATCTCCGACACCTCGACCACCCTGGTCCTCGCGCTGTACGGCGTCGGCATGACGGCCGGCACGCTGATCGCCGGCCCCCTCACCGACCGCGCACTGCGCCCGACTCTCTACGCGGGACTCGCACTGCTCGCGGCCGGACTGGTGACGTTCTACTTCACCGTCCACAGCACCGTGCCGGCCCTGGTCACGATCACCTTCATCGGCGCGATGGGGGCCCTGATCACCACGCCCGTGCAGATGCTGCTGATGGCGAAGGCCAAGAACGCTCCGACGATGGCCGCGGCCTCCAATCACTCCGCCTTCAACCTGGCCAACGCGGGCGGCGCCTGGCTCGGCGGACTCGCCATCTCCGCGGGCTGGGGCTGGGCCTCACCGAACCTCGTCGGAGCCGCACTCGCCGTGGCCGGCCTCGGCCTGGCCTTCACCGGCGGCGTCATGGACCGGGGCGGCCGGGGCTCCGGGAGCTCCGAAGTGATCACGTCGTCCGCTGCGGAAGCCCTGCCGGAGGCGGCACCCACCAGCTCCGCCAAGGGATGACTGCGAGAGGTGGCCTGTGTGAGACACACAGGCCACCTGGTCGATCATGTTCCATGTTCATCTTCGCCGTGCACCGCTTCGAGTCGGGGTCACGCGGTCGGGAAGTCGTCCTGCGACCTGACGCGGTCGCGGATCCACACTCCGGCGGGCTTCAGCGGCGAGGTGCCGGTCCAGGGGCCGGACCTGTCGCAGGTCCCGGTCTTGAAGACGGCTCCGGAGCGGTTGTCGTCGGAGAAGTTCCAGTTCGTCCAGCTGATCTTCTTGGCGGCCATGAGGTCCAGGTACCGCTGCGACATGGCGAAGTCGTTGCTGCCCTCGCCGGCGTAGTTCTGGGTACCGAACTCGGTGACGAACACCGGGAGCCTGTCGGCGGCGCGGGAGAGGGTCGCCAGGTACTCGTCGCGGTGCGAGTACGCGTAGAAGTGGAAGGTGTACATGATGTTGGAGGCCCTGACCGGGTTGTTCACCACCTCCGACTCGTCCGCGCCCTCGGAAACGCCGAACGAGGACCACGCGCGGGTCCCGACCAGCACCGGCGCGTCGGAGTCGATGTTGCGGATGGTCGGGATGATCTGCTCCGCGTAGCTCTTGATCCGCGACCAGCTCACACCGCTGGGCTCGTTCGCGATCTCGTAGAGGACGTTGTTCCTGTCCTTGTTGCGGTTGGCGATGTCGGTGAAGAACTGCCGGGCCTTGCTCAGGTTGGTGTTGGGGTCGCCGGGGGTGAGCATGTGCCAGTCGACGATCACGTACATGCCGCGGTCGGTCGCCTGCTGGATCAGGGAGTTCGCGAGGTCGGTGAAGTGCCGGGGGTTCGTCTCGTAGCCGCCCTCCTGCACGTAGGTCGAGACGCGCAGGACGTCGGCGTTCCAGTCGCCAGCCAGGGCGTCGAGCGAACCGCCGGTCAGACAGTGCGGGTACCACTGGGTGCCGTGGGTGCTCATGCCGCGTAACTGGATGGGATTCCCGCGGCTGTTGCACAGCTTGGTGCCGCAGACCTTGAGCCGGCCGTTGACGGAGACCGGGCTGGCAGCCGCCGCGGCCCGCTGATCGGTGGTGGCCGCGTGCGCCGATCCCGTGGGGGCGACGCCTGGGAGGAGCAGCAGGGCGCTCCCGAGCGCGGTGGCCACCGCGCTCTTCCGTAGCCTCAGAAGTGATGCCCTCATATGAACCTCGTTCGCATGAGTGATTGATAGGAAAGTTTCCTAATGGAGGAAAGCAGAGCACTTCCAGGGCCACAAGAGGCTCGTCTTCATCCACACTCACCGGGACATTCACAGCAGAAGTTCATGTACGTGACAGTCGACGGCCGAGGCGTTCCACCTGGGGCCTGGGGCCTGGGGTCTGGGGCCTGGGGCGAGGTGGCGCGTTCCGCCTTGTCCTCTGGCCAACGCGCGTAGACCGCGGGCACCATGCTTCCTGCACCACCTGCACCACCTGCACCACCTGCACCACCTGCACAGCCGCCCCACAGGATCCGTGGCCCACCGCAGGAAGGTCCCCCATGATGGTCACCCAGACCTTGAAGCTCCGCTCGGTGCTGACCGCTCTCGCCCTGATCATCGCCCCCGGCGCCGTCGTCGTCGGCACCGCCAGCGAAGCGTTCGCCGTCACCAAGATCAGTCACGCCACCGCGACTTCCATGTTCCAGCAGGTCGGCATCACCTGGTCGTCGTCCGGGAACTGCTCCAACCGGAACAACTCCACCTGTACGTCCTTCGAGCAGCTCAACCTGGCCACCGCCCAAGGCGCACAGACACTCAAGCGCGCCAGCGGCTGTGCCCTGAACATCACGGGCGGCACCGAGACCGGACACGCCTCCGGCACGTACTCGCACTGGAACGGCTACAAGCTCGACTTCGCCAAGTACACCTGTGTCGGGAACTACATCAAGAACAACTTCACCTACATCGGCCTGCGCGGCGACGGCGCTCCCCAGTGGCGCTCCGGCTCGGGCAACATCTACGCCGACGAGGGCAACCACTGGGACGTCCTCTACTACAACTGCGGTGGCTGCTGAGCCGATCAGTCGCATTGGACGCCGATGGCCCAGCGAGGTTGTCCTACTGACGTCCCCGGCAAGCTCGAATGCCTGGGCCATCGGCTGGTTTCCCGGATCGGTGTCCGTGGTGTCTGCAGTGTCCGCTTTCCCGGATCGGTGTCCGCGCAGACGCGTTCGGCGCCTGGGCAGCCAGGAAGAAAGCAGGTCGCGGTCAGTGCCGCCGTCAGTGCCGCCGTCTCCGGCCGAGTGCTGTACGGCGAGCTGACCGCCGCTGAGCGGCCCGACGCACCGAGCCTCCGTCGCGCATTGACGGGGGTCGTATACGAGGGCCTGAACCTGGAGCGCGAGATCATGGCCATCCAGACGCAGGGGCTCGGTGAAACCATCCCCCTCAATGGCGCCGAGTCCGACCTCGACGGGCTGGCCGTCTGCCACTGCGGAGCGGGTGGCTACGACCACCCAGACGCCTACGTGATCGACGACTGGCGCTGAGTCCATCGCCGTACTCGACTTCGGGAAGACCCGATGCCGTCAGGAAGACGATTCACCGCCGCAGCGGTCACGCTGCCATGGACCCCGTCGGCCAAGCGGAAGTGATCGCGGAGCCTTTGGCCACGGGTATTCTCTGGCAATGTCGAATCAGTCAACGGCGGCGGGTGTCAGTCTCGCTCGTGTGATGGCGCACTGCGGCGGAAGCCCGGTGGGCGCCGTGGAGCTACTGGTGGGGGCAATAGCCTCGGCGCCGGCCGCGCCGGAACCCTATGCGGTCCTAGCCGAGCTGTGGCAGGACCGAGGCCCGGAACTGCAGGGGAGCCTCGAAGCGGAAGGGTCCTTGAGCGCCGTGCTGGCGCAGGCGTACTTCATGTTCCTTGAAGGGGACATGGACAACGCGGTGATGACCCTCGGCTCGGTCACGGGTGTGCGGCCCGACGTGGCCTGGGGCGCTGCACCCTGGTTCGGCGACGCGCGTTTTCTCGGTGAGGTGAGCGCCGAGGCGCTGGCCGAGGGGTGTCTGCGGACGTTGGACCACGGGCACGACCTGGACTCCGACGAGATGCGGCACCGGTTCGAGCCCTGGTTCCGTGCCCTCGACGTGGTGTCCGAACGCAGTCCCGTACCGGAGTCGCTGGCGGCCATGGCCCGGCTGCCCCGGGCCTGCGGCCGATACGAGTTGTCCTTCGCTCTGTGCGACCGCGCCGACGGCGTCGAGCGGGTCATGTGGACCGCGGTCGCACGGGCGGCCACCTGGCGCGCGATGGGCGACCTGGACCAGGCTGCTGAGGCCTATGAGTGCGCCTTGCTCCTGGACCCCGCCAACTGGTCCCTCCACCTGGACCTGGCGGACTTGCGTGCCGAGCAGGGAGACTTCGCCGCGGCCGCGAGCCTCGTCGAACAGGGCCTGGGACACGAACCTCACGAAGTCACCCTGCGCGCGGCGGGCGCCGCGTACCGGGCACGCCTTTCCGGTTCGTCGGACGACCTCAGGGCCCTGATCGCGCTGGCGCCGGAGCTCGCGAACACTACCTACCGGAACCTGCTGATCGACTGTGCATGTGCGGGGCCGAAGCTGCCTCGGAGACTCGTTGCCCAGGTCCTCGCCATCCGTGAGGGCTGAAGGGCGGCCTGGCGCACCAACCGGTTCTGGGTCACGTGATCCGCTGGAGCGCGGCCGAAGATGGTGGTGGAGGGGACCGGGGTGTCGTCGCCGGACGCGGTGGCGGGGTCGGCACCGTCACAGGACGTTCCGTCGCAGACCCGCGGGTACACCCAGTCGGTGCGGTTGACCGCGCCGGCGTCACCGCAGGCCCGGATCCAGCCGCGCCGGTGACCGGCCGGGTGAGACGTTGTACATCAGCGTGCGGGCAGTGCGACCAGTCCGCCGAGAGTGAGTGCCAGGACCGGGATGCCGCTCCCAGCGCGATGCCTCAGCGGGCCCCGCCGACCGCACGCGCGGACGGGCGGGCTTCCCGCCTTGTCACAAGGAGCGGACTTGCCCGAGGGGAGGGAGCCTGGTCGGACTGACCCTCGACGACGACTGGCGCGATGCCCCGGCAGCTAGGGCGTTCGCGAAGGGCGAGGGAGGCGAGCGAACCGGCGGACCTGCTCAACTCGTCGGCTTCGACAGTCCCGCCTGCGCGGCGAGCACTCGCTGCCGGGCCTGCTCGACCGCCCGCGTCAGGGCCGCGATGTCGTAGGCACCCTGGTGGCGGCGACCGTTGATGAAGAACGTCGGTGTGCCCGACACTTTGCTCAGGTCCGCTGAATCGACGTCCTCAGCGACGCGCCGCGCGCCCCGGCGCTGCTCCAGGTCGTCTCGGAACCGGACCATGTCCAGACCGAGTTCCCGCGCGTACCGCAGCAGGTCCTCGATGCCGAGGGCGTCCTGCCGTTCGAGCAGCAGATCGTGCATCTCCCAGAACTTCCCCTGCCGCGCGGCCGCTTCCGACGCCTCCGCCGCCAGCTCCGCGTCGGGGTGCACATCCGACAGCGGCAGGTGCCGCCACACGTAGCGGACGTCGTGCTCGTGACCGAGGAGTTCCCGTACGACCGGCTCGGCCTGCCCGCAGTACGGGCACTCGAAGTCGCCGTACTCCACGACCGTGACCGCCCCCTCCTCGGGCCCGCGGATCCGGTCGTGGCGGACGTCGACGGCCACCGCGAGATCCGTCAGCGTGTCGGTCGTACCCAACAGGGCCCGTGCCCGGCGGGCCTGCGGCAGGAGTCCGATGACACCCGAGACCACCCAGCTGAGGACGAACGCGGCGACCAGAGTGGTGAGGACACCGATGCGCGCCTGATCCAGTTCCTCGCCCTCGAAGGCGTGGGAGGCGATCAACAAGGAGACGGTGAAAGCCGCACCGGCGACGGCACCGCCCGCGGTGACCGAACCCCAGCCCACGTTGGGACGCAGGCGACCGCCCGTCAGCACCTGTGCGCCCGCCATCGAGCCAACGATCCCGATCACCTTTCCCGCCGCGCAGCCGCACAGGATGCCCAGCGTGATGGGCGAGGTGAACGCTTTCTCCAGCTTGTCGCCACTCAGCTCGATGCCCGCGTTGGCCAGCGCGAACAGGGGCACGATGCCGTAGCTGACCCAGGGCAGGAACTTCTGCTCCAGCCGCTCATTGGGCGAGATGGCCGCGGCCAGGCCCTGTACCGCGGAGCGCTGCAACTCCGGGGTGGGCTGCTCGCGGAAGAGACGGAACAGCTGGCTGGCCCGTTCGAGGTCGCCCCGCGGCGCCGGGTAGGCGACGACCAGGGCTCCGACAGCCAGACCCGTCACCACGGGATCGATCCCGGCCTCGTACAGCGCGACCCACACCACCACGGACAGCACGGCGCACGGGGCGCTCCGACGGATCCCCACCAGCCGCAGGACGGCGATGAGCAGCAGCACGCCCAGAGCCACCAGCAAGGCCGGCAGGTGGATGCCCTCGCTGTAGAAGACCGCGATCACCAGCAGCGCGAGCAGATCGTCGACCACGGAGATCGAGAGCATGAAGGCCCGCAGGGAGGCCGGCAGCCGAGAGCCGAGCACGGCCAGAATGCCCAGAGCGAAGGCGGTGTCGGTCGACATCGCCGTACCCCAGCCGTGCACCGAATCACGACCGGCGTTGATCGCGATGTAGATCGCCGCGGGTACGACCATGCTGCCGAGGCCGGCCGCGGCGCTGAGCAGCACCCACCGGCGGTCCCGCAGTTCACCCATGTCGAACTCGCGACGCGCCTCCAGGCCGACCACGAAGAAGAACAGACTCATCAGCCCGGCGTTGATCCACTCATGCAGGTCGAGTGAGAGATGGTGGGTGTCGAAGCCGATGGTGAAGTGCGCTCCCCACACCGCTTCGTAGGAATGAGCATCGACGTTGACCCACACCAGGGCCGCGGCCACGGCTGCCAGCAACAGAGCAGCGCTGCCCGTCTCGGTCTGCACGAACGTCCGCCAGCGCGCCCGGGTCTGGCTGGACAGCGTCTCACTTGTCTCGCTGGGGTCTTGGCCGCTCACGCGGCCAATTATCGCCACCGACGCCGGGGCGGCCCGCGGACAGCTTGCCACCGCCGCTGTTTACCCCTGAAGACCCACCCGGACGGCAGATGACGGTGCGGTGCCGAGCAACCCATGGGCTGGCCCCGGGGGCGATGGAAACGCCCCCGGGGCCTCCCGCCGCCGCGGGATCAGACCTGGATCAGGGGAACTGCGTGACCTTGGACGGAACGGTGTCCGTCCCTGACGTCGGCGCTCCCGTGTCATTGATGACGTGGCGGTACTGACCCTTGCCGCCGAGGGAGATCACCATCAGGTGGCGCATCCTGATGCCGGGTTTGACCGGCACCTGGAAGCCGTGGTGCTGGACGATGGTGTCGTCCGAGGTGTAGTTGCAGTAGCTTCCCAGCGCCCACGCCTCGTGCTCGTTCACCGTGTCGGCGACCTTGTAGGCCGCGTATCCGACGATGCCGTCATGGGTGATGGCGGCCTCGTTCGGGGCGTCGTAGGCCTTCTCGTTCTGGAAGAAGATGGTGCGGCCGCGCTCGCCGCTCCAGAACACGTCGTACTTGTTGAAGTGCTCCACGAACAGACCGGTGGTGAGGACGTCGTCGCCGTTGACGCGCAGCCCGTAGTCGGCCCGGTTGGTGTCCCAGCCGACTCCCTCACCATGGTCGGCACGCCAGATCCAGGTGTGGTCGATGAGCACGTCGTCGCTGTTGACGACGACCGAGTTGGTGGCGAGCCCCGGACCCGCGCCGCCGATGCGGACGAACACGTCCTGCATGGTGGTGGGGTTGGCGGAGTGGTCGGCGGACGAGCCCGGCTCACCGATCCGCAGCAGCGTGTCCGAGTTGGCCGGTCCGGCGTCGATCAGGAAACCGGCGAGCCGTACGCCGTCGACGTCCGCCACGTGCATCGCGTCGACGCCCCCGTCGGGGATGATCGTGGCCAGGCCCAGCCCGAGGACGACGGTGTCGGCGCGGTCCACCTCGATGGTCTGGTCGATGTGGTGGATACCGGGCGTGAACAGCAGGTTGAGGCCCTGGTCCAGCGCCGCGTTGATGGTGGCGGCCGTCGCACCGGGCTTGACCACGTAGAACTGGTCCAGCGGCAGGGACGTGCCTCCGGTGTTCGCCGGCCAGGACACGCCGCGCGAGTTGGTGCGCTTGGCCGGCACGAAGACCTTGTACGTGCTGCCGTCCAGGTAGAGGAACGGCTTCTCCCGGGAGATCGGGGTGGTGTCGAACGTGGTGTACGGCCCCGTGGCGAAGTTGGTCGCGGGCGCCCCCTCGACACCGGTGAACGTCATGTTCCACACGCCGTTGGTCCAGCCGCCGACGGAGCTGTCGCGGGTGTACCACTGCTGCTGGCTGTACGGGCCGACGGTGCCGTCGATCTTAGAATCGGCGATGTATCCGCCGGAGGCCCAGCCGTAGCCGTTGGGGGCGAGGTTGAGCCCGCCCTTGACGTGGACCCGCCTGAACGGCGCCGCCTGGGCGACCGCCCAGCGGTCGGTGCCGTTGGCCGGGGTGATGGCCAGGTTCTCCGCCGACCGCCAGAAGTTCTGGGTGGCGTTTCCGTTGAACCAGCCCGCGTCGACGGTGATGTCACCGTTGACCTGGACATCGTCGGGATTCAGGCCGAGCCCCGACACCGAGGTGTAGAAGCCCAGTTGGGCGTTGATGTTGTTGTAGGTGCCCGGCTTCATCAGGAACTGGTAGCGGCCGCTGCCGAACTGGCTCGTCTCCTGCTGCGCGAAGACTTCGTCGAACTTCTGCTGGAGGTTCGGTGTGGAGGGGTCCACGACGATGACGTTCGGGCCCAGGTCACCACCGCCCTGGACGGGGCCGCTGCCGCCGGACTCGGTGTGCACGGCGACCTCCCAGAGGGAGTAGCCGTAGCCGGTCGCGCGGGCCGTGCCCAGGATGCGCACATAGCGGCCCGAGCCGTCGACCTCGTAGGACGCCCGGCCGCCGGTCGCGCCGGTGACCTCCTTGAGGGTGCTCCAGTCCTGCCCGTTGCCGGAGGTCTGGATCCGGAAGTCCTTGGCGTACGCGGCCTCCCAGTTCAGGTCGACCTTGCACACCTCGCGCACCGATCCGAGGTCGACCTGGAGCCACTGCGGGTCCGAGGCCTGGCTCGACCAGCGGGTGCCGGTGTCACCGTCGAACGCGGCCGAGGCAGGTGTGCCCGCGTTCTCGACCGAGGAGGCGGAGGAGGGCTTGCCGCGGGAGGCATCGGCCGTGTCGCAGGACGCGGGCTGGGTACCGCCGGTGGTGCCGAAGACCTGGAACTCCCACAAGGAGTAGCCCCATGGCGTGGCCCGGCTGAGCCCTTGCATCCGTACATAGCGGGCATGCCCCGACACGTCGACGCTGTCGACGGCGCCGTCGCCGCCCGTCACGGTCTTGGCGTCGTTCCAGCCGGTGCCGTCCTGCGAGAACTGGATCTTGTAGTCCTTGCCGTAGGCGGCCTCCCAGTCGAGTTCGACCCGGGTGACGGACACCGTGGCGCCGAGGTCCACCTGCAGCCACTGGTTGTCGCTCGCGGCCGAGGACCACCGGGTGCCCCGGTCGCCGTCGACGGCATCGGCAGCCGGCGTCGCGGCGTTCTCGTTCGAGGAGGACGTGACGTTCTTGCCCTGCGACAGTGGCGTTTCGGCTGCCGCGGCGGGTAGTTGGGCGGGGAGGGTGATGAGCGCCGCGGTGGCGATCAGCGAGACACCCAGCGCTCTGCGTCTGAGGCGTCCGGCGACATTCATGAGTCTCATGCGTCAGCTTTCTGCGGGAGCGGTGCGGGATTCGGACGAGCCTGCTTCCTGCAGCGCGAGCGGACCGCCGCGATGGTGCCGCGGCGATCCGCATCGCTTGTGTGCCAAGGCATGCCGGAGGGCAACACAGCAGTACGGCTGCTTAGTTCACGCTTTGATTTAAGTGGCGGTGCAATCTCTGGGCAACCCTTTGGACATGGTTTTGTCGCGGGGGCGTGCGAATGCGGCGGTGGAGCGGGGCGCGGGGGAGGCCGAGCTGCGGCGCGGCGCCTCGGTGGCGCTGGTCCGCGAGGCTGTTCTCTCCGTGCCTGCTCGCCCCGGGCGGCTGCGCCGCTTCCGGGGTGGGTTCTCGATATTGCGAACCCGGATTTCGCACGGGGGTCCCTGACGCGTAGGGAGGGTTCGGCCCGGGTGGGAATGGCCGGCTGAGCCCGCACGCCCCCGGCCCGGGGCGGGCGGCGAGGGAGTGGGAACGCCTGCTTTCGGTGTCCCTGAGCTGAGTGCGCTGTCGCAGTGTCACAAGCGTGTTCGCAAACGGCTCCCGCTCGATGTGATCAGGCGGAAGCAACGCCCTCATGCGGCATGATCACCGGAACATTCCGACTCTCGGGGGATTTCTCATGGCTTATACAGCTCGTTCACGCCGTTCCACCATGGTCCTGGCCGCTCTCTCGCTCGGCGCCATGGCACTGACGGCATGCAACGGTGACGGGGAGAAGGACTCGGCCGCTCCGAGTGCGGCATCGAGCCCGTCCGCCGGCGGCGCCGGCAAGGAACCCGCCAGGCCCTCCACGTCCGCCCCGAGCGAGGGCGGCAAGGCTGACGGCGACTCCGCCGACACCGGCGGCAGCACCCCGCAGGCATCGGCGCCCGCGGCCGACGACGGCCAGGACGGAGGCGTGGGCATGTGCGAGACGAGCGACTTGAGTTACAACGTCACCGTCGCCTCCAAGCCCGTCAACCATGCCTTGCTGAAGGCGACGAACAAGGGAAGCGACTCCTGTCTGCTGCCGGCGAACGAACTGGTGATCACGATTCCGGGGCTCGACGGGGCCGCGGAGCACGCGGGACCCGAGGGCAAGGACTGGATCCTGAAGTCCGGCGGGTCTGCGTACGCCGGGATCTTGTTCTCGCGCGCCGACACCGAGGGCGGCAGGACCGCCGACAAGGTGGAGATCGCGTTGACACCCTCCGAGAGCCCTGCGACGGTGCCGATCAACGATGGCCCCGTCACGGTCAACGACGGCCAGGTGACCAGCTTCTTCGGCACCGCCGAGGACGCACTAACCTATTGACCGCGCCGCCGCCCTGGGCAGGACCGGCGGAGGGACGGACCCTGATGGAACGGGAGATCCAGGGCTGCTCGGGCTGCGGGAACAGGTTGGCACTCCGCGAGACACGGACTGTCGCGGCTGCCATCGATGTTGTGCCGCTGACCCAACCCTGGGCACGGGAACCTTGACCCGGCAGGCGTCGGATACGCCCTGCCGCAGCTGCCTGTTGGGCCGCCTACATCCTGCTGACCCAGCGCGTCGGCGACCAGCTCGCCGGCCTCAAAGGCCTGGCCGTCTCCATGCCGGTCGCCGGCGTACTCGGCATGCTCATCGCCGCGCCCACCCTGTCGACCCATCTCACCTGGCCGGCAGCGTGGACCAGGCCAGGGCTCGCCATCCTGAGCCCCGCGGTGCCCTTCGCCCTCGAATTCCTCGCCTGCGCCGTCCGACGAGCTCAGCCTTCGGCACCCTGATGAGCCTGGAAGCGGCCAGGTTGTGGCACGCCGGCAGGCGGCCGGGGCGCCCGGTGATCAGGTGCGGCGTGCGGCCCAGATGATGCGTTCCGTGCGCAGTGCAAGGTCGTCGCGGCGCAGGACGCTGTGTGGGCTTCCCGTGTCGAGGAGTCCGTCCAGCGCGGTGAGGTCCTCGGGGGAGAGCTCGGTGGCGGCGGCGCTGCGTACGCGTTGCAGGCCGCTGAGGGCGTAGCGGCCGATCGCTCCGTTGCGGGAGCCCTCGATGTTCACGGCGATGGTGCGTTTGCCCTCGACCGTGAAGCCGGCGGCGGTCAGCATCGGGCCCCAGTCGGCTCCGCGGTGGGGCATGTGCTCGGCCTGGAAACGGTCGGTCGCGGCATGGCAGCGCTCTTCCAGGCCGGGCCGGTCCTCCGGGGCACCCTCGGGCAGGAAGCGCGGGAAGCCGGCCAGCTCCACGACGGCGAACAGACCGCCGGGCGCGAGCGCGTCATGGACGTTGCGCAGTGCGCGATCGGGGTCACCGATGTGGTGCATCGAGGCCGACGCCCACACCAGGTCCGGTGAGTCGAGGTCGGGCCACGCGGAGTCGTCCAGGTCGGCCCGCACGGTGCGTACGCGCTCCTCCAGTCCGCGGGCGCGCGCCTTCGCGTGCAGGTGCTGGAGATATCCGGTCGACGCGTCGACAGCGGTGACTTGTGCGGCCGGGAAGCGGTCGAGGAGGGCGAAGGTGCCCGCGCCGGTGCCGCAGCCCAGGTCCACTATCCGGCGCGGGGCGGTCTTGAGCGGCAGCCATGCGGTGATGGACGCCGTGTGCTCGGCGAGGACCTCCGCGTCCAGGTCGAGGATCTCCGCCTGACCATCGGTGTCGTGCTTCTGAGGGTGCCTGTGGTGGCTGCCGTGGAGGGGCTGCGGGTGTGCTTGATTCATGCCTTCACCGTAGGGCGGCCATGCGTCAGCGGCACGAATGCTTCCGGTTTACGCAAGGCGACGACCGGATGTGTTGCCCGACGCGCCAGAAGCCGCCGTCACGCGCCCGCGTATTCACCCACCGGTGCCCTGAGCCTCGATGTCGCCGGCCTCGCGCTGGTGGCCGCGGCGTGCGTCGCGGTCGAAAATGCCCAGGATCTCGCACGGGCCCCCTTCGGCGCCGATCGCGTGCGGCATCATCGTGGGGAACTCGGCGGCCTGGTTGGTCTCGACGCGGAACCGGCGGTGGCCGAGCATGAGCACCGCGGTGCCGGACAGGACCACCAGCCATTCGCGCCCCGGGTGGGCGCGCATGCGCGCCGGGTTGTCGGGTGGTGGTTCGGTCATACGCTGGCGCACCACACTCATCCCGGGGTCACCCTTCACGGGCCAGCGCATCAGGCTGTGGGTGCTGTCGATCATCGGACTGGTGACGACGTCGTCGGTCGCCGTCTCCACGAGCTGATCCAGCGTGGTGTCCAGAGCACGGGCGAGAGTGACCAGCTGATCCAGTGCGAGACGGCGCCGGCCGTTCTCGATGCGGCTCAGCGAGGACTGGCTGAGGTGGGCGCGAGTGGCCAGTTCCTCAAGGGACCAGCCCTGCGCCACTCGCAGCGCGCGGATGCGTTTGCGTACGAGGCTGTCCAGCTCACCGTCTTCTTGCGCCATGAGCAAGATTGTATGCCTTCACGGCAAGCCGCGCTTAGCGTCCTGTGGAGAGGGGCCGGAGCGTTCGGGGCCACGCATGAGGCAAGGACGGGAGGTCGTGGTGTGACTACCTCTGCGTACGCGATCGCCCGACTGACCGACTGACCGACTGACCGACTGCCCGATCGCCCGTCTCCCCGTCCGCACGGGCCGCCGTTTCGCTTCCGGCAGGACCGACACCGCCGAGGTGCCCGGCGTGTGGGTGACCGGCTGACGACACCCACCTCAGCGCCTATGTAGGCGCCTCGGTCGGCGACGACATCAGCGTCCTGCCGGCCACCCCACCACCCGATCACCCGATCACCCGATCACCCGTCACCCCGCCACCCGACCACCCCTTCACCCCACCACCCCTTCACCCCACCACCCCCTTCCCCCAGCGACCGGCCGTGCTCCGGCGCTGACTCAGCACGCCCTTCGAGAGGAATCCATGAGTACGAACCAGCCCGTACAGGCCGCCGAAGCCGACAGCGGCGGCGTACCCGACGCGCGTCAACTGCGCACGATCCTGATCGCCGTCTCTGTTGCGCTGATGGCCGTCATCGCCTCGGTGTCCGGGCTGAACGTCGCGCAGACTCACATGGCCGTGGAGTTCGGCGCCTCGCAGAACACGGTGCTGTGGATCATCAACATCTACACCCTCGCCCTGGCCGCGCTACTGCTGCCGCTCGGCGCCGTCGGCGACCGCCTGGGCCGCAAGCCCATGCTCATCGCCGGGCTGAGTGTCTTCGGCGTCGCAAGCATTGCCGCGGGCCTGGCCCCGTCGGCCGAGGTCATGCTCGCCGCGCGCGTGGCCGGTGGGATCGGCGCCGCGATGATCATGCCAATCACCCTCGCCGTCATCACCTCCACCTTCCCGGAAGAACAGCGTGGCAGGGCGATCGGCGTGTGGACCGGCGTCGCCGGAGGCGGCGGCATCCTGGGCATGTTCCTCTCCGCGCTCCTCGTCGACGTCGCCGACTGGCGGTGGATGTTCGTCCTGCCGGTGGTCCTGGTCCTCGTGGCCCTGGTCATGACGCTGAGGTCGGTGCCCAACTCCCGCGAGGACTCGGCTCATCCCTTCGACACCACCGGCGCGCTGGTCTCCACCGTCGCCGTGATCGGCTTGATCTTCGTCCTTCAGGAGGGACCCGAACGCGGCTGGACCGCCCCCGCGACACTGTCCAGCCTCGCCGGCGGCCTCATCGCCGCCATCGGGTTCGTGGCCTGGGAGTTGCACCGCCGCGACGCCGCGCTGCTGGACGTGCGCCTGTTCCGGGAGCGCGGCCTGGCCGGCGGCTCGATCACTCTTCTGGTGGTCTTCGGCGTCCAAGCGGGCATCGCCGTGGTCCTCTTCCCGTTTTTCCAGGCCGTGCTCGGCTGGTCGGGACTGCTGTCCACGGTGGCGCTGATGCCCATGGCCGTCATGATGATGATGGCCTCCGGCCTTGCCCCCAAGCTCGCCGCACGTGCCGGCTCCCGTTCGACCATGGCCGTGGGCATCGCGCTGGCCGGTGCCGGCCTGGCGCTCATGGCCGTGTCCGTGTCCGTCGACGGCGGCTACCCGACCATCCTGCCCGGCATGCTGGCCATGGGTCTCGGCATGGGCCTGTCGATGACGCCGTCCACGGAAGCCATCACCGCCTCGCTGCCGCGTGAGAAGCAGGGTGTCGCCTCCGCCCTCAACGACGTCACCCGCGAGTTCGGCACGGCCCTCGGCGTCGCCCTGCTCGGCGCACTGCTGGCCGGCGGCTACCGCAGCGCCATCGACGGCCGGCTGAACGGCATACCCCGGGGAACCGCGGACACTGCCCGGGAGGGCATAGCCAACGCCGTCGAAGCAGCGGGCAGTGCCGGCCCGCACACGCAGGACCTGCTCCACGCCGCCCAGCAGTCCTTCGTCGACGGCTGGCGGCAGGCCATGTGGGCAGGCGTCGCCGTGATGGGCGCCTTGTTCGTCTACGTCGCCTTCCGTGGACCCAGGAACACCGTCCCCGGGGGCGCGGACGAGTCGGAAGGAACCGAGGCCGTAGCCGCACGCTGAGCGCATCGGAGTCGGGCACACGGCGAGAAGCGATCTCCGGCACTGTCATCGCGGTGCCGGAGACGCGACCGGTACGCGCAAGATCGCCGGTCTGAACGCCGCCCTGCGCGGTCGCTGTTCGAGGGCTTCTTTCATCATTGCATTTGCAAGATGTCGAGCGTGGATGGCTATGCGCTCAGGCCCGCCCCGCAGTGTGCGTGGCGGCACGAGCGGCGGCCGGCGGAGGTCTTTCGCCCGCCTGGGGGCAATGAGCCGGTGACCCCTTGCGTGCAGCCAGAGGTGGCGCGGGCGGCGCTGGGGCCACGCCATGGCCAGGAGGCCTAATCCGGGAAGCATCCCCAAGCGATCGTCGGCTTCGCCGAGCCCCGGTGAACAAACACGCCCTCGAATCCGGCCGTTCGCTTCAGCCATGCCCTGCGAACCGCCACCCATCTGCCTGCGAACCGACCCCGCCCCAGGGGTTGACAGAAATCCCTGAGCGACACAGCCTTTGGCAACGTTGTCATCCGGTTCGGCGCGGGGCGTGCGGAGCCGGTTCGGCTTGCGCTTTTTGATGGGACGTCACACTCATGACAGATCTGTCGGGCCCGTCGCGCCTTCCGTCGCGGCGGACCGTAGTCACCTCGGGGACCACGTTGCTGGCCGGGTTCGGCCTCAGCTCCGTGCTTCCCGGGCCGAATGCTGCTGCCGCCCCCACCGGCGCACCGGCCGCACCCGCCACACCCGGCGAGTTGGCCCTCTACCGACCCGTCTCGGTCTCCTCCACCGCCTACGCCGCCACGCCCGGCTCGTTCGTCGTCGACCGCCTCGCCTCGCCGGGCGTCAAAGGCAGCGGCTGGCGCGCCGGGGGAGGCGACCCGCAGTGGATCGCCGTCGACCTCCAGGAGACCTGCGAGGTCACCCACATCCGTCTGACCTTCGAGGCCGATGCCTCCGACCCGGTGTACACGCCCCCCACCTCCGGCAATGTGCACAGCGGCACCACCGGAAAGGAGATCCAGTCGAGCTACTCGCTGGTCTTCGCGGTGGAGACCTCTGTCGACAACAAGTCGTGGACCACGGTGTACCGCACCACGGCAGGCACCGGCGGCGTGGTGAACGTCCAGCTTCCGCGTCCCACTCGGGCCCGCTGGGTGCGCATGACCTCGCAGAAGCGATCCAGCCCGCTGCCCCTCGGCCTCAACGGCTTCGAGGTGTACGGCACCGCCAAGGGACAGCGTCCCTCGGCCACCGGCTGGACCGACTGGGGCCCCCGCCCCGGCAAGGCGCCGAAACTCAGGGTCGCGGACGACGGGACCGTCCCTGTGGAGTCGGGCTGGCGGCTGACCCTGGACGACTGGGCCGGCGCGGACGGCGCCGCTCTGTCGAAGACCTCCGTGGACACCAGTGACTGGCTGCCCGCGACGGTTCCCGGCACGGTGCTCGGCTCGCTCGTGGAACAGGGCAAACTGCCCGACCCGGTGTCCGGCCTGAACAACCTCCACATCCCGGAGGCCCTGTCACGCCACTCGTGGTGGTACAAGCGGGACTTCGCGCTGCCGAAGGGGTTGCGCACCGGCGCCGGCCGGCACGTCTGGCTGGAGTTCGACGGCATCAACCACAAGGCCGACGTGTGGCTCAACGGCAAGCAGGTCGGCGACCTGACCTATCCGTTCGCCCGCTCCGCCTTCGACGTCACCCGCCACCTCGACGCACACGACGAGAACGCGCTCGCCGTGCGGATCACGCCGATGCCGATTCCCGGCAGCCCGGGGGACAAGGGCCCCGAGGGCGAGGCATGGGTCGACGCCGGCGCGCAGCAGATGAACCTCAACTCACCGACGTACCTGGCCTCCTCGGGCTGGGACTGGATGCCCGCCGTACGAGACCGTGCGGCCGGCATCTGGAACCACGTGCGGCTGCGATCGACGGGGCACGTCGTCATCGGCGACCCGCGCGTGGACACGGTCCTGCCGAAGCTGCCCGACGTGTCGGTCGCCGAGGTCACCGTCGTCGTACCGGTCCGCAACGCCGACGACACCGACCGCCGAGCGACGGTCACCGCGGCCTTCGACGGCGTACGGGTGTCCAAGACGGTCACGGTGAAGGCGGGCGAGAGCGTCGACGTCGTCCTCGCCCCCGACACCTTCCGGCAGCTGAGGCTGCGCAACCCGAAGCTGTGGTGGCCCAACGGGCTGGGCGAACCCCATCTGCACGGCCTCACGCTCACGGCGTCGGTCGACGGACAGGAGAGCGACCGGCGCACCACCCGCTTCGGCATCCGCCAGTTCGGCTACGAGTACGACACACCACTGCCGTTCACCGCGTCCGGCGACGCCTACACGCAGACCGTGACCTTCGACCGGCAGCAGGCCCAGCACGTCCGCATCCGCTGCATGACCCGCGCGACCTCCTGGGGCAGCTCCCTGTGGACCCTCGCCGTCGGCGACAGTGCCAGGCCGGGCGTCGACCTCGCGCTGCACGCCGCCGCCGAGGCATCCAGCACCGACCAGGACGACCACGGCGCGGCCAACGTCACCGACGGCGACGCCGGCACCCGCTGGTCCTCCGCCTTCGAGGACGACCAGTGGATACGCGTGGACCTGGGCTCCCCTCAGTCCTTCGACCGCGTCGACCTCACCTGGGAGCAGGCCTACGCGAAGACCTTCGTGGTCCAGGTCTCGGCGAACGGCTCCGACTGGACGGACGTGGAGTCCGTGGACAACGGCGCGGTGCCGTTGCCGTTCAGCGACGGCAACGCCAGCCTCCAGGTCGAGGACTTCGACCGGCGCACCGGACGCCATGTCCGCCTCAACTGCGGTCTGCGCAACACCAGTTGGGGCAACTCCCTGTGGTCCTTCAGCGTCATCGACCAGAGTGACCCGGGCACCGATCTCGCCCTGCGTCAGAAGGCCACCGCCTCCACCGAGGAATCCGAGCACCCCGCGTCCCACGCCACCGACGGCGACCGCGGCACCCGCTGGTCCTCGGCCTACGAGGACCACCAGTGGATCCAGGTCGACCTCGGCTCCTCGCGGACGTTCGACCGCGTCGCCGTCGTCTGGGAGAGCGCGTACCCGAAGACGTACGTCATCCAGGTGTCCGAAGACGGCGAGAACTGGACCGACGTCAAGTCCGTGTCCAACACCCCCGACCCGCTGAAGATCAGTGTCAACGGAGTGCGCGTGCTGGCCCGCGGCGGCAACTGGGGCTGGGACGAACTGCTGCGCCGCATGCCGGCGGAACGGATGGACGCGGCCGTGCGCATGCACCGCGACATGAACTTCACCATGATCCGCAACTGGGTCGGCAGCAGCGACCGGGAGGAGTTCTTCGCCGCCTGCGACCGGCACGGCATCCTGGTGTGGAACGACTTCCCCAACGCGTGGGGCATGGACCCGCCGGAGCGCGAGGCGTTCATCTCGCTCGCCCGTGACACCGTGCTGCGCTACCGCATCCACCCGAGCGTGGCCGTCTGGTGCGGCGCCAACGAGGGCAACCCCCCGGCCGCCATCGACAAGGGCATGCGCGAGGCGGTGCAGGACCAGGTACCCGGCCTGCTCTACCAGAACAACTCGGCCGGAGGGATCGTCACGGGCGGCGGCCCCTACGGGTGGGTGGAGCCGGAGAAGTACTTCGACCCCATGACGTACGGCAGCAAGGACTTCGGCTTCCACACCGAGATCGGCATGCCCGTGGTCTCCACCGCGGCGAGCGTCCGCAACATGACGGGTGACGAGCCGGCGTGGCCGATCGGGGGCGCCTGGTACCACCACGACTGGAGCGAGCGCGGGAACCAGGCGCCGCAGAACTACAAGGCGGCCATCGCAGCGCGCCTCGGCGATTCCGGAGACCTCGACGACTTCGCCCGCAAGGCGCAGTTCGTCAACTACGAGAACACCCGGGCCATGTTCGAGGCGTGGAACCAGAACCTGTGGGACAACGCCTCCGGCCTCCTGCTGTGGATGTCCCACCCGGCCTGGCACAGCACGGTCTGGCAGACGTACGACTACGACTTCGACGTCAACGGCACCTACTACGGCGCCCGTTCGGCCTGTGAGCCCCTGCACGTGCAGGCCGATCCGGTGAAGTGGCAGGTGCTCGCGGTCAACCACACCTCGACCGACCTGCGCGGAGCCACCGTCACCGCCCGCCTGTTCGACCTGACCGGCCGGCAGCTCGGCACGACCAGGAAGGCCCGGCTGGATGTCGACCGGGCGGCCACCGCGAAGGCCTTCACCGCGGAGTGGACGAACGACCTGCCGGACCTGCACCTGCTGCGGCTCACGCTGACGGACGACAGGGGCAGGGAGGTGTCACGGAACACCTACTGGCGCTACCGCGACACCTCGGCCCTGCGGACCCTGAACAAGGCCAGGCGGGTGAAGCTGACCGGCGACATCACCAAGGTGTCGCGCTCCGGTGACCGTCACGAACTGACGGCGACGATCCACAACCGCGGATCGGCGGTGGCGGCCATGGTCAGGCTGTCCCTGCTGGAGGGGGCGCACGGCCGCCGGGTGCTGCCGACGCTGTACAGCGACAACTACCTGTGGCTGCTGCCCGGCGAGTCCCGCCAGGTCACGCTGTCCTGGCCGGCGGAGGCATGCTCGTCACGGCACCCTGTGCTGACCGCGCAGGCGTACAACAGCAAGGCGACGACACTGCGCGGCTGAGTACCCCGTGTCCTGGCCCGGCTGCCCGGGTCAGGACACGGTCGCGTCCGGACTTGAGTCTCTCTCCCGGGAGAGGGTCCACGGTGGCGTGCGTGAACAGCAATGATCTCGACGGACGTCTCGCCGTGGTGGCGGGCGGGAGCCAGGGAACCGGGCTGGCGACGGCCCACCGGCTGCGCGCGACCGGAGCGCGGGTCGTCACCATCGCCTGCCCGCCACCCGAGACGGCCGATCGGCTCTTCGTGCAGGCCGATCTGATCCAGCGGATGGCCCCGCACGAGTCGACCCTGGCGTACGCCGCCGCCAACGGTGCGCCGGCCCCCTACAGCAAAGGGTCGGCGAACGAGGTCGCCCCGCAGGCGCAGGGTGTCCGGGTCAATTCGGTTGCCCCCGGCTTCATCCGTTCCGACGGTGCCGAGCGCCTCCTGGCCTGACGGATGCAGGAGGGCGGCATCACCCGAGAGGCCGCGCTCGACGGGGCGGGCCAAACCCTGGGGACGCACCACTGCCGACGGGAGCACCGGCCACCGTGCACGGACTGCGACTGCCGCGACGGAACGCCGTCGTCGCCACCCACACCGGGACGCCCGCCGACCTCGACCTCACCTGCGGCGCAGCGGGCTCCTTCGCCGCCGTAACGGACCGCGCGCCCAGAGCATCTTCGAGGAGGTCTGTCTCGTCGGCCCGCGCGACACCCATCAGCCCGTCGCTGGCGCACCCTTCGTCGCATGGCTGACCGAGTCCGGCACCGACTGATCTGCCGTGCGATTGCGCCCTCCATTGGGGACAGCCGCGCAATCGTGCCGCGCCGGGGCGAGACGTCAGTCGACGAACAGATCGCCGGTGAGGTACTTGAGCCCGGTGTCCGGGGCGACCGTCACCACGACGTGTCCTTCTCCGAGCTCGCGGGCCAGGTGAAGCGCGCCGGTGACGTTGAGCGCGCCGGAGGTTCCGGTGAAGATGCCTTCCTGCCGAGCGAGCGGCAAGGCCAGCCGGCGGGCCTCCGCCTCGTCGATGGCGCGGGCTTCGTCGTACGAGCCCGGCGTGAGGAGCGGTGGGACGATCCCGGTGGCGATCCCCTCCACCCGGTGCGGTCCGGCCTTGCCGGCGGTCAGCATCGGTGAAGAGGTCGGCTCAAGGGCGACGGCGCGTACCGGACGACCACCCTCGCGCAACGCTGCCGAGACGCCCGCGAACATTCCGGCCGTGCCGACGCCGGCGCAGAAGACGTCCACTGCCCCACCATCGCCACCGGTCTGCTGAAGGATCTCGCGACCGAGGACCGCATAGCCGGTGAGGGCATCGACATTGTGGAACTGGTCGGTCCAGAAGGCGCCCTCGCGCTCGACGACCCGGTCGACCTCCTCGCGCATCCGCACGAAGAGGTCGGGCGTGATCTGGCCCCCGTCGCTGGGCACCACGGTCACCTCCGCACCGAATGCCCGCATCGTGCGCAGCTTCTCCGGTGCGAACGCGTCCGAGGTGACGATCGACAGCGGGTACTCCTTCACGGCACAGACGAAGGCCAACGAGGACCCCGTACTGCCACCGGTGAACTCCACGACGCGCTGCCCGGGGCGCAGGGCACCACGGCGTTCCGCACCCTCGATCATGGCCAGTGCCATCCGGTCCTTGTAGCTGCCGGTGGGGTTGCCCCCCTCCACCTTGACCAGGACGTCAGCCGCCCCGTCGGGTACGACACGACTCAGGCGTACCAGCGGTGTCCCGCCGATCGTCTGCAGCGACGAGGACTGAATACCGGGCAGACCCATGGGACTCCTCGTTCACCTCGCGATCCGGAAACCCGGACCGGCCATCTCGGCAGGGGCCGTGGATGAGCCAAGGCTAAAGCCGTCCTGCACCGACCGAGGGATACACACCCTTCCCTCCGGTCCGTTCGTGCAGCGCGATCGTGTGGTTATGGAATTGAGACCGTTCCGCACGGCATCGCCCACAACCTCGGAGTCGGCGCACGTGTCTAGGAACGAATCGTGATCAGTAGAGAGGACATGCCGTGCCCGGTCTCAGAGGTACGTCGGTGGCAGTGGTGATGGGCGGCATCCTGTTGGTGACCGGGTGCCAGGATTCATCGGGTTCCCGTGTCGGCTCGGGCGCTCCTTCGTCCTCCAGCCCTTCAGGGAGCGCCTCCGTGCCCGCCGGCACACCGTCGCAGGGAGCTGCCACCGCCACACCCACGGCAACTCCCTCGCGGCCGACCAGCACCACACCCACCCCGGCGCTCACCTCTGCTGCCCCGGCCGGGGCCGCTGCAGCCTCCACCTCCGCGGCGACCCTTCGCGGGACCCCGGAACGACCCGGCTGCCGCAACCTGGCCGCAGGCGGCGAGGTGAAGGCTGCCGTCACGGGGGCGTATCAGCGGGCCTTTCCCCGTTTCGTCCATGTTCGTCCTGTCCCGGGCCAGTTCTTCTACGGAGAGTGCGGCGGCGTCCGCTATGCCGCCACCCGCTTCGAGGCAACCTCCGCTGCCACCCAGGAGGAACTGGTCGGCATGCAGGACGAGGGCAGTGTCACCAAGTACTTCAGCAGTACGTCCGGGGGCGGCTGGAGGTACCTCGCCAGCGACGGATTCCCCCGCGGGGCGCACGGCTGCGGCGACATCCCGCAAATCCCCGAAGCCCTGTCCGAAGCCTGGGGCGACTGCGGCAGGTGATGTCCGCGGCAGGTGACGGCCGCTCCCGTTCTCACAGGAAACGCCACAGGTGATCGGCCGTGCCGTTGTCGTCGAACTGGACCACTTGTGCGCTGTCGGCGGTCGACATGCGGTCCACGCCCAGCACTTTGTTGCTGTTCTTGTTGAGGACGCGGTACCAGCCGTCGCCGTTGTCGACCAGCTTCCAGAGGTGATCGGCGGTTCCGTTGTCCTCGAACTGCACGACGATGGCGCTGTTCTCCGTGGACATGCGGTCGACGCCGAGGACCTTTCCGCTGTGACCGTTGCGGATCAGGCACCAGCCGTCGCCCTTGTCGATGAGCTGCCAGGCGTGGTCGCCGGTACCGGTGTCGGCGAACTGCACGACACGGGCGCTGTTGTCCGTCGACATCCCGTCCACGGCGAGGACTTTGCCGCTGTTCTGGTTCGCGAGACGGCGGAAGGGCGGTTCCGGGGTCCACTGCCTGCCCTCGGGGGCTGCCGTGGGGAAGGAGGTGATACGGAGCCGGGCCGCCCCCGAGGGGATGAGGGTGACGGTCTCCACGGCTGCGGAGCTGCGGGCCGGGCTGTCCTGGAGCGGGGCGACGACGTGTTCGTCGTCCGCGATCCACTCCGGTATGCGCCGGGCCTGCGCCGAGATCCGTACGGGCGAGGCCTGAGGAGTGAAGGGCTGGTCCGGTACCGCGGAACCGGTCCGGGTGAAGTCGAGCCGAGTGTCCGGGGCCAGGCCGTAGTTCCACGGGGTCGTGGCGTGGACCTCGTAGGCGGGGAAGGTGTCGGTGCCGCCGATGCGGTCGTAGCGCTCCCCGATGTCCAGGGAGTACGTGAGCGGCCCTCTTTCGACGCTCACGGCACCGTGCTGGCCGGGCCAGGTGCGCAGCCGGGTCTGCTGCGGGAAGCGGACGCGGACGACGTCGCCCTCACGCCAGGCGCGTTCCACGCGTCCCCACGAAGGACCGTCCGAGGCGGCGACCGTGGCGCCGTTCACGCGGAGCTCGGGGCCGCGGCACCAGCCGGGGATACGCAGGTGCAGGGGGAATCGCACCGGGCGGGGCGTGGAGACGGTGAGGGTGACCGTGTCCCCGAAGGGGTAGTCGGTGGTCTCGGTGACGGTCACGGTCGTGCCGTCGGCGACCTGGGTACGGACCGTGTTGGGCGCGTAGAGCGCGGCGGCGAGTCCGCCGTCGGGGGTGCCCAGCCAGAGCTCCTCGGTGAAGTACGGCCAGCCCATGCCGTAGTTGTGGGGGCAGCAGCGGTACTGGTCGACGCCGGCCTGGAAGGCCTGCATGGCGAACCCGTTCTGGAACTGTCCCTGCGTCTTGGTCCGGTTGTCGAGGTCGATGCTGTTGGCGCTGGTGATGTAGTGGATGGATGCGCCGCGCGGGTCGAGGGACGCGGGGAGCATGTTGAACGCCAGGTCCTCGCAGCGGTCCGCCCACACGGGATCGCCGGTTATCCGCGTCAGCAGTTCGTGGCTGGCCATGAATTCGACGATGCCGCAGGTCTCGAAGCCCTGGCGGGGGTCCGTGAAACCCGGCCGGTAGTTCTCGTCCCCGGCCATCCCGCCGCCGGGGAACCTGCCGTACTCGGCCATGACGGCGTCGTAGGCCCGGTACGTCGCCCGGGTGAGGTCGGCGGACTCGGTCAGCTGCGCGTACTGGGCGGGCTCACGGAAGCCCTGGGCGATGTTCACGTTGTGCCGGCTCGGCGTGGCGCCGGTCCAGTCGGCTCCGTGGGTGTGCATCTTTGCCGCGAGGTCGAGCAAAAACGCTTCACCCGTACGGCGGTAGAGCCACACGGCGATGTCGAGGCCGTCGCCCCAGCGATAGGACACCCAGCTGGTGTTGAAGGCGCCCGGTCCCTGGGCGTTCATGAAGCGGAGGAAGCGGACCAGGAAGGGCACCACGCGCTGGTCGCCGGTGTACTCCTCGTGGCTGCGCAGTGCCTGCAGCAGGGGCAGGAAGGGCCAGAAGTCGGGGCCGCCGTTGAGGGAGGTGCGCAGGGCGCGCGGCCCGAAGAACCCGTCGCTCTGCTGCGTGGCGAGGATGGCGTCCACCCATTCGCGCGACCTGGCCAGCGCACCCGGGTCGCGCGTGGCGATGGCCAGCGGAATGTAGCCCCGCAGCCAGTAGGGGACCTCTTCCCAGGCATTGCGCTCGGGGTGGACCCAGCCGGTCGCCGAGAAGTCGAGGAAGTGGGAGCCGGTCTCGAAGCGGCCGCACAGGCCGTCGAGTTGAAGCCGGAGCTGCCCGGCGAGCCAGCCACGGGCGGTGACACTGCCCGGCCGAAGTCGGTGGAACTTGTCGGGCACGAGCGTCTCGGCCGGGGGAGCGGCCGCCGCGGCCGCGACTGCGGCGAACGGGGTGCCGAGAGCCACGGCTCCCAGCGAGAACGAGCCCGCGCCCAGCAACGCCCGTCTGCTGATGGACATGTGGATGACCTGCCTTTCCGGAAGAGAGCCGGTGAGGGAGGGGACATCGTTGTCTCAGCCAACGTTGTCCCGGCTTCGGACGCACGAGCGGTGCCCGGCTATACAACGTTATAAATTCCCCGTCGCTGGCATGACAGCACGCCCACAAGGACCTGTCCAGGGGGCGCGCACCGAAGGATGCGGTGGTGAACCGCCCGCGGGCGTTCGCACTGAACGGATGCAGGCGGGAGAGAGGTTGTAGTCGGGAACGGGCTGCCGGGCGACTGCCCGACCGTCGTGAATGGCCGGCTAGGAATCCGAGCGCAGTCCCAGCGCGCTGTGCTGAATCACCCCGGCGGGCGCATCGGCCGCCCCTGGCTCCCGGCGCGTCAACGCGACCATTCTCGCGCGGAGTTCTTGCGCCGGTTCGCCCAGCACGATGGCGCTGATCACCAACTCGAGCATGAGGCAGTCGTAGTCGTCGTCCGAGTTCCGGTAGTGCTTGGGATCGCGTTCCACGACCGCACCAGCGATCCGCCGGCCACCTTCGGCCACCGGCGCGAAGGTCGCCTCGAAGACTCCGCGACCGGTCCAGCTCCGGTGCAGGAAGACAACCTCGCCCTCCACGAACACGTTCCACTTCTCGTCCATGTCCTGCGCCGCGTAGCCACGCCGGATCCGCTCCCAGTCCTCATCCGACCAGATCCGCTGGGGCAGTTGCGGCATCGGCTCGGGGGCGGATATCGGCTTGAGGCGACGAGAGAGCATGGACCGGGTTATGCGTTCGGCAGCAGGCATGCGGTGATCTTACGTAGTGGGCCGGCTGCTCCGGGGCGCGATGGTCACGGCCTGGACGGCCTGTGCCTTGCCCGGGTGAGCCGGGATGCGTTCCAGGACTCCGCCGGCGAAGACGTCGTAGAGCGGGAGGGTTTCGAGGTGGACGTAGCCGATGTGGCAGTCGCAGACCGCCAGCGGGCAGGGACGGGGGCGAAGGGCGGCGCGGTAGGAGTCGTCGTAGAGGTTGCCGAGTTCGGCTCGGACGAAGTGGCAGCGTCGGACGGTGCCGTCCCCGTCGACCGAGATCACGGACTCGCCGGTGCGGCAGGGCAGGCCGGCGCTGGCGTGCGGGTGGCGGCTGTAGGGGAAGAGGGGATCGAGCGCGGTCCAGACGTCGGCCTCGGCGTCCAGGTAGCTGTGGCCCTCGGCGGCGTTGATCCACAGATACACGTGTTGAGGCAGCTCGGCGCGCAGGCGGCGGGCCGCCTCCAGGTGTTCCGGCAGTCCGACTACGCCGACGCTGAAACGGATCCCGCGCTCGGCCAGGTCACGGCACTTGGCCAGGAAGCGGTCGTACGGGGTTTGGCCGGGGTGGTACGTGCACCACAGGGCCAGCGTTTCCGGGTCGGCGTCGGCTAGCCAGTCGGTGCGGCAGCTGAGGTTGGTCTGGATGGCGACGCGGCGGATGTGCGGCAGGCGCGACAACTCGGCGAGGGTGCGCCGGTACCAGGAGCGGACCAGACCCTCGCCCCACGGGGTGAACAGCAGGGACAACTCGTCGTCGCTGTCGGCTGCCCAGCCGGCGAAGCGTTCCAGGGCGGCCCGGTCGGCGCGCAGTTGAGCGGTGGAGTCGCGTCGCTTGGCGAACGGGCAGTAAGGGCAGTCGTAGTCACAGGAGGCGAGCGGGCCCCGGTAGAGGACGGTCAGATCCATGGCGGGCCGGTCACTTCCTCTCGTAGGCGGCCATGGCGGCGCGGACGGCGGGGGAGAACAGGTCGGGTCCTACGGCGTCCGAGTGGGCGAGCCCCTCCGGGGTGAGCCGCAGGTGCGCGGCCTCGGCCTCGGCCAGCCAGCCCCGGTCGGCCAGGCGATGCAGTTCGGGCCCGAAGTCGTCGAGGGGGGTGGTGCCGAAGCGGGCCCGGTAGTCGTCGACGGGCAGGCCCTCGGTCTGGAGGAGCGACTGCAGCAGGTGCCGGCGGCGCGCCTCGTGCGGGTCCATGCGGTAGCCGACCTCGGCGTGGGCGAAATCGGTGGTGGCGACGTAGTCGTCGATGATCCCGCGGATCTCGTGCATGCCGACGGCGTAGTCGAAGGAATAGTGCACGTCGGCCGTGTACGAGCGGGCGCCGCAGCCCAGGCCGATCATTCCGTCGCTCTGGCAGGCGTAGTCGTCGGCGCCCTGCGGCGGGGCGTCGGTGCGGCGGAACATCCGCATCGACTGCTGGGTGTAGCCGCGGGCGAGGAGGTGGTCCCGGCCCGCGCGGTACAGGCTCAGCCGCTGCGCGTCCCAGGCCGGATCGGGGCCCTGAGCGGACGCGCGGTGGCGGTCGAGCCCGGTCAGGGGCCGCACGTAGAGCGGGTAGAGATACAGCTCCTCCGGCTGCCAGGCGAGTGCCGCGTCCAGGGAACGCAGCCAGGTCCGCTCGGTCTGACCGTCGATGCCGTAGATGAGGTCGATGTTGAGGACCGGGATGGCCGTGTCGCGGATCCGGCCGAGCGCGGCCTCGACATCGGAGCGACGCTGCGGGCGTACGGCTGCCCTCGCTTCGGAGTCGATGAAGCTCTGGATGCCGAGGCTCAGCCGGGTGGTGCCGCGCTCGGCCAGGACCGCGAGCCGGTCCGGGGTGGCCGTGGCCGGGGAGGCCTCGACGGACAGCGGGATCGCACGAAGGTCGGCGCCCGTGCCCTGCTCGGCGATGTCGCACAGGCGTTCCAGCTCGGACGCGGTGAGGAAGGTGGGGGTGCCTCCGCCGAAGGCGGCTGTCGCGAACCGCGCCGGTTCACTGTCGCCGAGTGCCTTGCGCACGGCGTCGGCCTGCCGCTCAAGGGCGTCGAGGTAGGCGTCGGTCAGGCCCTCGGGGGCGCCGATGCGGGTGAAGAGGTTGCAGAAGCCGCAGCGGACCTCGCAGAACGGTATGTGCAGGTAGAGGGCCAGGGCGCTCTTGTCCTGCGACGCCCACAGGGACCGCAGCGCGGGCCGGTCGGGCAGCCGGCGGTAGGCGGTCTTGTGCGGGTAGGCGTACACGTAGTGCTGGTACGGGCTGGTGAGCTGTGCGGTCGTCATCGTGGGGCCTTGGCTGGGTCGAGGAAGAAGTGGGCGTACGGCACGGTCCACACGGACTCGTGGCCGAGGCGGTGGCCGGTGTAGCCGTCGTCGCCGTAGGCGGTGCCGTGGTCGGAGCAGACGATCGCCAAGCAGCGGCGCCGGGAACCGGCTGCGGCGAAGAGCCGTCCGATGTGCCTGTCGACGTACTCCAGCGCGGCGGCGTGCGTCTCGCGGGTGTCACCGGCCTCGCGGGTCGCGCCGGGCAGGTGGAACCAGTTGGGCTGGTGCAGCGCGGAGACGTTGACGAAGAGGAACAGCCGCTGCTCCGCGGGGAGGTCGGCGACGACTTGCTCGGCGCGGGCGACCTGGTTCTCGAAGGAGTGCGGCGAGGTCACGCCGAACTCCCTCTCCCAGTGCGCCTCCTGGAACAGCCCGGGCAGCACGGTGCCGAGCGGACCCTGCTGGTTGAAGAAGCCGACGCCTCCGATGCAGACGGTCCGGTAGCCCCGCTGGGCGAGCCCGGAGACGAACTCGGGGGTGTCGTAGACGAAGGTGCCGTCGGCCGTGGTCTCGCTGCCGGCGAAGCTCGCCGCGAACAGTCTCGGGTGCGGCCCCGGTTCGGCCGGCGTGGGCAGGAACCCCGCGAAGATCGCCTGGTGCGAGGCGTAGGTGAAGCTGCCGGGCGCGTGACGCTTCTCCCAGCGGCCGCCGGGCAAGTGGCGGGCCAGGTTCGGGATGCGCCCTGCGGCCGCCAGCTCTACGGCCACGTCGTGGCGCAGCGTGTCGAGGGTGACCAGGAGGAGGTCGTGGCGGCCGACGACCTCGTTCATGTCGGGCTCGGACATGAGGCCTTCCCGCAGGTCGGGCTGTGGCGTGGGAAGTTTCTGCATGGCGGGCTCAGGCATGGGGTGTTCCTGTTCTGTACGGTCCGCGCGGGGCCCTTCCGGAGGCCGCCGCACGGGGCGGGTGGAGCGGACCGGGCGGGGCGGGCTCGCGCAGGGCGGCCCGCACCTGTGCGGCATAGGTGTCCAGACCTTCCGCGCCGCTGCCGGGCAGCCCGGTCAGCCGGGGCAGCAGGTCCCCGAAGGCGTTGACCTCACCGACGAAGACCCTGCGCCAGCCGATCGCCGGCAGCAGATCCACGCCGACGCACAGGGTCCGCGGGAAGCAGGCCGCGGCCCGCTCGCACACCTCCAGTACGTCGGACCAACGGCTGCCTGCCGCACCGACGGCGTCCCGGGCGGTGGCGAGGTCGCCGCGGCTGCCGCCGAGGTGCAGATTGGTCAGGGGCGTACGGCTGGTGCGGACCACGGCGTGCGTGGCTCGCCCGGCCACCACGACCACGCGCAGGTCCGCGGCCCGGCCGTGCTGGGAGGCCTTCGGTACCCAGCGCTCCAGATGCAGCCCGTCGGGCGCGAGCGCGTCGACGATGGCGGCGATGTCCCGCTCGCTGTCGTAGCGACGCACCCGGAGGGAGTTGTGCAGCGCCCCGCCCGGGGCGAGTTCGACGGATGTGGTGGCCCTCATCCGGCCGCCGCCCGCCTCGACGGCGAGAACGCCGGACGCCGACGACCCGTGCGCGAGCTTGACGAACAGCCGGGGCATACGGTGCTCGCGCATCAGCGCCCGAACGTCGTCCCAGCCGCGCACCGGCGCCCCGCCCAGCCCCGAGGTGGGCGATACCGGCACCGGCACACCAGCAGCGTCGAGCACTCCGTGGCAGGCGCGTTTGTCGAACAGCACGGCGAGATCGCCGGGGTCGTCGAGGCGGATGCCGCCGCGCAGGGTGCCCAGCGCGGCGGTGAAGCGGGCGTACCAGCGGGCCGAGCCCTCGACCCGGGTGGGATCCGGGGCACCCCGCAACAGCCGGTCGACCTCGAGATTCTCGCCGGGGGAGTCGACCCGCACGATCTCGTCCGAGGCGAACTCGGCTCCTCCCCCGATCAGGACGTCTTTCCAGGCGACGACGCGCGGGCCGGGCAGGCCGGCCGCGCGCACCGCGTCCGCGAAGAGGGACACCCGCCGGTTTTCGGGAATGCCGACCACGGCGAACCGCGAACCGGCGACACCGGAAGCCGGCGGGGCCACGGAGGGTGTCGTCACTCGCCCACCGCGACATAGCGCCAGACCGTGCCGTCGTCCTCCGTGTCCTCCTCCGCGTCGTCGCGGTCGAGGTCGACCTCCACGCCCGCGGGCTCCAGGGTCTGGCGCACCCGCTCCTCGACCGCCTCGCTGAGGTAGTGATGGTGCAGGTCGAGCTTCTTCAGGTGCGTCAGAGGCTGACCCCCCAGCAGCGCACCGGCACCCTCGTCGGTCAGCACACCCATGGACAGGTCGAGCACCTCCAGGCGCTCCACCACGGGCGCGGACGCCACCGACGCGGCGACCGCGTCCTGCATCTCGCTGTTGCGCAGCGCCAGATGACGCAGGTGCGGCAGCCGTGCGCCCGACAGGATCGGCTGCAGGTCGGAAGCCTCGCTGTCGCCGCCGTAGTCGGGCGTGCCGAGCCACAGGTCGAGGAACTCCAGGGCGGGCAGGTCGCTCGCTCCTATGCCGCGCACCACCTCGGCGGGCAGACCGCCGGTCTCCACGACGAGCCTGCGCAGCCTGCCGTGGCTCAGTGCCGTGAACTCCAGCCCCGAGCCGCCCCGCACACCGAACTCCTCCAGCGCCTCGAACCCGGCGAGGAGCGGGGAGACGTCGCTCTGGTTGATCCAGGAGATCTCGCACTCCTCCATCACCATGTCGCCCAGGAACAGCGCACGCAGCGCGGGGAAGCGGTCCCGGGCGGCCAGCAGCGCCTCGATGACCTCGGAGGGATCGGAGTCGTACGCCTCCTGCCAGGCCCCGACTATCAGCGCCCGCACCCGAGTGGTGTCGACGGCGGCGCAGAACCGGGCGAACGCCTTCGGCCACTCCTCGTCGGCGTCGTACACGTCGCTGGTGATCCGCCAGGCGACGGTGTCCGGCTCGGGGAGGTCGTCGGTCGTCTCGTCCGGGCCCGGAAAGGTGTGCGCGGGCAGCCCGTGGAGCTGGTCCAGGTGGTCACCGATGGTCATGCGGCCTCTCCCGAGGAGAAAGAGTGTGCGGTCTGTGATGTCGGCAGTTCTACCAACAGCCACTGACAACGGCGTGCGGTGGGGCGGGGTTCGGGGCGTTGTCAGTGGTGCCGCCTACGGTCGTGGTCATGAGGCCGGTGCGAGGTGCACCCGGCGGTGAGGGGACAGCCATGTACCGACAGGGAGACGTGCTGATCGTGCCGGTGACGGAGGAGGCGGTGCCGGCGCACGTGGCGCACGCTCCGAGGGAGCAGCGTGATGGGCGGGGCCGGCTGGTGCTGGCGCTGGGCGAGGTCACCGGCCACGCTCACGCGATCGTCGGTCCGGGCGAACTGATACGTGAGCCGGGGCCGTTCGGGCCGCTGCTGCTGAGTCTTCCCCAGGGCGGCCGGGTCGTGCACGAGGAGCACGCGGCGATCGCGCTCCCCAAGGGCTGGTACCGGGTGATCCGGCAGCGGGAGTACGTGCCCGGGTCCGTGCGGATCGTGGCGGACTGAAAGCCGAAGGCCGGAAGAACAACGGGTGCTGGGGCAAAGGGTGCAGGGGCGAGAGGTGGAGGGGCAGATGACCACGACGGACTTCGGATCCGCGACCGAACTGGAGGGGACCGAGGTGGAGAGCAGCGCCTTCGGCGAACTCGCGCCGTGGCGTGCATGGGCCTCGGCGACCGGTCCAGCCGACCGCGCGGCCGCCGAGGACGGTGTCCGGCGGGCCTACCGGCTGGCGGGACTCGCCGAACCGGAGCGCGTGGTGTGGGTGGGTTCGCCACGCGCAGCCGTCACGTTGATCAGGGAAGACCTGGCGGACCGCGGCGCGAGCGTACGGGACGCGGTGCGCAGCGCACCCTGGGCACGGCAAAGGCGTTCCCTGTACGCCGAGTTGGGGGCCGCGGGCTGGTCCGCGCACTGGGCGGCGACGGGCGGACGGCTCTGGGACTCGACCCAGGCCCTGGTGGACCGGATCCGCACCGGTGTCATCGAGGAACTCGCGGGCCGGGACACCGGCAGGGAAGCCGCCGAGATCCGGCTGCTCCTGCTGGACGCCGTGCTCGGACAGCACGACGCGCCGTGGCTCGCCGCGTTCCCCGCTGACGACGGCCCGCTCGACGCGCTCGCGGCGATCTGTCGCAACGCCGGCTGGTGGTGGCCCTACGCCGGAGTGGCGGTCCTCTCCGAGCGGCCCGTGGCCCTGCACCGGGACGAGGCCGGCCGACTCGACCACGGCGACGGCCCGGCCCTCGCCTACCCCGACGGCTTCGCCCTGCACGCCTGGCGCGGCATGCCCGTCCCCGCGGAGTTCCTCGCCGGACTGGCCACCCTCACGCCGGACCGCGTCCGCGACGAGGAGAACGCCGAACTACGGCGCGTGATGCTGGAGTACTACGGCTACGACCGCTATCTGACCGACTCGGGAGCCCGCCCCCTCCACCAGGACGAGACAGGAACCCTGTGGCGTATCGACCTGGTCGACGACGAACCCGTGGTGATGGTGGAGGTCCTCAACTCCACCCCCGAACCGGACGGGACACGCCGCACCTACTGGCTACGCGTACCGCCCTCGACGCGGACGGCGAGGGCAGGAGTCGCGTGGACCTTCGGGCTGGCGGCGGAGGCCTATGCGCCGGCGGCGGAAACATGAGCGGGCCGCGGCCTCTGTCGGCTCCGGGCGGAACCGGTGCGCAGGACGTGGTGCCGGCCAGGCCACCTCCGCCGGTGGCGATGCCGCCGCTCGGCCTGGGCGTGGCGAAGGGAGGCGTGTCCTGTTCCCGGCACGTCGTCCCGGGCGGCGGGAGGACGCCGTCGATCAGGTAGCGGCTCTCGTGGGCCTGGATGCAGCTGCTGGGATTGAGCAGCGCGGTGTGGCCGTACCCGCTGAGGGTGAGCAGGCGGGCGTCCGCCAGTTCCCTGGCCATCGCTCGGGCGGCCGAGTCGGGGGTGGCGGGATCGTAGGTGTTGCCGATGACCAGAAGGGGATGCGCTGTCGGTGTGTTCCACGGGCCGCGGTAGTGGTCGGGGGAGAGCGGCCAGCAGGTGCATCCCGCCGTGGCCCGGGTCCAGTGGCGTCGCCCAGGTCCAGTGGCGTCCCGCGTCTCCCGCACGGGCCGCCGCGACCTGCTCCAGGGACTCGTAGACACCGGGATCACGCGGATTCGGGCTGTCGCCGCAGAGCACCGAGCCCCCTGCTCCTCGCCCAGGTACGGATTCGGATTCGGGACCGCAGGCGGGGGAGGGAGCAGGGAGGGCTCGGGAACGTGGCCCTCTCACAGATCCCGGAAACCGTCGGCGCTGACGTTGGGCATCGCCCTGCTCGTCACCCGATAGCGGCCGTTGGGGACCTCGCGGGCCTTGGTGACATGCACGGCCAGCGGCCCGGCCCATTCGTATCCTTGATGTTCGCCGTGCCGCGCAAGCACTTCCGTGAGGGCCTGCCCCACATGGGCGTCGTTGCGGGCGAGTTCGTCGTGGACGTGTTCCGCGAGCATCACGTCGTACGCGTTCGGGACCACGACACGGCTCTGGCTGCACACCACGGCACTGCTGTCGCACTCGCGCCTCAGCGCAGCCACCACATCGATGGGCTCCCTACGGAAGAAACGCCCCCAAAGGGCCTCCTCGGCGCGCTCAAGTGCCCGTTCCCATCCGGTGAGCGTGCTCATCTGCTTGCGGCTCCTTCTGTCTCCTCGGCAGTGTCGCCGCGGCGGCGGTCAGCCGCGACCAGGAGGCTGCTGTGTCACTTCCCTCCCTCGCAAGCCGAGTGCCCAGGACTGGATTCTGCAGTGCCCCTTTTCACTGATGGCGCCGCCACGCACGCCTGCCGCCCCGGGGCGCTTCACCCTCCAGCCAGCAGCGCCTCGCCGAGCGGGGTGAGGGCGTGGAGCACTCGGCTGCCGTCGCGCACCGTCGTGATCAGACCCGCCGCGCGCAGCACGGTGGCGTGCTCGCTGGCCGTGGCCGCCGAGACTCCGGCCCGTTCGGCGAGAGCCGTGGTTCCGGCCGGCGTGGCCAGGGATGCCAGCACTCCGGCGCGGGTGCGTCCCAGCAGCGCCCCCAGCACGTCGCCCGGAGGCGTCGCGGTGTCGGTGACCGGCAGCGGGCGTACGAGTACCGTCGGCGCCGCCGGGTCGTAGATCAGCATCGGGCTCGGGGCGAAGTAGGAGGGCATCAGGTGCAGCCCCCGCCCGCACAGTTCCACGGTGTGAGAGGCGGCGAACGGGACGAGCAGCTCAGGCGGAGACCATCGCCAGCCCGGCTGCAGGGTCGCGAGCAGTGCCTCGACACCGCCGCGCAGCAGGGTCTCCGACCGCAGCGCGCGATCGGCCGCGGCCACGTTCAGTACGGCGGGCCAGAGCGGGGCGAGCGACGAGCGGTGATATCGCGTCAGGTCCTCGACCAGCCTCCGACGGGCCGCGTTCGAGCCCTGCGCCAGCTCCCGTGTCGCGGACGCCCCGGACACCGTGTGCAGTGGGTCGAGGTCCGAGGCCAGCTGGGGCGTCGGGGTCCGCGCCGCCAGTTCGGCCGCCGTGACGGCGTCCCGGGCCGTCGGCTGGTACAGGAAGTCCGGCAGATAACCGGCGGGCGGAACCAGCCGGGCCAAAATCCCCGCGCGGGCCGCCAGCCCCGGCTTGACGGCCCGCCGCCAAGCCGTGAGTTCACCACGGCGCGCTGCGGGGCCCGAGCCCGGCGCGGCCAGATGGCGGACACTCAGGGCCGTCTCCAGCAGTACGTCGGGTGCGGCGGCGACGGTGACGCGGGCGAGGTCGACCGGGCCGAACCGTATCCGTAACACGCGGTGCAGAGTACCGGAGCGGGCCTGCATTTCGGCCCTGCCCGAAAGGACGGGCAGGGAATGCCGGCGGACGGCGATTCTCGGGTGCGGAACGGGCGCCCACCGGGCGCCGCCAACCAGCTGGAGGCCAGATGTCCGCACCTCGCCGACTCGTTGCGCCGGCCCTTGCGGCAGCGACACTGCTGACCTGCGCTGCGGCCGTGCCCGCGGCGGGCGCCTGCCGACCGCTCCCCGACCGCTATGTCGTCTCCCGGACGGAAGGCGTACTCCCCGAGGGGATGGAGGTCCGCCCCGACGGGACGATGTACGTGTCCTCCGACGGAACGGGCGCCCTCTACCAGGGGCGGGTGACGTCGCCGCGGATGCGGCCGTTCCGCGCCGACGGCGCGACCGCCCGTGGCAGCTCGCGGGGCATGCACACCGACCGTAGGGGCCGGGTGTTCTCCGTCGGCAAGGGGCGGCTCACCGTCCACGCCCCGGACGGGCGTCTCCTGGACGCCGCGGACGCGCCGGACGGTCCCCTCGGCGCCCCAGACCTCAACGACCTGGTCATCACGCCCGACGCCGTCTACGTCACCGACTGGGCGAACCCGGTGGTCCTGCGCGCATCGCTGGACGGGGGCAGAGTCGGTCCGTTGGAGCCCTGGGCAGACGTACGCGGTGCGCTCCCCGGCTTCCCCGACCGTTACTGGCTGCTCAACGGGATAGTGGCCGATCCAGCCGGTCGGACGTTGCTCGTCGCCTCCAACGGGACCGAGGCCGTCTGGCGTATCGACACCGCTACCCGCGAGGTGAGCCGGCTCGACCTGGGGGACACCTCGTTCGGCGCGGACGGCATGGTGCTCCACGGCCGGAACCTGTACGCCGTACTCAATTACGGTGCCCCGCACGGCGTTTACATCGCCCGGTTGGACGCGCAGCTGCGCAGCGGGACGGTCGTCCATCGCATAACCGGCGACCGGTTCGATCTGCCCACCACCCTGGCCCGTCACGACTGCCGTCTCTACGTCGTCAACAGCCAGAACGACGAGCCACCCGGCACCCCGCCCTACACGGTGACCGCCCTCGACGACCCGGTGTGTGCGGCGAGCGGGTGATTCACCGGCGAACTCGCCGCCCGGCAGCCGAAAGCACACGTCGAGCCCGATGCCATCCATGTGCGCGACAGCTCGACGTACACGTCGGCAGGCGTCACCGCGGGCATCGACCTCGCGCCGAACTCGCGGGGCGACACAACGTCAGTACGCGTCACCTGACCCGGCTGTTCCGGGAGGAGTTGGGCACCACGTCGGCGCGCCAGGTCGAGCTGAGTAGAAAATGAGCCTTGTGCCCAACGTATGCCTCAATAAACAAGGCTTCATGGGTGATTGATTTCAGGATCGCAGGTAATTCGGAGTGCCGGAGGTTGATAACTATGGTTCCCCTGCTTCTGCTTCTGCTTCTTGCCCTGATCCTTTTCGGTGCCGGCTTCGCGCTCAAGGTCTTGTGGTGGGTCGCCATCGCCGTTCTGGTGGTGTGGCTCCTCGGCTTTGTGATGCGGTCCACGACCACCGGGGGTGGTCGGGGCCGTTGGTACCGGTGGTGACCTGAGCGCACCGTGCGTTTCATCGAAGGGCCCGGCTCCGGCCGGGCCCTTCGCGCATGCAGGAATGGAGGGCCCGCGTTGGGGTAGACGGTGGGCCGTCGGCGGTCGCGGGCGGCGGTGGTCGACATCGGGAGAGGGGAAGATCATGGTGCTCACGCAGGCGACGACCACTCGTTCGCACACAGGCGACTCGGCGGAGGCCGCAGAGCCTGCCCAAGTGGCACCTCGGGACGCCCGTGAGCTGTCGCGGTGGTTCTTCGGTCAGCTGGCCCAGTTGGAAGAGGGTACGGCCGAGCACAGCTACGCCCGGAACACGCTGATCGAGATGAACATGTCCCTGGTCCGCTACGCGGCCGGCCGGTTCCGCAGCCGTGGGCCGGAGCAGATGGAGGACATCGTCCAGGTCGGCATGATCGGTCTGATCAAGGCGATCGACCGTTTCGAGCTGTCGCGTGAGGTCGAGTTCACCTCGTTCGCGGTGCCGTACATCGTGGGTGAGATCAAGCGGTTCTTCCGGGACACGTCCTGGGCCGTGCACGTGCCCCGACGACTCCAGGAAGCCCGCCTGCAACTGGCGCGCGCCAACGAGGAACTGAACAGCCGACTGGGCCGCACGCCGACCGTCAGGGAACTGTCCGAACTGATGAGCCTGCCCGAGGAAGAGGTCGTGGAGGCCCAACTCGCGGCCAACGGCTACAGCTCTGCCTCCCTGGACGCCGCGATCAGCACCAGCGACGACGGCGAGAGCGCCCTTCAGGACTTCATCGGAGCCGAGGACGCAGCGCTGGAGCTCGTGGAGAACGTGCACGCGCTGGCCCCGTTGATCGCCGGCCTCGATGAACGCGACCGGCAGATCATTCACATGCGGTTCGTCGAAGAACTCACCCAGGCCCAGATCGGCGAACACCTCGGCGTCTCCCAGATGCACGTCTCCCGTCTCATCTCCAGGCTCCTGGCCCGCCTGCGCGAAGGCATGCTCAGCACAGCCTGAGCCGCAGGCGAGCCGGACAATGGATCAGGCGACCGGCAGTACGCCGGTACGGGCGACCTCCGAGTACCACCGCGCGCTGGCCTTCGGGATGCGGGTGCCGGTCGGGTAGTCCACGTAGACCGTCCCGAAGCGCTTGCTGTAGCCGTGCGCCCACTCGAAGTTGTCCAGCAGCGACCACAGGAAGTAGCCGCGCACGTCCGCGCCGTCCGCGATGGCCTGGTGAACCGCGGCGAGGTGGCCGCGCAGGTAGGCGATACGCGCCGGGTCGTTGACCTGGCCGTCGGGGCCCGCGTAGTCGTCGAACGCCGCGCCGTTCTCCGTGATGACCAGCGGCAGCCGGGGGAAGTCGGACGCCAGCCGGCGGAGCAGGTCGTACAGGCCCGTGGGGTCGACGGCCCAGCCCATGGCCGTGGTGTCGCCGGGCGGCTGGTGGAAGGCGACCTTGTCCGCCGCGGGCCACGGGCTGTGCGAGCTGTTGCCGTGTCCGTCCGAGGTGTGGCTGCCCGTGCTGCCCGCCTCCGAGACGAGGGTGGGCGTGTAGTAGTTGACGCCGAGGAAGTCCAGTGGCTGGTGGATCTGCCGCAGGTCGCCGTCGCGGACGAAACTCCAGTCGGTCAGCGCGGCGGTGTCCTTGAGCAGGTCCTCCGGATATTCGCCGTGAAGCATCGGACCGGTGAAGACCCGGTTGGCGAGCGCGTCGATCCGCCGTACCGCGGCGGCGTCGGCCGGGTCTTCGGTCAGCGGCCGGACGTGGTGGATGTTGAGGGTGACCGAGCACTGGCCACCGGTGGGAAGCCGGTCACGCAGCGCCTCTACGGCCATGCCGTGCGCCAGGTTGAGGTGGTGGGCGGCGCGCAGAGCGGCCACCGGATCGGTGCGGCCGGGAGCGTGGACACCGGAGCCGTAGCCCAGAAAGGCGCTGCACCAGGGCTCGTTGAGGGTGGTCCAGGTCGTCACCCGGTCGCCCAGGGCGTCGGCGGCGAGGGCCGCGTACTCGGCGAACCGCTCCGCGGTGCCCCGCTCGGGCCAGCCTCCGCCGTCCTCGATCTCCTGAGGCAGATCCCAGTGATACAGCGTGGCGACGGGCTTGATGCCCTTCGCCAGAAGCTCGTCGACGAGGCGCCGGTAGAAGTCGAGGCCCTTCTGTACGGCAGGGCCGCGTCCGGTGGGCTGAATCCTCGGCCAGGCGAGGGAGAAGCGATAGGCGCCGAGACCCAGGTCGGCCATGAGAGCGACGTCCTCGCGCCAGCGGTGGTAGTGGTCGGTGGCGATGTCACCGGTGTCGCCGTTGCGGACCCGGCCCGGCGTCCTGGCGTACGTGTCCCAGATCGACGGCGTGCGACCGTCCTCGGCCGCGGCGCCCTCGATCTGGTACGAGGCGGTCGCGGAACCCCAGAGGAAGTCCCCGGGGAAGGTGCGGGCGCCGGCCGTGCCGGACTCGCTCTGCTGTGCAGCGGTGACCACGTAAGTCCTTTCAGGAATGAGCCCGTTCGCGAGCGGGCGAAGGGCGAACAGGGTTGTGCGGGCCCGGCGGTCGTCGCCCGGGCCGGTGTGCGGGGTCAGCCCTTGACGGCGCCGGCCATGATGCCGCTGACGATCTGGCGGCCGAAGACGATGAACATCGCCAGCAGCGGGAGCGTGCCGAGCAGCGCGCCCGCCATGATCAGCGACTGATCGCGGACGTACCCGGCACTGAGTTGGGTGAGGGCGACGGGGACCGTCGGGTTGGTCATGTCGAGCACCACGAACGGCCAGAAGAAGTCGTTCCAGGCGTGCACGAACGTGATCATGAACAGGACCGCCATCGCGGGCCGCGCCACCGGAAGCACGATGCTCCAGAAGATGCGCAGCGAGTGCGCCCCGTCGACGCGCCCGGCCTCCACGAGTTCGTCCGGCAGCGCCTCCGAGAGGTACTGCCGCATGAAGAACACCCCCACCGCGCTCACCAGCGTGGGGAAGATGACGGCGGGCAGCTGCTGCGCCAGCCCGAGTTCGGACATCATCATGAACAGCGGAACGACGCCGAGCTGCGGCGGCACCATCATGGTGCCGATCACCAGCATCAGCAGGATGTTGCGCCCCTTGAAGCGCAGCTTGGCGAAGGCGAAGCCCGCGAGGGTCGCGAACATCACCGTGGACAGCGCGATCACCCCGGCCACGATCAGGCTGTTCATCATGGCCTTGCCCATGGCCGCCTCGTCCCAGGCACGGGCGAGATTGCCGAACAGGTTGGGGCCGGGCAGGAAGGGAGGCGGTGTCTGGCTGACGCGGGTGTTGTCCGTGGACGCCGCCACCATCGTCCAGTACAGCGGGAAGATCGACAGAATCGCCATGACGGCGAGCAGGACGTAGGCGAGCGGCCCCGCGTGGTGCTGACGGCCGGCACCCGGGCGCAGCAGCCGGCGACCGCGGCGGCGAGGGCTTTCGGTATCCGTCCGGACCGGGATGTCGGGACGGACCGGGAGGCTGTTGACGGTCATGAGGGCTCCAGGTCAGGGCGTGCGAGTACGCAGCCGGCGGATCAGGCGCTGCACCGCGAAGACGAGGATGAGCAGCAGGAACATCGCCCAGGCGACGGTCGCCGCGCGGCCCATCTGGTAGTTCTTCCAGCCCTCCTCGTACAGCAGCAGGCCGAGCGTCTGGTACTGGTTGTCCGCGCCGCCGGTGACTCCGTTGGGCCCCTGGCCGAAGATCAGCGGCTCACCGAAGAGCTGAGTGGCCCCGATCGTGGAGAGCACGATCGTGAAGACGATGGTGGAACGGATCCCGGGCACGGTGACGTGGGTGAACTGCTTCCACCGCGAGGCCCCGTCGAGGGAGGCGGCCTCGTAGCGCTCCGCGGGGATGGCCTGCATCGCGGCCAGGTACAGCAGCGCGTTGTAGCCGGTCCAGCGCCAGATCACGATGGTCGAAATGGCGGCCTGGGCGGGCCACTTGTCGGCCTCCCAGTCCAGCGGGTCGATACCGACCACGCCCAGCATCCAGTTGATCATGCCGAAGTCGCGTTCGAAGAGCATGGTGAACACGAGAGCGGCCGCGCCGACGGACGTGGCATAGGGAACCAGCGACGCCACGCGGAAGAACAGCGAGGCGCGCATCCGGTAGTTGAGCAGGTGCGCCAGCCCCAGCGCCATCAGCAGCTGCGGCACCGTGGAGATGACGCCGATGGTGAAGGTGTTCTGCAGGGCGTTCCAGAACCGCGAGTCGTTCACGAGGCCGACGTAGTTGTCCCACGCCACCCACTCCATGACGTCGAGGGTGGCGAGCTCCACCCTGTGCAGAGAGATCCACGCCGTATAGACGAGGGGGTAGAAGCTGAACGCGGCGAAGACGACGAAGAACGGTGCGACGAAGGCGTACGGCGCGCTCCTGAGGTCCAGCCGGTGCAGCAGGGCACTGCGTCGCTGACCCGTGCGCCCGGTGCCCGTCTTCGGGGACGGGCCTGGAGGCTCCTCGTCGGCCAAGGCGTTCGTGGTGGAGGTGGCCACCGGATTTCCTTCCTGACAGCGGTTGTCCGAGCCGGGCCCGGGGCGCGCCGGCGGAAGGCGGGCGCGCCCCGGGCGGCCTGAGGCCGAGGGGTCAGCCGACCGCCTTCTCGATGCGTTCCGAGGTGGTCTTCCACGCCTTGTCACGCGAGGTGCCCTGCTCGACCAGGGCCAGACCCTGGGAGAAGGTGTCCTTGATCGTGCCGTCCTTGCGGCCCAGGACCTGCTTGTCCGGGATCTGCTGCGCGGCGGTACCGAAGATCTGGCCGATCGGCGCGTCGCTGAAGTACTCGGAGGTCACGTTCTTGACGTCGTCCCGCTCCAGCGAGGTGCGGGAGGAGGGGAAGTTGCCCAGCTTCTCGAAGATGTGGGCCTGCTGCTCCGGCGCGGTCAGCCACGCGACGAGCTTCTGCGCCTCCTCCTTGACCGGGCTCTTCTCCACGACGCCGAGGAAGGAGCCGCCCCAGTTCGCGCCCTTGGGGGCATTGGCCACATCCCACTTGCCCGCGTTCTCCGGGCCGGCCTTCTCGCTGATGTGGCTCAGCATCCACGCCGGGCAGACGGCGGTGGCGAACGTGCCGTTGGCCAGCCCCGGGTCCCAACCCGGCTGGAACTGACGGAGCTTGGCGCTCAGCCCGTCGTCCGCGGCGTCGGCGGCGAGGTTCCACGCCTCCTTGACGACCGGGTTCTCGGCGTAGATGAGGCCGCCGTCCTCGTCGTAGTACTGCTCCGGGTAGCCGTAGACCATGGCGTTGAACAGACCGCTGGCCGAGTCCATGTAGGCGACCTTGTCGCCCTTGTAGTCCTTCTCGAAGGTGCGGCCGACCTCGACGTACTTCTTCCAGTCGCCCGCCCACAGCTTGCCCACCGCCTCGCGGTCCGTGGGCAGGCCGGCCTCCTCGAAGTAGTCCTTGCGGTAACAGACGGCCATCGGGCCGCTGTCGGTCCCGAGGCCCAGGACCTTGCCGTCCTTGGTGGTGATCTGGGACTGCTTCCAGGGCAGGAAGTGGTCGGTGCCCGCCGAGCCGGCGAAGTCCGCGAACTTGTCCGACTGGGTCTGCGTCACCTCCTTCGCGCGGCCGACCTCGATGCCCTGGATGTCCTTCAGGCCGTTGCCCGCGGCGAGATGGGTCTGGAGCGCGGTGTAGTACGTCTGCTCGTCACCGGCTATCTCGGCCTGGATGTCGACGTCGGGGTTCTCCTTCTCGTACTGCTTGAGCAGGCCCGACTCCTTGAAGCCCATCACCCCGTACATGCCCATGGTGATGACGACCTTGCCGTCCTTCTTGCCGCCGCCCGTGACTGAGCCGTCGCCACTGCTGCAACCGGCGACGAGTGCCAACGCGCCGACGGCCGCGGCTGCTGCCGCCAGTCTTCTCCCGCGCGACGTACCGAGACTGCTCATGAATCTTCTCCCTACGGCCGGCGCAGTCGTATCGAACGGACACGAGAGCGGTGACCAAGCGGCTCCGGTGAGTTGTGGGAACGTGCCCACTTCTGGGTGGGCACGTTCCCACCGACGGGAAGCAGACTCACGGCAGTGAGCGGATCTGTCAATGACTTGAACGCGATCAGCGGCCGATCCGGGGTTCATGCGTTCATCTTTCGTGCCGGACAGGCCGCCTGCCCGGCCCCGCCGTCTGCCAGAATTGATGCTGGTCAACAACGCGGTCGACGCTGCCGCGGCTTGAGGGAGGGGAGTGCATGGCTGGAAACCGCCGTCCGACGATCAAGACGGTCGCCGCCCGTGCCGGCGTGGGCCGGACGACGGTGTCCCGTGTCGTGAACGGTTCGCATCTGGTCAGCGCCGACGCCCGGTCCCGGGTCCTGGCAGCGATCAAGGAGCTCAACTACGTACCCAACTCGGTCGCCCGCGGCCTCGTGACCAGCCGCACCGACGCGGTGGCCCTGGTCATCCCGGAATCGGCGAGCCGACTCGGCTCCGAACCGTTCTTCGCCGCACTGATCCGAGGCGTCAGCCAAGCCCTCGCCGACCGTCGCACCCAGCTCCAGCTGATGCTCGTCCGCGACCAGGCCGAGCGGGAGCAGCTGACCGAATCGGTGGCGGAGCGCCGGGTGGACGGGGTTCTGCTGGTGTCCGTCCACTCCGACGACCCGCTGCCCGCCATGCTGGAGGAAATGGGCCTGCCCACCGTGCTCGCCGGCCGCCGCGACGCGGACGAGCGACTGAGCTACGTCCACGCCGACAACGCCGGCGGAGCGACCGAAGCCGTCCGCCACCTGCTGCGCAGCGGACGGAAGAAGGTGGCCACCATCGCCGGACCACTGGACATGGACGTCGGCCGCAGCCGCCTCGAGGGCTGGCGGACGGCACATCAAGAGGCCGGTCTGCCCGCGCCCGAAACCCTCGTCGAGGTCGGCGACTTCAGCTGGGAGAGCGGGAGTCAGGCAATGCGTTCGCTTCTTGAACGTGCACCGGACCTGGACGCCGTCTTCGCCGCCTCCGACCTCATGGCGATCGGCGCGCTGGAGGAACTGCGCCGCCAGAAGCGGCAGGTACCCGGCGATGTGGCGGTCGTCGGATTCGAGGACTCCCCGCACGCGCGCTGGACCAATCCGCCCCTGACGACGGTGCGTCAGCCGGTGGAGGAACTCGGCAGCACGATGGTCCGCATCCTCGCCGACATCACCGAACCGGGCGCGGAACGGCAGCAGTTGATGTTGCCCACGGAGTTGGTGGTGCGGCAGTCCTCGGGCGAGCCCGGGAACTGACGAAGCAGGGGTCAGAAACCGGAACCCGCGAGGTCGGCGGTTCTCTCAGCCGCGGAACTCCGGCCCCCGCTCCGGCCCGGCAGCCGCCAGCTCCTCGATGACCCCCTTGGAATCGGCTCGCAGCCCGTACACCGGCGTGCCGGGCTGCTGACGCCAGGAGCCATCGAGTCCGCCCGCGTCGACGGCGTCGAACCTCATCTCCTCGACAAGACCCGTCACCTTGCCCTTCGCCGCCGGATCGTCCCCCGCCACGGGCAGAGCCAGACGGTCGGAGGAGCCTTCCGGCCGGGCGCGATCCAGGAGGTCCTGAGCGAGGGTGCCGTTGAACGCCTTGATCACGGGATGCCCGATCTGACGCTCGGCCCAGGGGCTTTCGGTCCAGCGGCTCTCGGTCAGGTCCTCGTCCTCGATCGCGTCGATCCTTCCGTCCCGCTGCCTCGGGTAGCTATTGCCGGTGTCGACGACCGCGACAGCCCCGGCCGCCCTGTCCAGCAGTCCGGACGTCTGGTTCGGGACGGCAGGTTCGGGACGGCAGGTTCGGGGCCGCCTTCACGGGGACGGTGACGGCCACGATCTCGGCGTCGCGGGCCGCATCCTCCACCCGGACCGGGGTGGCGCCGGTTTCCTCGGCCAGCTGCGTCAGGGTCTGCGGGCCGCGCGAGTTCGCCACCGGGGAGCTGTTGCATGGGCGGCGAGTGCAGTCACGAGTGATTCCGCGGTGTGTCCGAAAGGGGAGGCCGGCCACCACGTCGCGGAGGGTGTGACACTCACCCCCGCCGGTGCGCTGGACTAGGTGGTTATGGGGAAGCGGGCCCATGCGCGCCATCCCCGGCAGTGGATCTCCGGTAGATCCCGCCCTGTCTTCACCGAATATTTTCGGCCACCCGGCCGGTGTACGGTGCCGGGGCACCGAAGTCGGCAGACGGAAGACAGCCTTGTGACGGCGATCCAGCACAGCCGGGCGGGAAGACGGCAGGCCATGCGTCGGATCCGGCCCCGGCGTTCCCCCGCGGCACCGCTGCTGGGGCTCGCCTGGACGGGCGCCGCCGCCGTGCTGTGGCTGTGGTGGCACAACACTCCAGCCGTGGCCGCGACCACCGCCGACCGCCTGGTGAACGCGGGCCGGATCACCGGACTGCTCGCGGGCTACGCGATCGCCCTGGTGATCGCCCAGATGGCGCGCGTCCCGGCCCTGGAACGCCGGGTCGGGTCCGACCGCGTGGTGCGCTGGCACGCCCGAAGCGGCCGCTACGCGCTGACCCTGACCCTCGTCCACGTCGTGCTGATCCTGTACGGATACGCGCTGCAGGCGGACACCGGCATCGCGACGCAGACGGTCTCCGTCGTCACCGCATACCCCAGGATGATCGAAGCGGCCGTCGGCACACTCCTGCTGATCGTCGTCGGCTTCGTGTCCGCGGGCGCCGTACGACGCCGTATGCGCTACGAGCTCTGGTACTACCTGCACCTGCTCACCTACGCCGCGGTCTACCTGGCCTTCTGGCACCAGCTCGCCACGGGCGCCGAGTTCGTCGGGGACGCCGCCGCCCGCGCGGCCTGGTACGCCCTGTACATCACAGTCGGCGCCCTGCTGCTGTGGTACCGCGTGCTCATACCGGTACGGCTCAACCTCAGGCACCGTATGCGGGTCGAATCCGTCGTGCTGGAGGCGCCGGACGTGGTCTCCGTGCTGATCCGGGGCCGACGGCTGCACCGCATGGGAGCCGAGGCGGGGCAGTTCTTCCGCTGGCGGTTCCTCACCAAGGAGCTGCGCTGGAGCGCCAACCCGTACTCCCTCTCGGCCCCTCCCCGCCCCGACCTGCTGCGGATCACCGTCAAGGCCGTCGGCGGACACAGCGCGGCGCTGGCCGGACTGCGACCCGGCACGCGCGTGTGGGCCGAAGGACCGTACGGGGCGATGACCGCGGCCCGCCGCAGCCGCGGCAAGGTACTGCTGCTCGCGGGAGGAGCGGGCATCACCCCGCTGCGAGCCCTCTTCGAGACCCTGCCCGGGGCACCCGGAGACCTCACGCTGCTCTACCGGGCCCGTACCGCGGAGGAACTGGCACTACGGGACGAACTGGAGACGATCGCGGACGCGCGCGGGGCGCAACTGCTGTACGCCGTCAACAAACCCGACGGACGCCGGACCCCGATCACCGCGAAGATGCTGCGCAGGATCCTGCCGGACATCGCGCGACACGACGTGTACCTGTGCGGACCGCCCGGACTGGCCGAGGAGTCGTACGCCGCACTCCGCGAGGCAGGTGTCCCGCACCGCCGTATCCACCACGAGTCCTTCGAGTTCTGAGGCGAACCGTGACACTTCGTACCGCTGATGCGCTGGTGCTCCCGTGAGAAAGAAGCATCCGTTCCGCCACGCGCTACTGGCCACCGCCGGCACCGTCTCCGGCATCGTGCTGCTGCTCACGCTCAAGCCGACCACGGACCCGTCGGCGGCGCGGACCGAGCCCGCGATCACGTCGAGCGCCACCGCGTCCGCGTACTCCCCGTCCGCGTCACCCTCGCCGTCGAAGTCGCCCGGAAAGAAGCGCACCCCGTCCCCGTCCCCGTCCCCGACGAGCACGCAGCCGCCGCACACGGCGTCGGCCGCCCGTACTGGAAACCAGCAGCGCCCCCTCCACCCCGAAGACCACCGCGGCCGCACCCACCACCCGCACCGTCACCGGGTCCACGGCCGAGACGAAGTACGGCCCGGTCCAGGTACGGATCACCCTCACCGGCAGCAGGATCACCGAAGCGACCGCAGTCCGGTCTCCCGACGAGACGGCGCGGAGCAGGGACATCAACTCCACGGCCGTCCCCAAGCTCAACCAGGAGACGCTGCAGGCGCAGAGCGCGGACATCGACACGGTGTCAGGCGCCACGTACACCAGCGCGGGCTACAGACAGTCCCTGCAGAGCGCCCTGGACCGGGCCGGGGCCTGACTGCACCAAGGCGACCGCGTAGGTACCTCCAAGAGGTGCATCCCCATAACGGGGCGGCTCGTCTCCGTGGCCGTGAGAGGGGGTGGACGGCGCTTGCGGGCCGGACGTACACCAGACTCAGGCCACTGACCTGGGGCTTCGACATGGATCGGGTGACGGGAATCGAACTCGCGCTCTTGGCTTGGGAAGCTGCGATCATTTGAGTCACTTTCGGAAGCTGAGCTGGGCGGACACTCGGGACAGGATGTCAATGGCCTTGGCCGGTTTCACCGTGATTCCCCCCTGGCTCCCCGTCATATCTGGTGCGCTTGGTGCGTTCGCCAACGTACCGCTCCGCTCAGCAGGCCTACAGATCCACTCGCGTCTCGTCGTCACCCCGCCTGAGACGGACGTGCGCCGGCCGGAACGGCAGACTGCACAGGGTCGGCTCCAGGACCTTGAACAGAGCATCGGCATCGGGTCCGTAGGCGTACACGACGGCTTCGCCGCCTCCGAACTCGTTTCCGTCGATCTCCCCGACGCCGGCCTCCGCGGTCGCTGCCTCCATCACCTCCTCAGCTTCATAGATTCGCTCGCGCTGGTCGACATCGCCGAAGCCGTCACCGCCGAGCCGGAAGTGGGCGATGACCGCGTGCTCCTCATCCCCGCTGTCAGGGGCAATGGGTGTATCCATGCCAGCCAGACTCTCATCAGGGTCTGACGCTTTCGCCGCTGTGTCGGCCTCGGGTCCGCCCCACCAACACGCTTTCCCACTCTGGTGGTGGGGCCTGAGGCTTCGAGCGGGGCCGTTCGCCTGCGTTCACTGGCGTTCGGCCGTGGGAGCAGCCACCGGCTTCGGTCTCGTCTGAACGAGCGTGAACGGTGCTGAATGAGACGGAATCTGAGACGGGCGGCGGCGCCGGGCTCGCTAGCATCTTCGCTGTTGAAGGGGGGAGCCATGGCTCTGGTCCGCAAGGGAGCACGACGGATCGTCGTCGATGGCACGGCCTACCGCTGGCGGCTGCGAGGCAGGCCGACCTACTACCAGGGCTTGGCCTGGTCGCCGTGCACGTTCGCGGTCGAGCATGCGGACACCTCGGGAGCGACGCTCGTGGTTACCACCGACCAGCCGCATCCGAGCAACTGGATGGGGCGCGAGGCTGAGCCTGTACAGCCGTCCGGTGTTGCGGCGGCTGTTCGGCTTGCCCTGCGTGAGGTGTGGACTCCGGCGACTCCGGGCTCCGCGTTTCATCTCGACAAGTCCGCCGGCTTCAGGCCTTCGCACTGAACAGCCCGGGGAATCGTCGGGGCTCTGGTGAGCGTACCGTCAGTCTGAATCACGGGGAGGTGGCCGGTGCTGTACACAAACGAGTTGGTCCTGAACGAACTTGCGCAGGGGCTCAGACCGACGGCCGAGGGTGTCGAGTGGTTCGAGAGCCTCGCGGAAGGTGAGCAGCGCAAGGTCCTGCACGCACTGGTGTTGTTCTGTGGGCAGGCCAGCGCCTGCGAGGAAGATGTGCTAGAGAGCATTGCGCGTTCTGGCATTCGTCCCACTCACGCGCCGGCGGTGATGCTCACGAAGTGGCGCTTCGGGATGGAAGTACTTCCGGCCTATGAACTCACCAAGTCGTTCCGCTTGCTCGTCGCCCTCTTCAGCATCGCGGATACCCGCAGGCGGATGCTGCATTGCGCCGATGGGTGCGGTCACGAGTGGCACAATCTGTCGGATCCGCGGCGGGATGCTTCCTAGGTGTCTTCTTGCCATGGTCTTGCAGGAGATCTTAGTGAGCTGGGTTTTCCCTGTTCAGCAGCGGGTGGCCTGTGCGCCTGTTGTCGAGCCGCGCAGTGCCGTCGCCTTGGTCGACCGCCCACAGACTCTCCACCGACGCTGGAGGCCAATCGTCCTCGATCTCAAGGCGGAAGTGCACCGTCACGTACGGGCCGTCGAGGTTGGTCATGGTGCTCAGGATGTACAGTCCTGCCGCGCCGGCCGCAGGTGGGTGACCGATGACGTCTACTCGGAGGCGGATACGGGTTGGTCTGGGCCTCAGCCGACGACAGTCAGCCGCGACGGTGAGGACGTCGACCGATCTGCGCGCGTATGCCTTGCTGCGCGCCCCACCGCTCTCTGCCACGCTGCCGGTGCCGTCGACCAGAGTAAGCCGCGACGGTCGTCTCGTAACGACGGTGCGTGAGCCCGCAGCTTGGGAAGCTGCGATCGTCGAGGGCCTGTCGTAGCCGCTGACCTGCTCTAACGGCATTCTCGCCACCTCCGTGGGCTCGACTGCATTCACGGTGCTTCCCCGCTGTTCCCCGCTCGACCTGGTGCGTTTGTGGTGCGGTCACTGTCGGCGTGGGGCCCTACGAGCCGGCGCATCTGCACGCGCCTCAAAGGTGTTGCTTGGCTGCTCTGACAAGTCTGCTGATGTCGTCACGGGTCCGCACCCTCGCATCGTCGAGTTCTGTTCTGCTGTCGGTCTTGGACAGCGTCGTAACGTCTGCGAGCACGTCCTCCGCGGTCTGGTTCAGCGTCTCGTCATCGGTGAGCATCTGCGCCCGGAACAGAGCCTCTTGGGCGTTGGAGCGCAGGTCGTAGGCGCGGATCCGCACCGTGTCGGGGTCCTCGGGTGGTGGCTGTTCGTGCTCGCAGAACCAGAGGTGAATCAGGCAGCGGCGGTAGTTGATCAATGCACCGGCGTAGGCGGAGAAGGCATCGAGGCGCTCCTGTCGCAGCTTCTCCAGACGGGTGAACTGGTTGCTCCTGTCGGTCGTGCGCTGCTGGAACGCCAGGGTGATCCCCGAACCAAGCAGCGTTCCCAGGACGGCTATACCGCTGGCGATGATGGTCTCCACATTCCAAGCTGATCACGCATCGCCGTCCTCCGCGGGCCATAACCCAACTCCGATGGCAACACGCTTTCCAACTGCGTTGGTGGGCTTCTCGGGTGTGTGCAGGGGCGTTCACCTGGGTTCATCGGCGGGCCGCTCGTGGGCTGCGCCCGGCTCCTGGTCTCGACTGGACGGTCGGGAACGGGGCTGAATGAGACGGAGTCCGCTGCTAACTCAGGTGCCGACGAGGTCCTCTTCGCGTTAGCGTGCTTCGGTGATCAGTGAAAAGGGAACGCGTCTGGGCGCGGAGGCGGCACGTCGCCTGGCTCAGACAGGTCTCTACGAGTTCGAGCCGGGACTGACGGACTCCGAGTTCGCGCGCATCGAGCGCGAGTGTGGATTCGAGTTCGCGGACGATCACCGTGCATTCCTTGCAACCGGCCTTCCTGTCAATGCTCCACCCGAGGAGGGGCAGACCTGGTCCAAGCCTTGGCCGGAGTGGCGCAGCGAGGATCCGGCCAGGTTGGGCGAGCGGCTCAACTGGCCGGTCGAGGGTGTCCTCTTCGATGTCGAGCACAACAGGTTCTGGTACGCGGCCTGGGGTGAGCGTCCGTCCGATGACGCGGCTGCCCTAGCCGTCGCACAGCTCCATCTTGCAGATGTGCCGATGCTCGTACCGGTGTATGGCCACCGGTACCTTCCCGCCGGTCGGGGGAGCTTCGCGCATCCAGTGCTCTCGATGTGGCAGACAGACGTCATCTACTACGGGCTGGACCTGGTCGACTACATGCACCAGGAATTCGACGAGGCACGCGGCGACGTCGACGAGGGTTGGAACCCGAGAGCGACGATTCCCTTCTGGCGGGACCTTCTCTGACCCGGGGGCTCGTGGACAGCAACGAGTGCCTTTGGCTTGGGAAGCTCGGGGCTTCTGGGCCAGCTCCGGGGCCGACCTGCGGCGGAGCGGTGTCGGCGCCTGGTGGGCGGCCGGCTGATTCCCTGGTGTTCCCCGCGGGATCAGGACACCCAGGGTTCGGCCATCTCGAAGGAGACAACCATGCCGCTCTTCCCCGTCTGGCGGGCCCTCCCGTACAACTCTCGCGCCCGAATTCCGTACACATTGCGGGCTCAAGGCTTGCGTGCCAGCCCGGCCGTGATGAGGTGCTCCCAGACGGTGAGTTCCAGTCCGCCGGCGTCGGCCCACTGACTGTCGACCGCTTCAGGGCGCCACAGGGGCGCGGGAACGATGCCGGGGTCAAGGATCTCCAGGCCTTCCAGCAGGTGCTCGATCTCCTCGTCGCTGCGCCACCGGCCGCGGCCGAAGGTCTGCTGCAGAACCTTCTCCGCTTCCCTCGTCTCCGAGTTGTTGCCGGAGCGGAAGTGACTGACGAAGAAGCAACTCCCGGACGGCACACGGTCGCGCCAGTAGCGCACGATCCGTGCCGGGTCCTCGTCGTCGTTGACGTGGTGAAGGATGGCGCTGAACATGACGGCCACCGGGCGTTCGAAGTCGATCAGCTCCCGGGTGTCCGGGTGTTGATACACGTCCTCGGGATTGCGTACGTCGGCGGCGACGACACGGGTCCGGTCGTTCTGCTCCAGCAGCGCGCGGCCGTAGACCAGCACTTGGGGATCGTTGTCGACGTACACGATGCGCGACTCCGGGGCGTGCCGCTGCGCCACCTGGTGGACGTTGTCGGCCGTCGGCAGACCGCTGCCCAGGTCGATGAACTGCCGTACGTCCGTCGTCGTCACGATCTCCGTCACTGCCCGCGTCAGCGCCGCGCGGTTGGCGAAGGCGATACCCACCGAGCCGGGAAGATCCCGTTTGAACACATCGCCGATCTCCCGGTCTACGGCGTAGTTGTCCTTCCCGCCCAGCAGATAGTCGTAGACACGCGCGATACTGGGCGTGGTGGAGTCGATCGAGATGCCCTCATCCGTCATGACCACCATCTTTGCCCGCGACAGCCCCTTCTGACCACCCGGATGGATAAGGGGAACCCATAGCGCCACCGTCCCTACCAGGCAAGTCCCGCTCACCCGAAGGTGTGACAACGTACGACGGACTCGGCAGAAGCCGCAGAACGACGTACTGTCATATGCCGGTTGCCGACGGCATGGAGGCAACCGGCGTCACCGGTCCAGGGGAGAGGACGGCATCACAGATGGCGGGCACCGACTGGAGTGAGCGTGGACTGTGCCGGACTGCCGACCCTGACGACCTGTTCGTCGAAGGGGCGGCACAGAACCGGGCCAAGGCACTGTGCGGCGGCTGCGGCGTACGCACCGAGTGCCTCGCCCACGCCCTGGACGAGCGCATCGAGTACGGCGTGTGGGGAGGCATGACCGAGCGGGAACGTCGGGCTCTGCTGCGGCGGCGGCCGACCGTCACCTCTTGGCGGCGCCTGCTGGAAACGGCCCGCGCCGCCCACGAGCGCACCGCCGTGACACTCAAAGCGAGTTGAGCCCGGGGCTGCCGGCCGCTGATGGACCCGGTCTGCGGCCGGGGCGCCCTGAAGGCTTCGGTTCAGGACGGGGCGAGGACACAGAATTCGTGGTCCTCGGGGTCGTTCAGGCACGTCCACGGACTGTCGCCCTGGCCGAGGCCGAGGTCGGTGGCACCCAGGGCCCGTAGCCGGGCCACCTCCGCCGCCTTGTCGTCACCGGGGTACGGCAGCAGGTCGAGATGGACGCGGTCCGGCACCGTCTTCACGTCGGGCGTGCGGATGAACTCCAGATAGGGGCCGACACCCTTGGCGGAGCGGAACACCGCCTGATCGGCGGTCACTTCGTGCAGGACCCAGTCCGTTGCCTCGCCCCAGAACCGGGCCATGGCCCGCGGATCCGCACAGTCGACCACCACGGCGGCGATCGGCCCGGTGTCCCGGTAGACCTGCCGAGGCTCCAGCACACAGAACTCATTGCCCTCCGGGTCGGCGAGGACCGTCCACGGCACGTCGCCCTGGCCCACGTGGGCAGGCGTCGCACCGAGGGTCAGAAGGCGCGAGACCAACTCCTCCTGATGGGCCGCGGAGGTGGTGGCGAGATCGAGATGCACTCGGTTCTTCGTCGCTGCCTTGGGCTCCGGGACGGGCACGACGTCGATGCCGACCACGACCGGGTCCGGCCAGACGAGGCCACCGGGAGGTCCCACGTAGGTGGTCACACCGGGGCGGTAGGCACTCCAGTCGAGCGCCTTAGCCCAGAACCGGCCGACCGCCGAGGCATCAAGTGCCTTGATGTTCACGTGTACAGGTCGCAGTGCCATGACCGCGATCCTATGCACCGCCCGGCAACGACACCCTCGGCCTCGCCGAACGGAGGAGTGCGGCCCGCCCGGCTCGGTGACTGGGCCGGTGACCCAGGGCCGTTCCAAAGTCCTGCCGGGTGGGTGAAAGTGCTGGTCACGGCGTGGCACTCAAGGGCGCAAGACCTCAAGTTCGTCCGCGCGACGGTGGTCCTTGGGGCGGCCGAGGGAACGCCGCATGAGGATCAGGTCGTCCAGGTCGGCGTAGAGGATGGCGAAGCCCGCCGGATCGTGGGCGTTGACCGCCCGGGCGAGGCAGGGTGCGACGTCCATGCCGCCCCAGGGCAGGTCGGGCGTGCACAGGTCGCCGCTGGCGCCCATGGCCTGGTAGTCCACCTGAGGCCGGTTCAGGTCGGGCAGGTCCGCGCAGCCCGTGGCGGTCAGGGCCTCGCGCAGGGCGTGCGCCTGTGCGGGCGTACCGTCCCACAGCAGGTCGAGGTCGCCGGTCAGTTCTGCTGAGCCGTGCATGATGCCGGCCACCTGGCCGATGACCACCGCACCTGAACCGGCCTCGTGAAGAGCCCGAAGGAACGGGAACGGATCGAAGCCGAGGGCACCGTCCGTGGCGAATGTACCGACCATGTCATCGGCTTCCTCCGGGCCACGCCCCGTTGCGGCACGTTGCAGGGTAGCGGCCTCGATACGCCGCACGGCCTGACGAAGCCGCAGAACAGCAGTCTCATTCACCCCACTCATTCAACCGCACGCGCAGCCTGGGCCGTTCCGTTGCCGGTCACGGGGCCACCCCGAGGAGGTCGAGGGGGCGGGTGAAGGGTTCGTAGGACATCTCGCGGAGGCCCGCGGCGATGCTGGTGTGACCGTGCTCGCGGAGCCTGTTGATGGCAAGGTTGCGCAGGGTGGCCATGGTCTCCGGCCCGTGCCCGGTCCGGATCTGGGAAGCGTCCTCGGCGAACGTCGTGCCCCTCACGTGATGGACGGCCTCAATACCCCACTGCGACCTGGCGATTCGGCCGATGAACTGCGGTGATGCCTCACGTGCCGTCATATCCGTGATTGCGTAGACGGTCTTCCGGGTGGCCTTGCCACTCTTTACGTTGGTGCGGTGCCGCAGGATCTTCACCGCCTGGACCACGTGGGGAAAGTCCAGACCGAGGCCGGTGACGGTGAGCGTGCGCACCGAGCGGGTCTCGCGCCGACCGTGGCCGCGCCCACGGTCGTAGCGGCGGGCGGTCACCTCCTGCCACGGCAGGGCCCTGACCGCTGCGTGCAGGTTCGGCTGGTTGCCCCTGACCACCAGCAGGTAGTGCGCCTTCTTCACTTCCACCAGCCATTTCGCGTGCTCGCGCTGGGTGTGCAGGGCGTCCGCGGTCACCACGGTGTTGGTCAGGTCGAACGGGGCCAGCAGGGCGGGGAACGCGGAGATCTCGTTGGTCTTGTCCGGCACCCGCAGCTGGCTGACCACACGGCCGGTGGCCGTGACTGCGGACAGCAGGTGGGCCGCGAGCGCGGTATCGGTACGCGTGCCGCGAGCGCTCTTGCCGTCCACCGCCACCGCCGGTGCGCCGGTCGGGGCCTCGCCCATCAGATCGGCCAGGCCGCCCGGGCAGGCGGCGGAGACGATCCTCCGGATCGTCAACCCGCTCGGCGCGATCCGCACGTTCAGCGAGGTCAGCAGGCGTGCACCGAGGCGGGCCAGGGTCTGCTGCGGGGCGCTGCGGGCCCACTGCCCGATCGCCGCATACGAGCGTGCGCCCGCCGCCACCGCCGACGCGGCGATCAGCAGCACCGCTACGAACGGGTGACGCACACCCCGGCGACGGCGCGGGTCCGGCAGCCTGACCAGCCGCTCCGCCAACGACAACCCCGAACATCCCGCCAACGGCGGCGACTTCACGAGACAGGCGGTGGCAGACTGGCGGCACATCGAGGCTCCGGTTCTGGACGACGACTCGCAAGGTCATCCGTCCACAACGGAAGCCTCGATCTGTTCGTAGCGGCCCCCGTCGACATCGTCACCACGCCGTGACCAGTGCCTTCACCGACTCAACCGACTTTGGAACGCCCCTGGCCGGTGACCACGTCCGCTGAACTATCTGCCGGAGTCCTCGGCGAGAGTGTGCGCGACAAGGGCATTGGCGTGGCCGTGGCCCAGGCCGTGCTCGGACTTGAGCCAGGTGACGAGCTCCATGTGCTTGGTGAGTGGGGAGGTGCGGATGAGCTCCTTCCACTCGGCGATCGGGCGGCCGTACTTCTTCTCGATGGACTGGAAGTAGCTGGCGGGACCCTTCACTTCGGCTGCCATGGGTGTCCTCATCGGGTCTCTCCTTCGTGGATACCCCGGTCTTCGGGCCGGGGAGGAAACGAAGTTCCTGCGGAGCAGGGCAGGGAAGGCCGGTTCGCCGCCAGGGCGGACCGCCCTCCACCGGTCACCGGCCGACACCCGCTGCTCACACGGAATCTGATAGCGTGTGAGGTGTGATGCGGCAGGTCAAGCGGGCC
>NZ_JBYIVZ010000042.1:0-81399 GCF_057710365.1 Streptomyces sp. bgisy027
CCCCGCGACAGCATGCCGATCAGGGCCGCGGTCACCGCCGCGACCGCCAGCGCCTCGGGGGCGCTCAGCACGTCGTCGGGCGCGGGCCCGGACGCCGTGACGAGGATCGCGCCCAGGCCGGCCAGCGTCAGCGCCGTACCGCGCCACTCCACCCCGCTGACCCGCCGCCCCGCCAGGCGGGCGCCCAGCGGCACCGCGGCCACGAGGGTGAGCGCGCCGAGCGGCTGCACCACGGTCAGCGGACCGTACTTCAGGGCCACGACGTGCAGCAGCGCGCCCGAGCCGTTGAGCAGGACCGAGCCCCACCAGGCGCCGGAGCCCAGCAGCCGCAGCAGGCCCGAGCCGGGGGCGCGGGAGGCCAGCCGCTCCTGGGCGACGGCCGCGGCGGCGTAGGCGACGGCGGAGAGCAGCGACAGGACGACGGCGAGGACGGTGGCGCTCATCGGGCCGCTCCCACGAGTGCGGACTCGTCGTCGACGGCTGCCTCGCCCCGGGCCGCCGGCACGGGCTTCTCGGTGCCGCGCCGGGCCGCTGTCGCGGTGTGCCTCGGCGGCTTGATCACGGCGAGTGCGATGCCGAGCATGGCCGTCGCCACGATCGCGTCGAGCCAGTAGTGGTTGGCCGTGCCCACGATGACCAGCAGGGTGAGCAGCGGGTGCAGCAGCCACAGCCGCCGCAGGCGCGAGCGGGTCGCCGCGATCAGGCCGATCGCGACCATCAGGGCCCAGCCGAAGTGCAGCGACGGCATCGCCGCGAACTGGTTCGACAGGTGGTCGGTCTGTGGTGAGCCGTACACGGAGGGGCCGTAGATCTGCCCGGTGTCGAGCAGTCCGGTCGCGGCGAGCATCCGCGGCGGGGCGAGCGGGAACGTCAGGTGCACCACCAGGGCGGAGGCGGTGACGGCGGCGAGGACGCGGCGGGCCCAGACGTAGTGAGCGGGGCGCCGCAGATACAGCCAGACCAGGAAGGCGACGGTGGCCGGGAAGTGGACGGTCGCGTAGTAGGTGTTCGCGAGGTGTATGAGCGTGTCGCCGTGCAGCAGCAGGTTCTGCACCGAGCTCTCGCCGGGCAGCTGAAGGGTCCGTTCCAGGTCCCACACGCGGTCCGAGTTGCGGAAGGCCTCGGCGGTGTGGCCCGTGGCCAGCTGGCGGCCGAACTTGTACACGAGGAAGAGCCCTGCGACGAGCAGGAGCTCCCGGACGAGCGGAGGCCGCGCTGTCGCGGTCTTCGCCTCTGAAGGCTCGGTGCGGGCATTCATTCCCCCGGCCCTTTCGCTGACGTGGGTGGTGCTGGCTGTGCTGTCGAGCTGATGACTCCGCGGGTTCGGCGAACTCATCGGTACGGACGCGTACCGAAACGCGTCTGTACCGATACGTCACTGTACCGATACGTTGGCGTTCCGGTACAGTGGCGTTTCGATAGACGTGCGACACACTGGAAGACGGGCCCCGGGACAGGGCGGGGCGTGGCACCAGAGCGAGGAGACGAGCAGATGACGTCGCAGGCCGCGGACGGACCGGAGACGGTCGCCGCCTCGCGCCGCTCCAAGATCACGCCCGAGCGTGAGCAGGAGTTCTTCGACGCCGTCCTCGAACAGGTCCGCGCCTGCGGCTACGACTCCGTGACCATGGAGGGCGTCGCCGCCAGCACGCGGTGCAGCAAGGCCACGCTCTACCGGCAGTGGAAGACGAAGCCGCAGTTCGTGGCGGCCGCGCTGCGCGCCAGCCGGCAGACCCGTTTCGACGGCATCGACACCGGCACGCTCGCGGACGACCTGCGCGAAGCCGCGCGGGCCGCGGGGGCGTGGTCGGCCAAGGACACGCGGCTGTTGCAGGCACTCGGGCACGCCGTCATGGAGGACCCGGAGCTCAAGAAGGCGCTGCGCGAGGCGCTCATCGACCCCGAGATCGACGCGCTGCGGCAGATCCTGAAGCGCGGCGTGGAGCGCGGAGAGGTGGCCGCGGACAATCCGGCCCTGGAGTACATCCCCGCCCAGATCTTCGGAGTGCTGCGTGCCCGGCCCGTGCTGGAGGGCGAGGACGCCGACCCCGAGTACATCGTCCGGTTCGTGGAGGCCGCCGTGCTTCCGACGCTCGGACTCGGATAGGACCCAGGCCGCCGTCCACGGGATGACTGGACGGTGACCTGTTCCGCGCCGCACCGTGGGGACGGGGGCGGCGCGCACCCCCCGGCCGGGTGGGGTTCCTCCTGAGCGGAGAGGAGTCCCGCCCGGCCGCCTCGTGTCCGGGGCGGACCGGGGCGGACCGGGCGGGGCCGGGGTGGGTCAGACGTCCTGGCCGTTGCCGCCGCCCGCGGACACCTTGATGCCCTTGGTGATCTCGTCGATGACCGACTGCTTCTCACCGACGTCGACGCCGAAGCGGACCACGACCATCTGCCGCTCGTTGGTGGGGGAGGGGAACGCGAGCGACTCGACGTAGCCGTCGGCGCCCTTGCTCGTGACCGCCTTCCAGCGGACCAGATAGCCCTTCTGCCCGGCCACGGTCACCGCCTTGGAGGCCAGCACCTCGTGCGAGGTGATCTTGCCGTACCCCTTGCCGTAGGACTCGTCGGCGTTCGCCGCGATGTCCGCCTTGGCGACCTCCTCGGCGGTGTCGCCCTTGGTGCCGAGCGCGAGCGCCGGTGCCGAGTAGGCGCCGCCCTTCATACAGGTCTGGGAGGTGTCGGCGGGGCACTTGTACGACTCCTTCGACGACACCTGTGCACCCACGGTGATCTCCTGGCCGTACCAGCCGTCCGGCACGGGGACGCTGATCCCGTTCACCGCGTCGGCCACCGAACCGCTCTCGATCCTCGGCGCCTCGGAACCCTCCGGCGCGGGCGACTGCCCACCGGACCCGCCGTCACCGCCGCCGGAGTCCCCGAAGGGGCCGCCCTGCCCGCCACCGGGACCTTCCTGTCCACCAGGTCCACCCAGCGCTGCCGGGAGTTGGAGGCGCCGCTCGAGCTGTCGTTCGCGGTCAGTGCGTACACGCCGACCCCGATGCTCGCGAGGACGACGGCCGCCACCCCCACGGCTATGCCCGTGCGCAGACCTCGCCGCCCGCCGGACTGCACCTGGCCGGGATACCCGGGGTGCACGGGATGGCCCGGATACACCGGAAGGGCCGGCTGGTGAGGGTGGTCCGGATGCGGCTGGTCCGGATGCGCCGAAGGCTGCGCGGCGGCCGCCGGCTGCTCCGGAGGGCTCCATCCGTCGGCCGGCCCCGCGGGCCGGACCTGGTCCGTCCATGCCTTGCCGTCCCACCAGCGCTCGGTGGGCGGACCGTCACTTTGCCGGCCGGGATCGGGGTACCAGCCGGGAGGAGTCGCCTGCGTCATGGACCCACCGTATGAGGCGTCGGTGAAAGCGGGATGAGAGGACCCGGCCCGAAGTCCCGAATGTCGGCCCCGGGGGTGCTGATCTCGCCCGCCGCGCCGCGGCACACGGCCCTGCGTCACTCCACGACGAGCCGCACCGGCCGCCGCCCGGCCGGCGGCGGAAGCCGCAGTCCGTCCCGGCCCGGGGTGATCGAACCCAGCACGCGCGCGTGCCGGGCGCCGGTGGCCGAGGGTGCGGTGCCGGGAAGACCGTGCGCGGTCAGGAAGCCCAGTACGGCGAAGGCGTACGCCTCCTTCGCGGCCGACGGCAGACCCAGCTCGTCGGAGGTGCGCAGCGCCACCCCGGGCAGCCGCTGCCCGAGCATCCGCATCAGCACCGGATTGCGCGTCCCGCCCCCCGAGGCGATGACCTCGGTCGCGCCCAGCGCGCCCACGGCGTCGGCGACTGTCCGTGCCGTGAGCATGGTCAGCGTGGCGACCACGTCCTCGGCCGGCAGGGTGCCGACACCGGACAGCGCGTCCCGCAGATGCCCCAGGTGGAACAACTCCTTGCCGGTCGTCTTCGGTGCGGGCAACGCGTAGTACGGCTCCTCCAGCAGTCGCAGCAGGAGTGGCTCATGGACGGCGCCGCTACCGGCCAGCGCCCCGTCCACGTCGTACGACAGCCGGCCGCCGCTGAACCCCCGCGCCGCCGCGTCGATCAGCGCGCAGCCCGGTCCCGTGTCGAAGGCGGTGCCGTCGGGCGCGGTGAGGTTGGCGATGCCGCCGAGGTTCAGCGCCACGGGCGTGCCCGGCCGGCCGCGCAGCCACAGCAGGTCGACCAGGCTGACCAGCGGCGCGCCCTGGCCGCCGGCGGCGATGTCGCGCGAGCGGAAGTCGGCGACCACGGGCAGCCCGGTCGCCTCGGCGATCCACGCGGGCTGCCCGAGCTGGAGCGTGCCGTGCACCCGGCCGTCCGCCACCCAGTGGTACACGGTCTGCCCGTGCGAGGCGATCAACTCCGCCCGCCCGTCGCACAGTTCACGCACCGCGCGCACGGCCGTCGCGGCGAAGGCCCGCCCGATGCGGGTGTCGAGCCGGCACACCTCGGCCATCGAGGTCGTCCCCGGCGGCAGCGACGCCGCGAGCGCCTCCCGCAGCGTCTCGTCGTAGGGCTCGCTCACCAGCCCCAGCGGCCTGAGGACAAGATTGTTGCCGTCGAGGACCAGGTCGGCGGCGCCGGCGTCGATGGCGTCGTACGACGTGCCCGACATCAGGCCGATCACCCGCATCAGATCACCCGCATCCGATCAACTCGCCTTTCCCTTCGTGTCCTTCACCACCGGGTCGCTCGTCGCCCGGGACCCGCGCCCGCCGGCCACGGCCCCGGGGGTCCGGGCCAGCGCCAGAACGCTCACCGCGCACGTGGCCGCCGCGTAGTACGCGGGGATGTCCGCGCTCCCCGTCCGCTCGATCGTCTCCGTGATGATGAGGCCGGCGCAGCCCGAGAACACCGCATTGGACAACGCGTAGGCGAGTCCCAGCCCCGTGTAGCGGACATTCGTCGGGAACAGTTCCGCGAGCATCGCCGGCCCCGGGCCCGCCATCAGCCCCACCACGGCTCCCGCGCCCCACACTGCCGCACCCTTCACGGTGAGGGAAACGCCCGGGTCCTGGAGAAGGTTGAGCAGCGGCACCGCGAGCACCACCACGAGCAGCGCGCCCGTCAGCATCACCGGCCGGCGTCCGAACCGGTCGCTGAGCAGGCCCGCCGGCACGATCGTGACCGCGAAGCCGAAGTTGGCCAGCACCGTTGCGATCAACGCCTGCTGGAAGGACGCGTCCAGCGTGGACTGGAGATACGACGGCAGTACGACCAGGAAGGTGTAGCCGGCCGCCGCCCACCCCATGATCCGCCCCGCCCCCAGCGCGATCGCCCCCGCCACCTCCCGCCCGGGCGGCCGCTCGGCCTGCCGCTCCTCCCGGAACACCGGCGTCTCGTCCAGCCGCAGCCGCAACCACAGCGCGCCGAGACCCAGCGGCAGCGTCAGCAGGAACGGCAGGCGCCAGCCCCAGCCGCCGAGTTGCTCCTCGGTCAGGACGGCCGCGAGCAGCGCCGCCACCCCCGCGCCGCCCAGCAGCCCCAGCGCGACCGTGAACGACTGCCACGACCCGTACAGCCCCCGTCGCCCCGGTGGCGCGAATTCGGTCATCACCGACACCGCGCCACCGAACTCCCCGCCCGCCGAGAGTCCTTGCAGCACCCGCAGGAACGTCAGCAGCCACGGCGCGAGGGCTCCGGCGGTCGCGTACGTCGGCAGCGCGCCGATCAGCGTCGTCGCCACGGTCATCAGCGTGATCACCAGGATCAGCACCGGACGACGCCCGATCCGGTCCCCGAGCCGGCCGAACAGCGCCGCTCCGACCGGTCGGAAGAAGAACGCCGACGCGAACGAGGCGTACGTCCTCACCAGCGCCTCGACCTCGCTGCCGCCCTCCGGGGTGAAGAACCGCGCCGCGATGATCGTCGCGAAGTAGCCGTAGACACCGAACTCGTACCACTCGATGAAGTTGCCCACCGACCCCGCGACCAGGGCCTTGCGGGACCTGACCGTGCCTCGCTCATGGATGGCCAACGTCGTCCCCGTGCCTTCGCAAGTCGTCGAAGGGCCGGCCGGACGTCGCGCGGATGTCGACTGAATACCGGTTCGACCGCTGGTCTTTGACTGTCATTTAGGTTTTCAGGGGCAGGTCGCGGGCCCTTCGCGTCGCCTGCCCGCACTCGCTGTCACCCATCACGGCAACAGCTGCCCCGACCGGCCTCCACTCAGTCACCCGGACGGCTACGCTCGAGGTCTGTACGTCGTCAGGGCGACATTGGGGAGGTAGCGGGATGACGCAGGTACGGCCCACACCGGCCGCCTCGGCCTTCCTCTGGGAGCGCGACGAGGAACTCGCCGCGGTCGAGGAGGCCCTCGACGCGCTGTGCGCGGACAACTCCTCCTCGGGCAGCCTCCTGGTGCTCCGGGGCGAGGCGGGACTCGGCAAGACCGCGCTGCTGGCCGAAACCCGTCGTATCGCCGAGACCCGCGGCTGCACGGTGTGGTCCGCCCGCGGCAGCGAGACGCTGAGCGAGGTCCCCTTCAACGTCGTACGGCAGCTGCTCCAGCCCGCGCTGCTGTCGCTGATGCCGGAGGAGGCACGCGAGTACCTCGGCGACTGGTACGACATCGCCGGTCCCGCCCTCGGCATTACCGAGCCCGGGGACCGTCAGGCCGACCCGCAGGGCGTGTGCGACGGACTGGTCGCCGCCGTACGCAGGCTGGTCCGCCGCGACTGGCCGCTGGTCCTGCTCATCGACGACGCGCACTGGGCCGACCAGGAGACCCTGCGCTGGCTCGCCGCGTTCGCCGAGCACGTCGGCGAACAGAACGTCCTGGTCGTCGTGGCCCGCCGCCCCGGCGAGACCAGCAGCGGCGACAGCGCCCGCCACCTCGACACGGTCGCCGCCGCCGGCTCCTCCGTCGCCACGCTGAGCGCGCTCACCCCGGACGCCACCACCGGCCTGACCCGCGCCACCCTGGGCGCGCACGCCGACGCCCCGTTCTGCCGCGAGGTCTGGGCGGTCACCGGCGGCAACCCCTACGAGACCGTCGAACTCCTCGCCAAGGTCCAGGACAGCGAGTTCGAGCCGACCGAGTCCGCGGCCGCCGAGCTGCGCGCCCTGAACCGCGCGGCCCGCGGCGGCGGCCTCGTCGCCCGCCTGGAGACCCTCGGCATCGAGGCCACCCGGTTCGCCTGGGCGGCCGCGATCCTCGGCACCGGCATCTCCGTCGACCTGGTCGCCGAACTCGCCACCATGAACCTGGACGAGGCCGTGCGCTGCGCCGAGAAGCTGCGCACCGCCCGCATCCTCACCGAGTCCGACCCGGCGGGCGTCCAACCCGACGACGGCGACCTGCAGTTCGTGCACCCGCTGATCGCCACCGCCGTCTACAACTCCATACCGGATGCCCTGCGCACCGCGATGCACGGCATCGCCGCCCGTGTCGTCACCGACAACGGCCACGGCGCCGCGGCCGCCGCCCGGCACCTGCTCGAGGTCCACCCGGACGACGACGAGGAACTCGTCGAGCAGCTGCGTGAGGCCGCCCGCGAGCACCTCGCCGTCGGCGCCCCCGACGCGGCCCGCCGCTGTCTGGAGCGCGCCCTGCTGGAGCCGCCGCTGCCCGCGGTCCACGCGCGCGTGCTCCACGAACTCGGCTGCGCCACCCTGCTGACCGCACCCGCCAGGACCATCGACCACCTCCAGACCGCCCTCGCCATGCCCGGCCTGGACGGCGACGAACGCGTCGACGCCGTCTACCGCCTCTCCCAGGCCCTCCTCCACAACGACCAGCTGGAGGAGGCCGTCCGCACCGTCGAGGCGGAGGCCGCCCGGCACCCGGCCGGACCGGCCAGGCTGCGGCTCCAGGCCGTGCAGTTCATGTGGGAGGGCATCCACGCGGGCGAGACGACCTCACCCGGGCGCTCGACCCGCCTCGCCGAACTCGCCAAGACCTGCACAGGACGCGACAACCCCGAGCGCGCCCTGCTCATACTGCGCGGCTTCGACGCCATGGCCCGCGGCGAGAACGCCGAGGAGGTCGTCGAGGTGTGCGACCGCGCCCTCGTCAACGGCCGCCTCGCCCCGGGACTCGGCTGGACCGACCCCGAGTGGGGCATCGAACTGCCGATGATGCTGGCCAGCGCCTACGCCTACACGGACCGGCTGGATCGGGCCGAGGCCCTCTACAACGAGGCGCTGCGCGCGTACGAGTCCGCCGGCTGGAGCGGCGGCCACCTCTCCCTGGCCCACGCCTACGTCGGACTCGGGCTGCGCCGGCGCGGCCGGCTCCGTGAGGCGGAGGCGTCCCTGCGCAAGTCGCTGGCGCTCGCCGAGCGCGTCGGCCGACGGCTGCCGCTGCACTGGTCGGCCACCTGCAACCTCGTCGACACGCTGCTCGCCCGCGGCCATGTCGAGGAGGCCTGGGACATCGCCGACCAGTACGGTTTCGCCCCGCCCTACCCGTCCACCATCGTGCTGCCCGACCCGCGCTCCGTCCGCGGCCGGCTGCTCCTGGCCGTCGGCCGCACCAAGGACGGCATCAACGAACTGGAGGCGGCGGAGAAGGCCGCCGAAGCGCGCGGCCACCACAACCCGGTGCTCGCCCCCTGGGCCGTCGACCTCACCCGGGTCCTGGCGAGCGAGGACCCGGAGCGTGCCGCCCGTCTGGCCACCGAGGTCCGCCGCAACGCCGAGCGCCTGGGCACCGACACCGCGATCGGCGAGGCCCTGCGGTGCGCCGCCGCGTTGGAGACCGGGCAGCGCGCGGTGCGTCTGGCCGAGCAGGCGGTCACCTATCTGGAAGCCTCGCCGTGCCAGTACGAACACGCGGCGGCCCGAGTCGAGTACGGGATCGCTGCGCGGTCTGCCACGGAGTTGCGGCGAGGGATGACGCTTGCGCAGGCGTGCGGGGCGGACGGGCTGGTGCTTCAGGCCGAGGCGGCGTTGGCGCTCCGCTAGGGGGCCGGGAGGGGGGTTGGGTTTCGGCTGCGGCGCCGTGGGGGCTGGTCGCGCCCACGTGGCGGAGCCGCACATCGATAGCGCCCCACGCCCCTGACGGGGCGCGTCAGAGCTTGAGGAGTTGATCGGTGACCGCGGCCAATCGGCGCTGGACGCTCGCGTCGTACGTTCCCTCGTGCGCCCGGGACGGGGTCGTGCCGTCGAAGTAGCTGCCCGTGCCCAGGTCCTGTGTCGCCAGGGCCAGGACGCCCGGTGCTCCGTCGGCCACCGTGTTCCACGGTGTGATGCCGCCCTCGCGGACCATCCCCGTGTCCATGTACGTCGCCGGGTGCAGCACGTTGACCGCGACCCCGGTGCCCGCCAGCTCCTCGGCGAGGGCGAAGGTGTGGGCCGCGAGGGCGAACTTGCTGCGCCGGTAGGCCGCGGTGCCGTCGTAGCCGCGGGACAGCTCCGGGTCGTCGAGGTCGATCGGCTCCTGGCCCGCCGAACCGACGTTGACGATCCGCGCGGGCGCGTTCGCGCGCAGCACGGGAAGCAGGGCCCGGGTCAGCGCGACCGGTGCCAAGTAGTTCACCGCGAGCCGCAGTTCATGCCCGTCGGCGCTGAGCTCACGGCGCGAGCCGGGTGAGCCGAAGCCCACCCCGGCGTTGTTGATCAGCACGTCGAGCTCGGGATGCTCCCCGGCGACATGCGCCGCCAGCTGCCGCACCCGATCCAGCGAGGCCAGGTCCGCCACGAACCCCTCGGCCTCGCCTTCGGCCCGCAGCTCCTCGACGAGTTGCTCGACCCGGCCCGCGTCCCGTCCGTGTGCGAGGACACGGTGCCCGGAGCGGACCAGCTCGAAGGTCACGTGGCGGCCGAGACCGGAGGTGGCGCCGGTGATCAGAATCGTGGACATGCCCCCACCGTAGACACGGGCGGAGGCAATGTGCGAGGTGCCGCTGAAGCTACGACCAGCAGGGTCACCCTTCCTCTTCGGCGAGCACCCGTTGGGCCGTCGCGAACGCCGAGTTCGCCGCCGGGACCCCGCAGTACACGGCCGTCTGGAGCAGTACGGCGCCGATCTCGTCCGGCGTCAGACCGTTGCGCAGCGCCGCCCTGACGTGCATGGCCAGCTCGTCGTAGTGGCCGTGCGCGACCAGCGCCGTCAGGGTGATCATGCTGCGCTCGCGGCGGGTGAGCGTCGGGTCGGTCCAGATCTCGCCCCAGGCGTAACGCGAGATGAAGTCCTGGAAGCGTGCGGTGAAGGGCGTCTGCCGTGCCTGCGCCCGGTCCACGTGCGGGTCGCCGAGCACCTCGCGCCGCACCTCCATGCCGCGCCGGGCGCCGCCGTCGAAGTGCGCCCGCAGCGCCGTGAGCACCGCTTCCGGGCACTGGGCCGGCGCCAGGTGCGAGGCTCCCGGGATCTCGACCAGCGCGGCACCCGGCACGGCGTCCGCGATCTCCCGCAGGTGCACCGGCGGGGTCGCGGGGTCCTCGCGTCCGGCGATCAGCAGCGTCGGGGCGGAGATCCCGGCCAGCCGGTCGCGCAGGTCGAAGGCGGCGAGGGCGTCGCAGCAGGCGGCGTAGGCACCCGGATCGGCGTCGCGGTGGTCCCGCACCAGCTCCGGCACGGTGAACCCGGGTGTGAACCAGCGGGCGTCCGCGCTCTCGGCGAGCCCGGCGAGCCCTTCGCGGCGCACCAGCGCGGCCCGCTCCTCCCACGGCTTCGCACCATTGAAGTGGGCCGAAGAACAGATCACGGCCAGCGAGTCGATCCGCTCGGGGTGGTGCACGGCGAGATGCAGCCCGACCGCACCACCGAGCGAGACACCCGCGTACGCGAACCGCTCGATGCCGAGCGAGTCGGCGAGCGACAGCAGCAGTCCGGTGAGGTCAGCGACGGTCGCGCCGGCCCCGATGAGATCGGCGGCCGAACCGCCGTGCCCCGGCAGCTCCCAGCGGACCACCCGATGGGTGACCGACAGCTCGGGCGCGACCTTGTCCCACAGGGCGGACGACGTGCCGAGCGAGGGTCCGAGCAGCAGTGGCGGTGCCGAGGCGGGCCCTTCGGCACGGTGGTCGAGGAGTTTCAACGTCGCTCCAGGGCACGGTCGGTGAGGGCTCCGGCGGAGCCGGTGTAGTGGGTGGGGTCGAGGTCGACGTCCGCCAGTTCCGGTGCCTCGGGGAGCGGACGCCCCTCGGCGGCGAGCCGGGTCAGCAGCTCCTTGGCGCGGGCCCGGCCCAGCACCGGGGCCAGTTCGGCGGACAGCCGCTCGGAGACGATCAGCCCATGGGTCAGGTCCAGGTGTTCGCGCATGACATCGGCCCTGACCCGCAGTCCCTCCGCCAGTTCCACGGCGTCCCGGGCGGCTCCGCCGACCAGCCGCAGCAGATCCCGCAGCGGCTCCCACTCGGCGTGCCAGGCACCGGCCGGCCGCTCGTCCTCCGCGGCCAGCGACCCGTACAGCGTGGCCGCGAGCTGCGGTGCCCGGCGGGCGGCGGAGGCGATGAGGGTGGACCGTACGGGGTTGGACTTGTGCGGCATGGCGGACGAGCCGCCGCCGCTGCCCTCCGCGACCTCGGCGATCTCGGTGCGGGAGAGGGTGAGCACGTCCACGGCGACTTTGCCGAGCGCGCCCGCCGTGAAGGCGAGGCATCCGGCGAGATCGGCGACCGGTGTGCGCAGGGTGTGCCACGGCAGGTCGGGCGCCCGCAGGCCGAGCTCACGGGCGTACGCGGCCGGCAGCGCGGTCGGATCGCCGGCTCCGTACGCCTCGAAGGCCGCCAGCGTCCCCGCCGCGCCGCCGAGTTGGGCGGGCAGCGAATCCCTCACGGTCCGTACCCGGTCCCGGGCGTCGAGCACCAGCGCCCGCCACCCGGCCGCCTTCAGCCCGAACGTGGTCGGTACGGCGTGCTGGGTCAGCGTCCGCCCCGGCATCGCGGTGTCGCGGTGCTCGGCGGCCGGCCGGGCGAGCGCGCCCGCCGTGCGGTCCAGGTCCCCGAGGACCAGGTCGAGGGTGCGCGCGGCGACCAGCATCGACGCGGTGTCCATGATGTCCTGGCTGGTCGCGCCCCGGTGGACGTAGGGGCCGTACTCCTCGCCCACGGCCTTCGTCAGGTCGCCGACCAGCGGGATGACCGGGTTGCCGCCGGCGCGGGCGCGCTCGGCGAGGGACCGTACGTCGAACCGCCCGGCGTCCGCCGCCCGCGTCACCGCCTGCGCGGCCCCGGCCGGGGCGAGGTCCAGGGCGGCCTGCACCCGGGTGAGGGCGGCCTCCGCGTCGAGCAGGGCCTGGAGCCAGGCCGTGTCGCCGGTCGCGGTGGCCGCGGGGGAGCCCGCCCACCCGGGGGCGAGCAGGCCGGTGTCGTCGCCGTCGGCAGAACTCACTGGAACTCCAGGAAGACCGTCTCGCCCTCGCCCTGAAGGCGGATGTCGAAACGGTATGCGCCCGGGCCCTGTTCCTCGGCGATCAGCGTGTCGCGTCGCGCCTCGTCCAGCCGGGCGAGCAGCGGGTCGGCGGCCAGTTCCCCGTCGTCGCCCGGCAGATAGATCCGGGTGAACAGGTGCACCAGCAGCCCGCGCGCGAACACGCACACGCTGATGTACGGCGCGCTCCGCCCCCGCGCCCCGGGCCGCAGCGTACGGGCCGTCCAGTGGCCGGCCGCGTCCGTCTGGACGCGTCCCCAGCCGGTGAACTCCACGCCGTTGCGGCCCAGGAAGCCGCCGCTGGCCGGGTCGCGCCGCATCGAGCCGTCGACCTGGGAGACGCGGCCGTCCGGGTCGGCGCCCCACAGCTCCACGAAGGCGTCCGGGAGCGGCCGGCCCTCGCCGTCGAGGACGTACCCGTGGAGCGTGATGCTGTCCGGATGGCCGACGGGGGCGATGTCGCCGCCGCCGGGGAAGGGCAGCGCATGGCCGTAGAAGGGGCCGACGGTGTGCGACGGAGTGGGGAGCACCGTCTCCGGGCGGCTCGTGTCGATCTTCGTCATGGCAGCTCAGCGCCCTTCTTCGATCCAGGTGGCGGCGGGCCCGTCGAGCACGATGTCCCAGTGGTAGCCCATCGAGAACTCCGGCACGGACAGGCTGTGGTCGTACGTCGCCACCAGCCGCTGCCGGGCCGAGTCGTCCGTCACCGACTGGATGATCGGGTCGTAGGGGAACAGCGGGTCGCTCGGGAAGTACATCTGGGTCACGAGCCGCTGGGTGAACGCCGTCCCGAACAGCGAGAAGTGGATGTGGGCCGGCCGCCAGGCGTTCTCGTGCTGCCGCCAGGGGTACGGGCCCGGCTGGACGGTCGTGAAGCGGTAGCAGCCGCTGCCGTCGGTCAGCGTGCGGCCGACGCCGGTGAAGTTCGGGTCCAGCGGGGCGTCGTGCTGCTCGCGCTGATGGGCGTAGCGGCCGGCCGAGTTCGCCTGCCAGATCTCGATCAGCTGACCGCGGATGGGGCGGCCGGTGCCGTCGAGGAGGCGGCCCTCGACGGTGATGCGCTCCCCGATGGGCTCCCCGGTGTGCTGCCGGGTGAGGTCGTTGTCGATCTCGGTGATGTCGCGCTCGCCGAAGGCGGGGGAGTGCAGCTCCACCAGCTCCGGGTCCTTGCTGACGTCGATGGCGATCGGCGGCTGCTTCGGGTGGCGCAGTACGGAGGAGCGGTAGGGGGCGTAGTCGCGCCGCGGCTGGTGCTCGACGGGGGCGCCGTCGGCGACCCGCTTCTCGTACGCGGCGTGCTCGGCCGCGATCTCCCGGTCGATGTCGTGCTGGGTGAGAGTCATGGGAGTTCCTCGGGTTCCTAACGCTCCAGAACGAGGGCGAGGCCCTGGCCCACGCCGATGCAGAGGGTGGCGACGCCGGTCCCGGCGCCCTTGCGGGCCAACTGGTGGGCGACGGTGCCGGCGAGCCGGGCACCGGAGGCGCCCAGCGGATGGCCGAGGGCGATGGCGCCGCCCTGCGGGTTGAGGATCGCCGGGTCGAACTCGGGCCACTCGGCGACACAGCCCAGCACCTGGGCGGCGAACGCCTCGTTCAGCTCCAGCACGTCCAGGTCGCCGAAGCCCTTGCCCGCCTTGGCGAGCGCCCGGCCCACGGCCTCGACGGGCGCGAGGCCGAAGTAGTGCGGGTCGAGCGCGGACACGCCCGTGGCGGAGATCCGGGCGAGCGGCTCGCGGCCGGTGGCCTCAAGGCCCTCCTCGTCGGTCAGCAGCAGGGCGGCTGCGCCGTCGTTGAGGGGCGAGGCGTTGCCCGCGGTGACCGTGCCGGTCTCTTCCCGGAACGACGGCCTCAGCCGGGCCATCGCCGACAGGGAGGCATCGGGGCGTACGCACTCGTCGGCGGCGAGGACGACCGGGTCGCCCTTGCGCTGCGGGATCGACACGGGTGCCAGCTCGGCGTCGAACAGGCCGGCCTGCCGGGCCTGCGCGGCCTTGTGGTGCGAGGTGAGCGCGTACTCGTCCTGCTGCTCCCGGCCGATCTTGTGCTTGTCCGCGATCAGCTCGGCCGACTCGCCGAGCGGGATGGTCCACTGCGGCTCCATGCGCGGGTTGACCATGCGCCAGCCCAGGGTGGTGGAGTACAGCTCCGTGTGCCCGGCCGGGAACGGCCGGTCGGACTTGGGCAGCACGTACGGCGCCCTCGTCATCGACTCCACGCCACCGGCGACGGCGATGGAGGCGTCCCCGACGGCGATGGCGCGGGCCGCCTGGATCACCGCTTCGAGGCCGGAGGCGCACAGCCGGTTGACCGTCACACCCGGCACGGAGGTGGGCAGTCCGGCGAGCAGGGCGGCCATCCGGCCGACGTTGCGGTTCTCCTCGCCCGCGCCGTTGGCGTTGCCGAAGTACACGTCCTCGACCCGGGACGGCTCCAAGTCGGGTGTACGGATCATCAGTTCACGGATCGCGTGGGCGGCCAGGTCGTCCGGGCGGACCGGCGCGAGTGAACCGCCGTACTTGCCGAACGGTGTGCGTACGGCATCGACGATGTAGACGGTCTTCACAGCAGGCCCTCCGTGACGGTGAGCTTGGCGTCGGTCTTCGCGACGATCTCGTCCGCGCTCACGCCGGGTGCCGTCTCCACCAGCAGCAGCCCGTCGTCGGTGACGTCCAGGACGCCGAGGTCGGTGATGATCCGGTTCACGCACGCCTTGCCCGTGAGCGGCAGCGCGCACTCGGCGAGGATCTTCGGCGAGCCGTCCTTGGCGGTGTGGGTCATCGCGACGATGACGGTGCGGGCGCCGTGCACCAGGTCCATCGCCCCGCCGATGCCGGTGATCATCTTGCCGGGGATCGCCCAGTTCGCCAGGTCGCCGGTCTGCGACACCTGCATGGCGCCCAGCACGGCGACGTCGATGTGCCCGCCGCGGATCATCGAGAACGACAGCGCCGAGTCGAAGAAGGAGGCGCCGGGCAGGACCGTGACGGTCTCCTTGCCGGCGTTGATGAGGTCGGGGTCGACCTGGTCCTCGGTGGGGTAGGGGCCGGTGCCCAGGATGCCGTTCTCCGACTCCAGGATCACCTCCACGCCCTCGGGCAGATGGTTCGGGATCAGGGTCGGCAGTCCGATGCCGAGATTGACGTACTGGCCGTCCTCGAGCTCGCGAGCGGCCCGCGCGGCCATCTCCTCCCGCGTCCACGCCATGATCAGTTCTCCGTCCCTCGTGCCTGGGGCACGGAAACCGTGCGCTGCTCGATGCCCTTGTCGGCGGCCTGCTCCGGGGTGAGCGCCACGACCCGCTGCACGAAGATCCCCGGCAGATGCACCGCGTCCGGGTCGATCTCGCCCGGCTCCACGAGTTCCTCGACCTCGGCGATCGTCACCCGCCCGGCCATCGCGGCCAGCGGGTTGAAGTTCCGGGTGGACTTGTTGAACACCAGGTTCCCGTGCCGGTCGCCCTTCGCGGCCCGCACCAGCGCGAAGTCGGTCCGGATGCCGCGCTCCAGCACGTACTCGGTGCCGTCGAACTCCCGCACCTCCTTGGGCGGCGAGGCGAGCGCGACCCCGCCCGAGCCGTCGTAGCGCCAGGGCAGCCCGCCCTCGGCGACCTGGGTGCCCACCCCGGCCGGCGTGAAGAACGCGGGGATCCCGGCCCCGCCGGCCCGCAGCCGCTCGGCCAGCGTGCCCTGCGGGATCATCTCCACCTCCAGCTCCCCGGCCAGGTACTGGCGGGCGAACTCCTTGTTCGCGCCGATGTAGGAGCCGGTCACCCGGGCGATCCGCCCCGCCGACAGCAGCACCGCGAGGCCGGACTCCATCGCCCCGCAGTTGTTCGAGACGACCGACAGCCCGGACACCCCACGCTCGTACAGCGCCTGGATCAGCACGTTCGGCACACCGCTCAGCCCGAAGCCACCCACCGCGAGTGACACGCCGTCGCCGACATCGGCCACCGCCTCCAGGGCCGTGGCGACCACCTTGTCCATCCGAGAAGCCCCATCTCTTCCGAGCTCCCAGCACCCGAGTTAGTCAGGGCACTGATTATTTCCGCGAAGTCTTTCCTCACGCTGCCACCGGAGCGGTGACCCGTCAAGACCTCGGAAAATGTGAGGCTCGCCGGATCGGTCGGGCCGCAGACAGTCACCACGAGGCCGGGTATTGTTCAGTGCACCGACGAAAACGACCAGGGGAGCGCGCATGGCCGCCGTGGACCTCACCACCCACCCCGGGCACCTGGCCCGGCGGCTCCAGCAGGCGCACTACCTGCTGTGGAACACGATGGTCTCCGAGGAGATCACCTCGCCCCAGTTCGCCGTGCTCAACACCCTCGTCGCCGAGCCGGGTCTTGACCAGCGGACGGTGGGGGAGCGCGTCGGGCTCGACCGGTCGACGATCGCCGAGGTGATCAGCCGGCTCGGCCGGCGCGGGCTGCTCGACAAGGTCCGCGACCCCCAGGACGGCCGCCGCTTCCTGCTGCGCCTGACGGACGAGGGCCTGCGCACCCACAAGAAGCTGACCGTGCGCACGGCCCGGATGAACCAGGTCTTCCTGGCCCCGCTCTCCGCCGAGGAGCAGACGCTCTTCTTCGACCTGATCCGGCGGGTGGCGGACGCGGCCGAGGGGCTGCGCCACCCGGCGGAGCCCCTCGTCGCCCAACCCTGATCCCGGCCCGGCACGCCCGGCCCAACCCTGATCCCGGCCCGGCACGCCCGGCCCGGACCCTCAGGACGCGTTCGCGAACACCACCCACACCTGGCCGTGCTGGAAGTTCATCCGCTTGCCGCTCTTCGTCGTGAACGTCGTGCCGTCCGACGCCTTCGCGCGCTTCCACTTGACGTCGTAGGCCCGCCCGTCGCGCAGCACCCGCGCCTTTCCGGAGCCGACCGTCTCGGTGTACGGCGTGTAGTGGCCGAGCTTGTCGTGGAACGTGGACTTGCGCACCTTCACGTACTGCACGACGACGGTGGCGGCCATGACCCGCTTGCCGTCCGTCGTGCCGGCGACCTTGCCGTCCATGCCGACCAGCCACCGGCGCTGGCTCCTGGACCAGGCGAAGGTGTACCGGGCGGCGTCGTAGTTCACCCTCTGCACGGTGGTCGGCTTGCCTCCGGCGGGGGCGGAACCGAAGCGGAAGCCGGTCGTCAGGGCGGATGTGCCCGGTGGCTCGGCCATCAGCCGGTCGGGCCGCAGGTAGAGGTTGTGCGGGGCGGGCCGCATCTTGCTGCGGAAGTACGCGGCGGACGCCTCGCCGGGCGGCACAGCCTCCAGCGGCGCCTTGTCGATCTTCGGCAGGAGCTTGCGCTGGGCGCCGGAGAAGGCGAGCGTGGGCCGGTCGAACTGGCGCAGCAGCTCCAGATCGGTCTCACGAGCGCTGCGCACCGGCCCGATGGCCTTGGGCAGCTTCTGCGCGTACACCGCCATCAGACGGCTGAGTCCGCCCTCGACCGGCTCGACGTACACGATGTCCGCCTCGTTCAGGCCGGTGTGGGGCCGTGCGTTGCGGGAGTTGTCGATCTTCACGGCCAGTACCGAGCCGCCCTTCGCCCGGCTCTCGCCGTCGCCCGCCGGCGAACTGCTCCGGCCGCGGCCGTCGTCGCGGGGGCCGTCGGACGTCGTGCATCCCGCGGCCAGGGAGGCCGCCAGGGCGGCGGCCAGCAGTCCGGTCATGGTCGAGGCGCGTCTTGCACGCGCCGGTCGTTGCCTGCCCACCGTCGTCACCCGTAGCCACCCGCCCGGTTCATGTCATCAATTGTGCGCTTATCTGTTCATAGGTTGCATACCCCGATGGGCCCCGACGCTCCTCGCCATTGCGCCGATCGGCCCTGGCACCGGCAGCCGGTCGGCTCACGGGCCGCGCCTCGGGGATGCCAGGAGCCGGGGCCCGGCCGTCGGCGATTCGGCCCGGGAGCGCCGGGGTACCCGGATCGCCCACCGTACGAGCGCCGTGCGCGGACGACCGGAGGGAGCGCGGGCGATGAGGGCAGTGACCTGGCAGGGCAAGCGGGACGTACGGGTGGAGACCGTGCCCGATCCCGGGATCCAGGAGCCGACGGACGCGGTCGTCCGCATCACCTCCAGCGGGTTGTGCGGCTCCGATCTGCATCTGTACGAGGTGCTCACGCCGTTCATGACGCCGGGGGACATCCTCGGGCACGAACCCATCGGGGTCGTCGAGGAGGTCGGCGCGGGAGTCCCCGACCTCCAGGCCGGGGACCGCGTCGTGGTGCCGTTCCAGATCGCCTGCGGCAACTGCTGGATGTGCCTGACCGGGCTGCCCACCCAGTGCGAGACCACCCAGGTCACCGGCGAGGGCATGGGCGCCGCCCTGTTCGGCTACACCCGGTTGTACGGCGCGGTGCCGGGCGCCCAGGCCGAGTACCTGCGGGTCCCGCAGGCGCAGTACGGGCCGATCAAGATCCCGGACGGGCCGGCCGACGACCGGTTCGTCTACCTCTCCGACGTACTGCCCACCGCCTGGCAGGCGGTCCGCTACGCCGAGGTCCCCGAGGGCGGCAGCGTCGCGGTGCTCGGCCTCGGTCCCATCGGCGACATGGCCTGCCGGGTCGCCCGGGTGACGGGCGCGGAGCGGGTGTTCGGCGTGGACCTGGTGCCCGAGCGGCTGCGGCGGGCACGCGAGCGGGGCGTCGAGACGTTCGACCTGAGGAGCTTCGACGACGAGAAGGAACTCGTCGCCGCCATCCGCGACCGGACCGACGGCCGCGGCCCCGACGCGGTCGTCGACGCGGTCGGCACCGAGGCCCACGGCAGCGCCGCGGCCCGCCTCGCCCAGCAGGCCTCGGCACTGCTGCCCCGCAAACTGGGCGCGCCGCTCGCCGAGCGCTTCAGCGTCGACCGGCTCGCCGCCCTGTACACCGCGATCGACCTGGTGCGGCGCGGCGGCACGATCTCGCTGTCCGGCGTGTACGGCGGCACGGCGGACCCGATCCCGCTGCTCACCCTGTTCGACAAGCAGATCCAGATAAGGATGGGCCAGGCCAACGTGCGCCGCTGGACCGACGACATCCTGCCGTACCTCACGGACGAGGACCCCCTCGGCGTGGACGACTTCGCCACCCACCGCGTGCCGTTGAGCGACGCCCCGCACGCCTACGAGATGTTCCAGCAGAAGCAGGACGGCGCGGTCAAGGTGCTGATGAAGCCCTGACGGGCCGGGTGAGCACGCCCCGCGCGGTCAGGCCTGCGGGCCGAAGATCGCCCCGAGGTCGTAGCGCACCGGCTCCTCCAGCTGCGCGTACGTGCAGCTGTCCGGCGTGCGGTCCGGGCGCCAGCGGCGGAAGCGGGCCGTGTGCCGGAAGCGCACGCCGTTCTCCATGTGGTCGTACGCCACCTCCGCCACCCGTTCCGGACGCAGCGGCACCCACGACAGGTCCTTCTTGCCCGACCAGCGGCTGGGCGCGCCCGGCAGCCGGGCCGACTCGTGCGCCGCCTCCTCGGCCCACGCCGCCCAGGGATGCCCGGTGGCATCCGCCATCCGCAGCGGCTCCAGCTCCTCGATCAGCTCGGCCCGCCGCTTCATCGAGAACGCGGCCGACACGCCCACGTGCTGGAGCGTGCCGCGGTCGTCGTGCAGGCCGAGCAGCAGGGAACCCACGACCGGCCCGCTCTTGTGCAGCCGGTAGCCCGCGACGACGACGTCCGCCGTGCGCTCGTGCTTGATCTTGAACATGGCCCGCTCGTCCGGGAGGTAGCGCAGCGTCAGCGGCTTGGCGATCACCCCGTCGAGCCCCGCCCCCTCGTACTGCTCGAACCAGCCCTGCGCCGTCTCGATGTCGGTCGTCGCCGGCGCCACGTGCACCGGTGACGACACCCCGGACAACGCCATCGTCAGCAGCGCCCGCCGGTCCGCCAGCGGGGTCTCCAGCAGGGACTCGTCCGCGAGCGCGAGCAGGTCGAAGGCCACGAACGACGCCGGGGTCCGCTCGGCCAGCGTGCGCACCCGTGAGTCCGCCGGGTGGATGCGCTCGGTGAGCGCGTCGAAGTCCAGCCGCCCCTCCCGGGCGATCACGATCTCCCCGTCCAGCACGCACCGCTGCGGCAACCGCTCCTTCAGCCCCGCGACCAGCTCGGGAAAGTACCTGGTCAGCGACTTCGTGGTACGGCTGCCCAACTCGACCTCGTCCCCGTCGCGGAAGACGATCGCCCGGAACCCGTCCCACTTCGCCTCGTACTGCATGCCCGGCGGGATCTTCGCCACCGACTTGGCGAGCATCGGCTTCACGGGCGGCATCACGGGAAGGTCCATGCTGTCGATTCTGCTCGCACACGACGGCCGCCGCCCGGTGTGCGCGCGGTGTGCCGTGCGCCTACCGTGGCTCGCATGGGCGAAGCGGTGGAACTGGAGGCGGCCGGGCGGACGGTACGCCTGTCCAGCCCGGGCAAGATCTTCTTCCCGGAACACGGCTACACCAAGCTGGATCTCGCCCGCTACTACATCGCCGTCGGCCCCGGCATCCTGCGCGCCCTGCGCGACCGCCCCACCACCCTGCAGCGCTACCCGGACGGCCTGAACGGCGAGTGGTTCTACCAGAAGCGGGCGCCCAAGAACATGCCCGACTGGATCCCCCGCGCCCACATCACCTTCCCCAGCGGCCGCAGCGCCGACGAGATGTGCCCCACCGAGGAGGCCGCCGTCCTGTGGGCCGCCCAGTACGGCACCCTCACCTTCCACCCGTGGCCGGTCCGCCGTGACGACGTCGACAGCCCCGACGAACTGCGCATCGACCTCGACCCGCAGCCCGGCACCGACTTCGACGACGCCGTCCGCGCCGCCCATGAACTGCGCGCCGTCCTCGACGAGTTCGGCGGCCTGCGCGGCTGGCCGAAGACCTCCGGCGGCCGCGGTCTGCATGTCTTCGTGCCCATCGAGCCACGCTGGACCTTCACCCAGGTCCGGCGCGCCGCGATCGCCGTCGGCCGGGAACTGGAACGCAGGATGCCGGAGCAGGTCACGATCAAGTGGTGGAAGGAGGAACGCGGCGAGCGCATCTTCGTCGACTACAACCAGACGGCCCGCGACCGCACGATCGCCTCCGCCTACTCCGTACGCCCCCGCCCGCACGCCCCGGTCTCCGCACCCCTGCGCTGGGACGAGGTCGGCGTCGCGCACCCCCAGGACTTCGACATCACCACCATGCCCGCCCGCTTCGCCGAACTCGGCGATGTGCACGCGGACATGGACGACCACCGCTTCGCCCTGGACGCGCTGCTGGAGCTGGCCGACAAGGACGAGCGCGACCACGGGCTGGGCGATCTGCCGTACCCGCCCGAGTACCCGAAGATGCCGGGTGAGCCCAGGCGGGTGCAGCCGAGCCGCGCCAAGAAGGCGGCGCCTCCCGAGGACGAGCCCGGGCAGACGCCGCCGGAACCTACAGCTCCTTGATCCGGACGTCCCGGTACGAGACCACGTCCGTCGTGCCGTGCACCTGGAGCCCGATGTAACCGGAGGCGAACCGCCGCCCGTCCGTGCCCGGGTCGTCCGAGCGGGGCGGGACGAAGTCCTGGCCACCGGTGTTGTCGAACTCGTTGATCAGCACACCGTTGCGGTAGACCGAGTAGTGCTGGTCGACCACCCGGATCTCGTAGTCGTTCCACGTGCCCTTCTGGGTGACGCCGGCACCGGCGAGCCCCACCCGGTCGAAGCCGTAGACCGAACCGGTCTTGTACATGTCGCCGTCGGGCCGGTCGAACACCTGCACCTCGTGCCCGTACTTGATGGCGGCCCACTCCGGGCGTGGCTCCTCGGGATGGTCGTGGACCCACGGGAAGCGCACGAACACACCGGAGTTGGCGTTGCCGGTGCCCGGAGCGTCGTCACGCCACTGCAGCTTGAGCGAGAAGTCGCCGTACTTGCGCTCGGGGAACCACAGCATCCCCAGGCCCGCCTTCGTCGTCCCCGAGGTGATCGAGCCGTCGCCGTTCGGTGCGAACGAACCACCGCCCACCTGCTGCCACTTCGCGAACGACGCCGCGCTGCCGTCGAGGATCGTGCGGTAGCCCTCGGTCTGTCCGGGCTTGCCGATCCCGGACTGGCGGGCCGCCTTGCGGATGGCCTTGTACTCGCGCCGGTCGACGACCCCGTCCTTCAGGAGCTTGTCCAGGACGGCCGTCACGTGCTTGAGGAACAGCGCGTGGGACGTCCACTCCTTCTCGTCCTCGATCAGCTCGTTGATCCGGCACCTGCTGTTGGTCAGCCGGTTCGGGACACCCGAGTCGACCGTGCCGACGATCACCGTCAACCGCTCGTCGAACTCGGCACAGCTGGGCGCCGGCACCTCGCTGGACACCACGGTGAAGGTCACCGTACGGGCCGCGGAGGTGTTGCCCGCCTTGTCCGTCGCCCGGTAGCCGAGGGTGTGCGTGCCCGCGCGGTCGACCACCACCGGGGCGGTGTACGCGAGATACGGCCCGCCGTCGATCGAGTACTCGATCCGGTCGACGCCCGAGCCGTGGTGCTCATCGGTCGCCGTGACGGTCACCCTGGCGTTGCCGATGTACGCCCCGGACGAGTTCTTCGCGCCCTCGACGGTCACCCCGGTCACCGGCGCGGTCGTGTCCGGCTGGGGCGCCGCCACGACCGTGAACTGCACGTTCTTCTCCGCCGCGACGTTCCCCGCCTTGTCGGTGGCGCGGTAGCGCACGGTGTGGCTGCCGACCTCGTGCACCATCACGGGCGCGGTGTACGGCTGCCAGGCGCCGGAGCCGATCGCGTACTCGATGGTGTTGACGCCGGTACCGGTGTCGGAGGCGGAGACGGTGACGGTCGCCATGGCGACGTACGTCCCGTCGGGGTTCTGCTCGCCGCTGACCGTCGCCGACGTCTCGGGCGCGGTCGTGTCGTCGCTCTGCGGCGCCACGACCGTGAACGAGACGCTCTTCTCCGCGGAGACGTTCCCCGCCTTGTCGAGCGCCCGGTAGCGGATCTTGTGATCGCCGACCTGATCGACGACGACCGGGGTGGTGTACGGCTGCCAGGCGCCCTCGTCGCCCACCGCGTACTCGACGCGGTCGACCCCGGAGCCGCCCTCGTCGTCGGTGGCGTGCAGTGCCACGCTCGCCGAAACGACGTACTGCCCTTGCGCGTTCTGCGTCCCGCTGACCGTCGCCGACGCCTCGGGCGCCGTCGTGTCGTCGCCGTTGCCCTCGGTCACCACCAGGATGCCCTGCATCTGCCCGTGACCGGGGATCGTGCAGTAGTAGCGGTAGCGGCCGGGGGTGAGCGTGACCTCGGCCGTGTGCTTGCCGCCCTGGTCGTCGTTCGGGTTGGCGAGGATGTTCAGCTGGACGTCGTTGTTGTACTCGGGGTCGGCGATGTCGAACGTCAGCGTGTGCGGCATCCCGGTGGTGTTGCCGGTCGCCGTGCTGTTCTCGAAGACGATCGTCGTCGCGCCGGCCACGGCGGTCGTCGGCGCCGAGCCGTACTTCGTGATGTCGTCGCCGGCCGTCCAGGTGAGGACCTGCGCGGCTGCCGCCGCCTCCGGCTGCGGTTGCGGCTGTCCGTTCGCGGGCAGCGCTTGCAGTCCCAGCACCACCATCAGCGCGGCCAGCAGGACCGCCCACATTCTTCGTTGCCGGGTCACTGCGCCCCCCTCGCCAGCTGGTCGGCGGCCGGGGTCGGCCCGCCGCCCGTGTAGGTGACCCGCCACAGCGCCGACTTGGCGTCCGAGGTGAAGAAGCCCCGGCCGTAGTCGAGCACGTACAGCGCGCCGTCCGGACCGAACTTCCAGTCCATGAGGTTCTTGATGCCGTCGTTGCCGATCGGCACGATCTTCTTCAGCGACTCCGAGTGCACCGGCAGACCGCCGTCCCCGTGGGTCTTGGGGTCGGTGAGCACCGCGTTGCGCGGCTGGTCGGCGTCGTAGAAGTCACCGACGAACCACTTGCCGTCCCAGTAGGCGGGCCACTTGGTGTCACTGCTGCTCGCCGTGTCGTACCGGTAGACCGGCCCGTTCATCGCGGCCTGGCCGCCGCCCTTGAGCCACGGCAGCGAGTAGGTGGCCTCCTCCTGCTTGTACGACGGCACGCCGTTCGCGTCGCGCGGGAAGTCCGGGGCACCGCCCTGGGGCGAGTACCAGATGTTGTTGCCGGTGACCGGCGGAAGGTTGACGAGACCGTCGTTGTTCGGCGACTCGTTCTTCGGGGCGTTGCAGTCGTACCAGCCCAGCGGCTTGCTGGGATCGGGCAGGTTGCGGTCCCGGTAGGGCTGCTTGTTGCCCATGCAGTACGGCCAGCCCCGGTTGCTCGCCTTGGTGATCACGGCGAACGTGTCGTACTTGGCCGGACCCCACGTCGTCGACGGCGCGCCAGCGTCGGGGCCGACCCAGCCCGCGTACAGGATGTCGGTCTGCCTGTCGACGAAGATGCGCGCAGGGTTCCTGACGCCCATCACATAGATCTCGCCGCGCGTCTTCCCGCCGCCCTCGTCCGGCTCCTGGCCGGTGAAGAGGTTCCCCGCCGGCAGTGTGTACGTGCCGTCCGGCTCCGGGTGGATGCGCAGGATCTTGCCGTTGAGGTTGTTGGTGTTGCCGGCGGTGCGGCGGGCGTCGGCGAAGGACACACCCTTGTAGCTGGGCTCGGGGTTGTTGCCCGAGTAACCGCTGCTGAACCCGCTGGAGTTGTTGTCGCCCGTCGCGATGTACAGGTTGCCCTTGGAGTCCCAGGTCATTCCGCCGCCCGCGTGGCAGCAACTGTGCACCTGCACCGGCCACTTGAGCAGCACCTTCTCGCTGCCCAGGTCCAGCTTGTTCGTTGCGAGGTCGAGCGTGAAGCGGGAGACCCGCCGCTCGGCCATCTGCTTGTCGCGGTCGAGCTGCGAGTGCGGGGTGTAGTGCAGATACACCCACCCGTTCTCCTCGAAGCGCGGGTCGAGCTCGATGCCGAGCAGGCCCTCCTCGACCTTGATCAGCTCGCCGCCGCCGCCCTTGTTGCCGAACACCGTGAGCGCCCCGGCCAGGGTGACCTTCTTGGTCTTCGGGTCGTAGACGTGGACCTCGCCCTTGCCCTTGCCGATCTCCGGGTCGTTCCAGTCGGTCACCACCGGCTGGGAGGAGTCGGCGCCGCCCCGGCCGATGTACAGAACCCGCCCGTCGGGGGCCGTGACCAGGCCGTGCGGTTCGCCGATCTGGTCGTTCTGGCCCGCCTGGTTGGGCTGGGTGAGGCGCTCGGCCTTGTAGTTGCCGGTGACGGTGGCCTTGCAGTCGGCCTGCGACAGCCGGGTCGTCCACTGCAGGGCGCCGCGCAGATGCGCGCGGAAGTCGGTCTCGTCGTACGACGACACCGTGCCGCCCATGCCCGTGTAGAAGGAGCGGCCGCCGTCGTAGTCACGGCACCAGCTCACCGGGTGGTCCCAGCCGTTGGCGCTCGACCCCGGCTGGTAGCTGGATTCCCGCACCCGTGCGACGGTGTGCACCGAACCCGAGGGGTTCTTCGCCCAGTTCAGCCACTTGTCCGGCCGTTTCCACTGAACCGGCAGGTCCTTGGTGGCCGGGTGGCGCCGGTCGCCGACCTCGACCACCGCGCGCTGCGCGTTCGTCGGGCCGCCGGCCGCCGGACGGGCGCCGACGAGTCCGGTGAACCAGTCCGAGTACGGCTCGGCGCGGGCCGCGTCATGGATGCCGACGAAGCCGCCGCCCGCTTCCATGTAGGACTCCAGGCCCGCTTCCTGCTCCGGGTCGAGGACGTCACCGCCACCGGTCAGGAACACGATCGAATTGAACCGGCTCAGCCTTTTCTCATTGGTGAACACCGAGGCGTCGTCAGTGGCCTCGGTCCTGAAACGCCGGTCGGCCGGGCCCGACAGGCCGATCTTCTCGATCGCCTCGATGCCGGCGTTCACCAGCGGCGACTCCTCGCCGGAGGCAGCGGACCCGTAGAAGATGAGCACCCGTACATTGGCGCCGCCCGGAGGCGACTTGATGGACATCGTTGTCAGGGGCGGTTCCGGAGCAGGGCGCGCGTCGGCCGCCGGGGCTGCCATCAGCCCGGCGCCGACGATCCCTGCCGTCACGGCAGCCACCCAGGTCTGTCTTCTCGTGCTCAACCCTCGTAAGTGCATGGGCACCTCCACGGTCACAGCAACAGCGAGAAGGAAGCTAGACCCCTTTGACCGACAGGCCAATACCTATGACCGCATCGGGACGAACTTTGTCCTGGGTGTGGATAAACGGGGGAGCGGCCGGTACCGTCTCAGCGGTTCATCCCCGTAATTTCCGTACCGCCGTGGGGAGTTCGGCATGGACAGACGCAGCTTCAACAGACGTGTACTGCTGGGTGGCGCCACCGCGGCGACATCGTTGTCGCTGGCATCGGTACCCGAGGCCGTCGGCGCTGACACACCGTCGCGGGCCGCCCCGGCCGGAGGTGAGGTCAGACATCTCAAGCTGTACGCCGAGAAGCTCGCCGACGGGCAGATGGGCTACGGCCTCGAGAAGGGCAAGGCGAGCATTCCCGGGCCGCTGATCGAACTCAACGAGGGCGACACCCTGCACATCGAGTTCGAGAACACGATGGACATACCGGTGAGCCTGCACGTCCACGGCCTCGACTACGAGATCACCAGCGACGGAACCAGGATGAACAAGAGCGACGTCGAACCGGGCGGCACCCGCACCTACACCTGGCGCACCCACGCCCCCGGCCGCCGCAAGGACGGCACCTGGCGGGCGGGCAGCGCCGGTTACTGGCACTACCACGACCATGTCGTCGGCACCGAGCACGGCACCGTCGGCATCCGCAAGGGCCTGTACGGGCCGGTGATCGTGCGGCGCAAGGGCGACATCCTCCCGGACGCGACCCACACGATCGTCTTCAACGACATGCTCATCAACAACAAGCCCGCGCACACCGGCCCCGACTTCGAGGCCACGGTGGGCGATCGGGTCGAGATCGTGATGATCACGCACGGCGAGTACTACCACACCTTCCACATGCACGGTCACCGCTGGGCGGACAACCGCACGGGCATGCTCACCGGCCCCGACGACCCCAGCCAGGTCATCGACAACAAGATCGTCGGACCCGCGGACTCGTTCGGCTTCCAGGTGATCGCCGGCGAAGGTGTCGGAGCCGGTGCGTGGATGTACCACTGCCATGTGCAGAGCCACTCCGACATGGGGATGGTGGGGCTCTTCCTGGTGAAGAAGAAGGACGGCACCATTCCCGGCTACGAACCGCACGAACACGCTCAGGAGACGGCCTCGGGGTCCGCCCACGGACACTGACGGATCATGGACGGGTGACCCTTGTTCTGACACGCGGTGACCAGGAAGCGGTGCCGGCGCCCGGGGCCTGTCCGGCGGCGCTGCGCGACGGCTTCCTCCGGGCGCGGGACGCCACGGTCGCCGGGCAGCGGGTGCGCACCGAACTGCCGTTCCCCGGCACGGCCACCGCCCTGATCCCCGGCGTGCTGCCGGGCATCGAGGCGTACGGCCCTGGAGCGACCTCGTCGTCCATGACACGGACGCCGGGCGCGCCGAGGCTTTCGCCGCACGGCACACCGGCCGGACGGCGGCCTCGGCGCAGGAGGTCGCCGCGGCCGCCGACACCGTACTGCTCGCCACCTGGGCCCGGGAGCCCCTGCTGCGGCTGTCCGACACCCGGGACGGCCACCACTTCACGAGCCTGGGGGCGGACGAGCCCGGCAGGCAGGAACTCTCCGCCGACCTGCTGCGCGCCGCGATCCTCGTCGTGGACGACCGTGAACACGCCGCGAGCACGGGCGCCTTGGCGGCGGCCGGCTTGCCGGCGACCGCCGCCGACGCCGAGCCGGCGGACGTCTTGCGGGGCGAGCGCCCTGGGCGCGTGAACGCGGCAAGCCGCAGCGTCTAGGCGCCGGTCGGACTGCCCGGGCAGGAACTGGCGCCGGCGTGGTCGGCGTACGGGGCGGCGGAGCGGGTGGGGCGGCGGGTCGATCTGCCGGCGTGAAGGCCGCTCCCCCCTGGAGCGACGCCGAGCGAGCTCCGTTCCCGGTCGGCATCCTGGTGGGCGTGGCTCCGCACGGACACCGAGCACGGGGCGCACGGAATCACAGCAGGACGAGAGGACGAGAGCGCTCTCACGTGCAGCTCGCGGCCGGGCTATCCTGATCGGCAACCGTCGATGAGGAGCCGCGCAGTGACCGGTACAGCCCCGCGCCCCACTCTGGAGGCCGTCGCCGAGCGGGCCGGGGTCTCGCGGGCCACCGTGTCGCGCGTCGTCAACGGCGGGGACGGAGTCAGGGAGCCGCTCGTCGAGCGGGTCCGCAAGGCCGTGGAAGAGCTCGGCTATGTGCCGAACCAGGCCGCCCGCAGCCTGGTGACCCGGCGCCACGACGCCATCGCGGTCATCGTCGCCGAACCCGAGAGCCGTGTCTTCGCCGACCCCTTCTTCGCCCTGCAACTGCGCGGTATCAGCAAGGAGTTGACGGCCCACGACAACCAGCTCGTACTGCTGCTCACGGAGGGACGGGACGACCACGCGCGCGTCGGCCGCTACCTCGCCGGCGGACATGTCGACGGGGCGCTGGTCTTCTCCCTGCACCTCGACGACCCTCTGCCCGAACTGATCCAGCGCGCCGGAGTGCCCACCGTGTTCGGCGGACGGCCCGGCTGGAGCGGCGACGGGCGAGGGGTGGCCTACGTCGACGTGGACAACCGCGGCGGCGCCCGCGACGCCGTGCGGCACCTCGTCGGCCTCGGCCGTACCCGGATCGCGCACATCACCGGCGCCCTCGACCAGACCTCTGCGGTGGACCGGCTCGACGGGTACCGGGACGTCATGGTCGACGCCGATCCCCGGCTGATCGTCGAGAGCGACTTCACACCGGCCGGTGGGGAGCGGGCGATGCGCGAGTTGCTGACGCGCTGCCCGGACCTCGACGCCGTCTTCGCCGCCAACGACCTCACCGCCGCCGGGGCGCTGCGGGTGCTGCGGGAGTCCGGGCGGCGGGTGCCGGACGATGTCGCCGTGGTCGGCTTCGACGACATGCTGCCGGTGACGGAGCAGACCGAACCGCCGCTCACGACGATCCGTCAGGACATAGAGGAGATGGGGCGGCTGATGGCCCGGCTGCTGCTGCGCGGCCTCGAACGCAACGCCGCCGACGAGGGCATCGCGGCCGCGCCGTCCAGCGTGGTGCTGCCGACCACGCTGATACGGCGGGCCTCCGCGTAGGCCGAACCCCGGTGCCTTCCCTCAGCTCCGCACGGGCCGTCAGCTCCGCACGGGCCGTCGGCTCTGCAAGGGCTGTCGGCTCCGGACGTCCCGTCGGCTTCGGACGGCCCGTCAGCTCCGAGCGGGCGCGCTCTTGATCACCGCGAAGCGGGCGCCGTAGGGGTCGGTGAGCTTGGCGACACGGCCGACGTCCGGGAGGTCCGTGGCCGGCATGCGGACCGTGCCGCCCAGCTCCTGGGCCCTGGCGACCGTCCCGTCCGTGTCGGTGACCTCGAAGTACGGCAGCCAGTACGGCGGGCCCTGTGCCTCCGCCGGGTCGTCCGCCCTGTCGACGACGCCGCCGAACATGGCGTCCTCACCCTGACCGCCGGGGCTGAACGTCGTGTACGTGCCGCCGTAGAAGTCGAGGGCGAAGGTCTCCATGCCCAGCGTCGCGTTGTAGAACCCCGCCGCGGCCGGCACGTCCGGTGTGTACAGCTCCAGCCAGCACAGCGAACCGGGCTCCTGCACGATGTCCAGGCCCTTGTTGGTACCGGGCTGCCACAGGCCGAAGGAGACGCCCGCCTTGTCGGCGAGGACGGCCATGCGGCCCAGGTCCATCACGTCCATGGGCTGCACCAGCACCGAGCCGTGCGCCTGTTCCGCCGCCTTCGCGGTGGCGTCCGTGTCCGGCGTCTGGAAGTACACCGTCCAGGACGGCGGACCCTGCTCCTCGGTCGTCTGCATACCACCGGCCACCGTCTTCCCGTCGAGCTGGAAGAGGCCGTAACCGCCGGTCTCGGGCCCGCCTGGCTGGAATCGCCAGCCGAACAGACCGCCGTAGAAGGAAGCGGCGCCCTCGATGTCGGGTGTGCCGAGGTCGATCCAGTTCGGCGCGCCGGTGACGAAACGGGTGGTGAGCATCATCGCCCTCCTCGGAAGGGTCCCGCTGTCTGCTGCACTGCCGAGTCTTGCACCGCCCACTGACAATCGCTGCCGGAACACCGCCGTCTGCCGGGACCGCCGTTCGATCACTCACAGTGATGGCCAGGCGCCTCGTTGTTTTCCTCCGGGCCCGCGCGCCGCCGTGCGCCGCGGAGCGCCGAAGGGGACCATCGAGTCGGCCGGGGGCCCTGCGCCGCGGCGTTGATCCCGCGTTGATCGAACGTTTTGCGCCGTCCGGCACGATCCTGCGCATGCACATCGACACGATCGCGATGATCACCTCGCCCGACCTGACCTGGCAGGAGGAGGCGTTGTGCGCACAGACCGGGGCGGACTTCTTCTTCCCCGAACCCGGAAGCTCCGTCCGGGAGGCGAAGCGGATCTGCGGCATGTGCCCGATCCGCTCCGCCTGCCTGGAGTACGCCCTCGACAACGACGAACGCTTCGGCGTCTGGGGCGGCCTGTCGGAGAAGGAACGCCTGGAACTCAGGCGTACCTCGCGCTGAGCCCCGGGTCCCGGCCGTACCTCGCGCTGAGCTCCGGGTCCCGGCAGCCGACGGGCAGGTGGCGAGCGCCGACTGTGGTGCCCGCCTGCCGCAGTCGATGCGTGAACTTGGCGTGCGAGCCGCACCCTTGGCGCCCAGGGGCGGGCCGTCCGGGCGCACGGACAGCGCCCAGCGGGCGTAGCCGGGCAGCGGACGGTCGAGGTCGGCCTCCCCGACCGCCCACCAGCCGTCGGCCGGCAGCACCATGGACGCGGCGGCGCGTGCCTGGCCCATCGACGTGACGGCGCGCAGCGCGCCCACGAGGCCGTGCCGGACGTAGCCGACGGGCACCTCGGGCTCCCGCTCCCGCGGGGCCCGGTCCACGCGCAGGGGGCCGGTGCGGCCGGTCCCGAAGGGCACGCCACGGGCGACCGCCCGGCGCAGTCCCGGGTCGGTGGTGCGGTAGGGCCACCCCAGGCCGTTGAGCGCCGGGGGGTCGTTCTCCAGGACGCACAGCGCCACGGAGGACGGCAGACGCCGTGCTCACGTCCACGCGCGCGTGAGCCGCAGCCGGGACGTCCTCGGGTCCTCCGGCCCGGGCAGCCCGGTGCGCGCCCGGACCCGCTCGGCGGTCTCCGCATCGACCAGGTGGAGCAGGAAGCCGACGGCCTGCTCCACCCTGCTGTTCTCACGCATGGCGAGCATGATGCCGCAGGCCAGGGCCGACGCGCACAGGAAAAAACGACGGCCGGCCCGCTGCGCAGCGGGCCGGCCGTCGGTGACCGTGGGGCTCGGCGGTCAGCCGGCCGCCCGGGCGGCCATGCGGGCCTTGCGCGCGGCGAGCTTCTCGTCGAACTTCAGGGCCTCGGCGTTCAGTCCGCCCATGAACAGACCCAGCTCCTCCTGGGCCTTCTGGCCCTCGGGGCCGAGGCCGTCGATCTCCATGATCTTCAGGAAGCGCAGGACCGGCTCGAGGACGTCGTCGTGGTGGATGCGCATGTTGTAGACCTCGCCGATGGCCATCTGGGCGGCGGCCCGCTCGAAGCCGGGGATGCCGTGGCCGGGCATGCGGAAGTTGACCACGACGTCGCGCACGGCCTGCATGGTGAGGTCGGGGGCGATCTCGAACGCGGCCTTCAGCAGGTTCCGGTAGAAGACCATGTGGAGGTTCTCGTCGGTCGCGATGCGCGCCAGCATGCGGTCGCAGACCGGGTCGCCGGACTGGTGGCCGGTGTTGCGGTGCGAGATGCGGGTCGCGAGCTCCTGGAAGGAGACGTAGGCGACCGAGTGCAGCATCGAGTGTGCGTTGTCCGACTCGAAGCCCTCGCTCATGTGGGCCATGCGGAACTGCTCGAGTTTGTCCGGGTCCACCGCGCGCGAGGCGAGCAGGTAGTCGCGCATCACGATGCCGTGGCGGCCCTCCTCGGCCGTCCAGCGGTGCACCCAGGTGCCCCAGGCGCCGTCCCGGCCGAAGAGCGAGGCGATCTCGTGGTGGTAGCTAGGCAGGTTGTCCTCGGTCAGGAGGTTCACCACCAGGGCGATCCGGCCGATCTCGGTGACCTTGGACTGCTCCTTGTCCCAGGCCTCGCCGTCCTCGAAGATGCCGGGGAAGTTGCGGGCGTCCGACCAAGGGACGTACTCGTGCGGCATCCAGTCCTTGGCGACCTTCAGATGCCGGTTGAGTTCCTTCTCGACCACTTCCTCCAGCGCGTACAGCAGACGGGCGTCGGTCCAGCCGGCAGAGCTGCCGAGGTGAGGGGAAGTGATCGTCACGGGAACTCCAGGGGGACGCGCAACACAGGGAACATGACCGGCGAGCGGTTGCCGGAACCTACGGGATCGTAGGCTACGAACCCGTAGGTTACGAAGCCGTAGGTTAAGAGCGATGTAAAGACCGCTGATCAGCTGCCCTGTCACCGGAGGTTCACGGAGCCACGCGCAGCCCCAGGACCCGCAGGTCCCGGGGCTGAAAAGGTGACCTGCTCAGCCGGTCAGACGTACAGTTCCCGCATTCGGACCGAGAGGCAAGTCACACACCCTTCGAGCTTCTCGAACTCGCTGATGTCGACCGGTACGGTCTCGTGGCCGAGGTCGGCGAGCAGCTCCGCCGTCTTCGGCGCGCTCGCGGCGATGAGCAGCTTGTCCCCGCCGAGCAGCACGACATGCGCCCCGGACTCCTCCGGCACCGGCAGGAAGCGCGGGAACAGCGACGGGGCGTCCAGCTGCGGGATGCGGCCCAGGATGGTTCCGTCGGGCAGTGCCGTGATCGCCGACTTCAGGTGCAGCACCTTGCTGACGGGCACCGCGACGACCCGGGCGCCCAGCGGCTCGAACGCGGCCCGCAACTGCTGGACGCCGGCCGTGTTGGTGCGCCCGCCCCGGCCGACGTAGATCGTGTCGCCGACCTTCAGGACGTCGCCGCCGTCCAGCGTGCCCGGCTCCCAGATCCAGTTCACGGAGCAGCCGAGCGAGGCGACGGCCTCCTCGACGCCCGCGGTCTCCTCGCGCCGGGACTCGGCCCCGGAGCGGGCGATCAGCGCGACGTTGCGGTACATGACGACGGTGTCCTCGACGAACACCGAGTCGGGGCAGTCGTCGGCCGGCTCGACCTCGATCGTCTCCCAGCCGTGCGTGCGCAGGGCCTCGGTGTACGCCTCCCACTGCTCGACCGCGAGATCGAGGTCGACCTTCTCGCGCTCGATGTGAGTGACCAGCCCTTCGGCGAGGCGCGGGCCGGGGCGGCGGACGAGGGCCTTCTTGCTGGGCACGACAGGATCTCCGGATCGGTGGCAGGGTCCGGCGCCCGAGCTGCACGGGGCACCGACCCGCCATGATGCAGGGCCTGCCCGCCCGTACAAAACCCTCCGGGTCAGGCTGTGGCCCTCCTGAGATGCGCCGCCGTGAAGGACTCGCGGACTTCGAGGAGCTCTCGTGGCGTTCCCTTGAAGATCACCCGCCCTCCGTCCCGGCCGCCGTCCGGGCCGAGGTCGATGATCCGGTCGGCGTGCGCCACCACGTCCAGGTTGTGCTCGACGACCACCACCGTGTTGCCCGCGTCGACCAGCCGGTCCAGCAGCCCGAGCAGCCCGTGGACGTCCGACATGTGCAGTCCGGTCGTCGGTTCGTCGAGGACGTACACCGCTCCCGTGCGGTGCAGCCGTGTCGCCAGCTTGATCCGCTGGCGCTCGCCGCCGGAGAGCGTGGACAGCGGCTGTCCGAGCGTGAGGTACGTCAGCCCCACGTCCCGCAGCGCCCGCAGCCGCCGTCGTACGCCCTTGTCCTCGAAGGCGGCCAGCGCCTCGTCCGCCGTCATCGCCAGGACGTCCGCGATGGAGTTGCCGTCCACGGTCAGCCCCAGCACCGCGTCCTTGAAACGGCGCCCCTCGCAGTCGTGGCAGGTCGTGGACACCGGGTCCATGAACGCGAGGTCGGTCTGGATGAACCCGCGGCCCTCGCAGGTGCCGCAGGCGCCGGCGGAGTTGAAGCTGAACAGGCCCGCGTCGGCGCCCGTCCCGCGCGCGAAGATCTTCCGCACCGTGTCCATGATCCCCAGGTACGTCGCCGGGGTCGACCGTCCGGAGATCCCGATCGACGACTGGTCCACGACCACCGCGTCGGCGTGGGCGGCGGTGAACTCCCGGACCAGCGTGCTCTTCCCCGACCCGGCGACCCCGGTCACCACGGTGAGCACACCGGTCGCGAACTCGACCGTGAGGTCCCGCAGGTTGTGCCGGTCGGCGCCCTTCACCCACAGCCCGCCGCGCGCCGGCCGCACCGCCTCCTTGAGCGCCGTACGCCGCCGCAGGCAGCGCCCGGTCACCGTGCCGGACGCGGCGAGCGCGTCCGGCGTGCCCTCGAACACGACCTGTCCGCCGCCCGCGCCGGCCCGCGGCCCCATGTCGACGACATGATCGGCGAGCGCGATGACGTCCGGGTCGTGCTCGACGACCAGCACGGTGTTGCCCTTGTCGCGCAGCCGCAGCAGCAGATCGCCGAGCCGGCCGACGTCGCGCGGGTGCAGTCCGACGCTGGGCTCGTCGAAGATGTACGTCATGCCGGTGAGGCTGGAGCCCAGGTGGCGCACGGTCTTCAGGCGCTGCCCCTCGCCGCCGGACAGGGTGGCCGTCTCCCGGTCGAGGCTGAGGTAGCCGAGGCCGATGGCGTCGATGCGTTCGAGGGCGGTGACGGCGGCGCGGGCGACGGGCCCGGCGACCGGGTCGTCGATGTCCGCCAGCGCGGTGATCAGGTCGGTGATCTGCATACGGGCGCAGTCGGCGATGCCCAGGCCGTTGATCCGGGTCGCCAGCGCCGCCGCGTTCAGGCGGGCGCCGTCGCAGACCGGGCAGGTGCCCTCCACGAGGTACTCCCGCACCAGGTCCCGGGTCTTCTGGCTCATCGCCGACAGGTCCCGCTTCAGGTACAGCCGCTCGAAGCGGGTGGCGAGCCCCTCGTAGTCGGTGGTCCAGGTGCCGCCCGTGCCGTTGACGGTGACCTTGCTGCCGGGGCGGCCCCGCATCAGGAACTCCCGCTCGTCGGCGGTGAACCGGCCGACGGGTGTGTGCGGGTCGAGGTCGGCGCTGTTGGTGTACGCCTGCCCCTGCCAGGTGCCCGCGGCGAACGGCGGGAAGCGGACCGCGCCGTCGGCGAGCGTCCGGTCCGGGTCGAGGATGCGGTCCCAGTCCGGCCGTACCGTCCGCCCGAGGCCGTCGCACTCGGGGCACATGCCGGACGGGTCGTTGAAGGAGTACGCGGTCGCCGGCCCGGCGCTCGGGGTGCCGTGCCGGGAGAACAGGACCCGCATCACCGGGTGGATGTCGGTCATCGTGCCGACCGTGGAGCGGGAGTGGCCCCCGATCGGCCGCTGGTCGACGACGATCGCGGGGGAGAGGTCCTCGAGGGCCTCGGCGTGCGGGCGCTCGTACTTGGGCAGCCGGTTGCGCACGAACCAGGTGAACGTCTCGTTCAGCTGGCGCTGCGACTCCACCGCGATCGTGTCGAAGACGATCGACGATTTCCCCGATCCCGAAACGCCGGTGAACACGGTCAGCCGGCCCTTCGGGATGCGGAGGGTGACGTCCTTCAGGTTGTTCTCGCTCGCTCCGGTGATGGTGATGAACTGGGGCGTGAAATCGGGCATGCCCCCGAAGCTAGGCGGGATACCCGACAGCTTCCGGCGTGATTTCCTTCAGTTCTCCCTCCTCCACCATCAGCCAGCGCGTGATGCCGATCGACTCCAGGAACGGCAGGTCGTGGCTGGCCACGATCAGCGCACCTTCGTACGACTCCAGGGCCGTGGTGAGCTGCCGCACGCTCGCCATGTCCAGGTTGTTCGTCGGCTCGTCCAGCATCAGCAGCTGCGGCGCGGGCTCCGCCAGCATCAGCGCGGCCAGCGCCGCCCGGAAGCGTTCGCCGCCCGAGAGCGTCGCCGCCCGCTGGTCGGCGCGGGCGCCCCGGAACAGGAAGCGGGCCAGGCGTGCCCGGATCCGGTTGTTGGTGGCGCCCGGCGCGAACCGGGCCACGTTCTCGGCGACCGACAGCCCGTCGTCGAGGACGTCCAGCCGCTGCGGCAGGAACCGGAGCGGGACGTGCACCGTCGCCTCGCCCGCCACCGGCGCAAGCTCACCCGCGATGGTCCGCAGCAGAGTCGTCTTGCCCGAGCCGTTGCGCCCGACCAGCGCGATCCGCTCCGGACCGTGCAGATCGAGACCACCGGCCACCCGCGCGCCGTACACCATTTCCAGCTCGCGCAGCGTGAGCACGCTCCGGCCCGCCGGTACGGCCGTGTACGGCAGGTCGACGCGGATCTCGTCGTCGTCCCGTACGGCGTCCACCGCGTCGTCGAGCCGTCCCCTGGCCTCGGCGAGCTTCTCCTCGTGCATGATCCGGTGCTTGCCCGCGGACTCCTGTGCCGCACGCTTGCGCGCACCCATGACGATCTTCGGCTCGCGCTTCTGGTCCCACATCTTCTGGCCGTACCGCTTGCGGCGGGCCAACTTGACCTGGGCGTCGACCAGTTCGCGCTTCTGCTTCTTCAGGTCGGCCTCGGCGACCCGCACCATGCGCTCGGCCGCCTCCTGCTCGGTGGCGAGCGCCTCCTCGTACGCCGAGTAGTTGCCGCCGTACCAGGTGATCTCCCCGGAGCGCAGATCGGCGATCTGGTCGACCAGGTCCAGGAGTTCACGGTCGTGGCTGACCACCACCATCACCCCGGGCCAGGACTCCACGGCCGCGTACAGCCGCCTGCGTGCGTACAGGTCGAGATTGTTGGTGGGCTCGTCCAGCAGCAGGACGTCGGGTCGGCGCAGCAGCAGCGCGGCAAGGCGCAGCAGCACCGACTCGCCGCCCGACACCTCGCCGATCGTACGGTCCAACTCGACGTGACCGAGCCCGAGTTCGCCGAGGGTGGCGAGGGCACGCTCCTCCACGTCCCAGTCGTCGCCGACGGTCTCGAAGTGCTCCTCGGCCACGTCGCCCGCCTCGATGGCGTGCAGCGCGGCCCGCTGGGCGGCGATGCCGAGGGCCTCGTCGACCTTCAGGGCGGTGTCGAGTGTGACGTTCTGCGGGAGGTAGCCGACCTCGCCCGTCACGCGCACGACGCCGTCGACCGGGGTCAGCTCGCCGGCGACGAGCTTCAGCAGAGTCGATTTTCCCGACCCGTTGACGCCCACCAGCCCGGTCCTGCCGGGACCGAAGGCGACGTCCAGACCCTCGAAGACGGCGGTGCCGTCGGGCCAGGCGAAGGAGAGGGAGGTACAGCTGATGGAAGTAGGCATGGGAGCGCCTCCGCGGTTGCTCGAAACGATCAGGGGCAAACGCGTATCGAGACACCGGCGACCAACGGGCGGTGAGGGGCCCTGGGCATGAGAAAAGCCCTGTTCCGTGAGGGACGGCTCGAACGCCGAGGTCGCACGCGGCGTACACACACTTCAGGTGTGACGCGGTGTCTCAGACCTCAGACGAGCAACGTCCTTCTCCAATCGACGGCAACAGGACCGATATAGACCGTAGGAGGGGGCGTCGACGGTGTCAACGTGATTGAGCGGGCCCGGCGTGGGGCGGCTCTTGTCGGCGGGGGAGCCCGGCGGGCCGCCTCAGCAGGCGTCCCGCATCAGTTCCGCCAGGTCGCGGTCCAGGTCGAGCTGGAGGTGTTCCAGGCCGAGCGGCACCAGGTCGCTCGTCGACTTCAGGAAGCGGCGCACCTCACCGCTGCGGATGTGCACGACCGCGGTGCCCTCGGGCGCGTGGAACTCCAGGACGGTCCGGTCGAAGCCGTACGGCCGCACCCGGACGTCGCCGTGGCCCTCGGGGCCTTCGAGGCCGGCCACCAGCAGCTCCCGGCTGAAGGTCCAGCAGACCTCGACACCCTCCAGGGTGGCCGGGGCGGGGAAGGTCATACGGACGGCGAACGGGTCACGCCGGTCGTAGTGCAGAGTGGCCGGAATGCTCTGCATCCGCGGCGCGGCGGCGACGAGGCGGGCCTCGACGGGCTGCTCGATGACAGTGGACAACGCCTTGCTCCCTTGCGACGGCTGGACGAACATCCGGGTGGACGAGACGGGGCACTGGTAGAGACGACGGAATCGGCCAATCCGTGCACCGGGAGGGCGAGTGACCTCTGTCACCGCCTTCATGCACGGGAGTGGGGTGTTCGTCCTTCTGTGACCGGATGGTCGGCTGTGGTGGTTGCGGCCGTCTGGACGGTGACGGGGTGGTCGACTAGCTTCGGCCGCCATGAGGCGTTCGGGGAGCACGCGACGGGTGGGGCGTACGTTTCGGACAGTGGCCGCGGTGGTGGCGTGCGGGGTTGCGCCGGCCGCCCTGACGGCCGTACCGGCGCAGACGCGCGAGCCGGTGCGGCACGCGCCGCACTGGGAGCTCAAGGACAGCGGCACGCCGGAGGTGCGCTTGCGAGGTCTGTCCGCGGTGAGCCGGAACACCGCATGGGTGGCCGGGACCGCCGGCACCGTGCTGCGCACCACCGACGGCGGCGCGAGCTGGCGGAACGTCTCACCGCCCGGTGCGGCCGACCTCCAGTTCCGGGACATCGAGGCCTTCGACGCGCGGCGTGCCGTGGTGCTGGCCATCGGGGAGGGCGAGGCGTCCCGGGTCTACCGCACGGACGACGGCGGGGCGACCTGGACCGAGGCCTTCCGCAACACCGATCCGCGGGCCTTCTACGACTGCCTCACCTTCTTCGACCGCCGTCACGGCCTGGCGATGAGCGACCCGGTCGACGGCCGGTTCCGCATCCTGTCGACCGGCGACGGCGGCCGTACCTGGAAGGTGCTCCCCAGTGACGGGATGCCGACGGCGCAGCAGGGCGAGGCCGGGTTCGCGGCGAGCGGGCAGTGCCTGGTCGCCTCCGGGCCGAAGGACGTCTGGCTGGCCACCGGCGGGGCGGCACGCGCGCGCGTGCTGCACTCCGCCGACCGGGGGCTGACCTGGACCGCCGCCGACACGCCGATCCCGGCGGGCGACCCGGCCCGAGGTGTCTTCGGGCTCGCCTTCCGCGACCGCACGCACGGTCTCGCCGTCGGTGGCGACTACCGCCCCGACCAGGCCTCCCCGCAGGCAGCCGCCCGCACCGGCGACGGGGGCGCCAACTGGCGGTCCGCCGTGACGCCGGTGCCCGCATACCGCTCCGGCGTGGCCTGGCTCCCGCACAGCCGCAGCTCCGCCCTCGCGGTCGGCCCGACGGGCACCGACCTGACGACCGACGGCGGCCGGACCTGGCGGACCGTGGACGGCGGCTCGTACGACACCGTGGACTGCACGCCCGACCCGGGGTGCTGGGCCGCAGGGGAGAAGGGGCGCATCGCGCGGCTGGAGAGCTGAACCGGAATGTGGGTACCCGGACGCGGACGGCGAGAGGAGTGATCCACATGCCGGCCGGTTCGAACCCGAAGCGGGAACGCCAGTACGAGCACATCAAGAAGAGCGCCCAGGACCGCGGTGAGAGCACCTCGCGCGCCGAGGAGATCGCCGCGCGGACGGTGAACAAGGAGCGTGCCCGGTCGGGCGAGTCGAGCACCGCCGGCCGTACGTCCACCCAGGACATGTCCTCCGGCAGGCGGGGCGGGCAGCGTTCCGGGAAGGGCTCGCGGGGGCCGACCTACGACCAGCTGTACGAAGAGGCCAAGCAGCGCAACATCCACGGGCGTTCGGACATGAACAAGGGCCGGCTCAAGCAGGCGCTGGGCAAGTGATACTCACCGGAGCGCCTCGCAGTACCGCTCCGGTTCCGGCGCCGTCTTGGTGGCGACGAACTCCGTGACGCGGTAGACGCAGACGCCCGCGCCGACGAACGGGTCGGACGCGGCGATCCGCTCGATGGCGGCGCGGTCCTGCGCGACGGCGAGGATCAGCCCGCCGTCGCGGGGGTGGTTCCGTCCGGAGGCGAGGAGTCCCCCTTCGCGTACTGCTCGTCGAGCCACGCCACATGGGCCTCCAGCACGGCGTCGACGTCCCCGAGCGGTGCGGTGCAGGTCGGCTCCAGCACGAACATGATCGCGAGCCTGCAGCGGGGCCCCTGCAGCGGGGCCCTTAGGCTCGTTGCCACCATGACGACCGTACGCATACCCGCGGGCTGGCCCGCGACCGAGGAGGAGGCCCGCGCCGTCCAGGACGAGCTGCGGGCGCGGGTGGTGCTCGACGAGCCGGGGCCACCGCCCGGATCCGGGCACGTGACCGGCGTGGACGTGGCCTACGACGACGAGCACGACGTGGTCGCGGCGGCGGCGGTCGTCCTCGACGCGGCGACCCTCGACGTCGTGGCCGAGGCCACGGCAGTCGGCCGGATCTCGTTCCCCTACGTCCCGGGTCTGCTCGCCTTCCGCGAGATCCCCACGGTGCTGGCCGCCCTCGACGCCCTTCCGTGCCCGCCCGGCCTGGTCGTCTGCGACGGCTACGGCCGGGCCCACCCCCGCCGCTTCGGCCTCGCCAGCCACCTCGGCGTCCTCACCGACCTGCCCACGATCGGCGTCGCCAAGAACCCCTTCAGCTTCACCTACGACGCCCCCGCCGCCCCCCGCGGCTCCTGGACCCCTCTCCTGGCAGCGGACGAGGAGGTCGGCCGGGCCCTGCGCACCAGCGACTCCGTCAAGCCGGTCTTCGTCTCGGCGGGCCACCGCGTGAGCCTCGCCAACGCCTGCGCCCATACGCTGGCGCTGACTCCGCGATACCGCTTGCCGGAGACCACACGCAGAGCGGACTCGCTGTGCCGGAAGGCGCTGAAGGAGGCGGCTCCCTGACGGGGCGGCACGGCGGGATCTGAGTACCGGGACTGAGTACCCGTACGGATGCCGCCGCCCCGCGGCGATCGGCAGGGTGGGGCGCATGACGACACACCGCTCCCCGAAGCCCCTCGCCGATCCCGACCGTCCCGTTGAGCGTGCCGTGACGGCTGCGCTGGTGGTGGCCACCCTGGCCGGGCTGGGGTGGATCGCGGGGATGATCTACACCATTGCCGGGTGGCCGCTGTAGAGGGTCAGCGGGTGGCGGCCACCCTGAAGGTGATGCCTGCCGTGCGCAGGCGTTCGATGAGGGTGTTGCCCATCGCGACGGCCGTGGTGACCTGGCCGGCTGTCGGGGGCAGTTCGTCGAAGGCGAGGCAGAGGGCGGACTCGGCGAACATCTTCGCCGTCTCGCCGTAGCCGGGGTCGCCTCCGGAGACCTCCGTGAAGACGCGCCTGCCGCCGCCCTCGCCGACGAAGCGGACCGAGAACCAGCTGCGTGCGCGCTTCTCCGGCCCCGGTCCCTCGCCGGGCTTGAGCCGGTCCGACAGCCAGCGCCGGGCCGGCGGCAGCTGGGCGGCCGAGAAGAGCGCGCCCATCGCCGCGACCCCGCCGACCGCGACGGGAAGGGTCCGTACGGCGGCGTAGTGGCGGTAGCGGAAGTCCGGACCGTAGCGGTCCAGGGCGCGCGCCGAGCGTTTGACGATCTGCGGGTCGATCGTGGGCAGCGGCAGCGCCCAGGCGCCCACCTCCCCCGCGAACCGGGGCGCCCCGGTCGGCGCCTGCGCCCTGCGCCCCATCAGACGCGGCTCGTGACGGGCCCGGTCGCGTGCGGCGGCGATCATCCGGCGCCCGCGCGCGAACTGGTTGAGCGCCGAGGCGAACGTACCGCCCGAGAAGGTGGCGTCGGCCGTCACGTACCCGTCCACCGCCAGCGGCACGTCCTGCGGCAGCTGCTGCACGGTGAAGTACGCGCCCAGGTCGTGCGGGATCGAGTCGAAGCCACAGGCGTGCACCAGCCGCGCACCCGTCTCACGCGCGCGTGCGTCGTGCCGGACGTACGTCAGGTCCACGAACTCCGGCTCACCGGAGAGGTCGAGGTAGTCGGCGCCGGTGTCCGCGCAGGCGGCGACGAGATCCCCGCCGTACTTCACATACGGGCCCACCGTCGTGGCCACCACGCGCGCCTGCTCGGCGAGCCGCCGCATCGAGGCCGGATCGGCGACGTCCGCCTCCAGCACCCCGACCCCCTCGCCGCCCGGCAGCGACTCGCGCAGCCGCTGAAGCTTCTCGGCGCTGCGCCCGGCGATCGCCCAGCGCAGGTCCTCGGGCGCGTTCTGCGCGAGGTACTCCGCGGTGAGTACCCCGACGAAGCCCGTCGCTCCGAAGAGCACGATGTCGTACGGACGGTCCGTCCTGCTCAGCCTGCTCATGACACCCCTCGGTCCCGCACCACGCGCCGTTGTCGGTGGCCGAGGCTAGCGTGAGGTGTGCGGAGCCCGACGACGAGCCCGGAGGTATGCGGTGGCCGTGCCCAGATCTGCCCTGAAGAAGTGGGAAAAAGCGCGCGAGTTCGCGCTCGGCATGCCCGGCGCGGTCGAGGCGACGCGGCGGAGCCGCATATCGAAACAGCCCGGGGCGAGACGGTCGTGAAGGTCAGCAAGAAGGTGTTCGTCTTCCTCGGCGTCAGCGACGGCAGCTGTCCGACGGGCGTCACCGTGAAGCTCAAGGGCGCGGCGGCCCACGCGCACGCCCTGACCTGCTGTGCGACTGGGGCGAGGAGAGCTACGGCACGATCGCGCCGAAGCGGCTGACAGTGGAGCTCGACGCGCGCTGATTGGCCGGTTGGGTTCGCGGTCAGGCTTCCGGCGAGTAACTTCCTAAGCGCTTGCTCTTGTGTCCGCCGGGACACTTTCTTAGCATCACCGGTGTTACAGCAGTAGTGTCAAACCCCTGGGGGCAGGATGGCGACGACGCCAGGACAGGGCCCGCTGACCGGCGTGCGCGTGGTCGAGCTGGCCGGGATCGGGCCAGGCCCGTTCGCCGCCATGCTCCTCGCCGACCTCGGCGCCGACGTCGTCCGCGTCGACCGGCCCGGCGGCACCGGGCTGGCCATCGACACCGAGTACGACATCACCAACCGCAACAAGCGCTCGGTGATCGTCGACCTGAAGTCCCCGGACGGCCCCGCGCGCGTCCTCGACCTCGCCGCCCGTGCCGACATCCTCATCGAGGGCTACCGCCCCGGCGTCGCCGAACGCCTCGGCGTCGGCCCCGAGGCCTGCCACGCCCGCAACCCGGCGCTGGTCTACGGCCGGATGACCGGCTGGGGCCAGGACGGACCGCTCGCCGAGCGCGCCGGCCACGACATCGCGTACATCGCGGTCACCGGCACCCTCGGCATGATCGGCGACCCCGACGAACCACCCGCCGTCCCCGCCAACCTGGTCGGCGACTACGCGGGCGGCGCCCTCTACCTCGTCGTCGGCGTCCTCGCCGCCCTGCACCACGCGCGCGCCACCGGCGCCGGACAGGTCGTCGACGCCGCGATCGTCGACGGCACCTCCCACCTCTCCGCGATGATCCACGGCATGCTCGCGGCCGGCGGCTGGCAGGACCGGCGCGGCGCCAACCTCCTGGACGGCGGCTGCCCGTACTACGGCACCTACGAGACCGCCGACGGCCGGTACATGGCGGTCGGCGCCCTGGAACCGCAGTTCTACGACGAGTTCCTCCGCCTGCTCGGCGTCGAGGACTTCGCCTCCGCCCGCAAGGACTTCTCCCGCTGGGGCGAGCTGCGCGACGCCGTCGCCGCCCGCTTCAAGTCCCGCACCAGGGACGAGTGGACGGCCGTCTTCGAGGACTCCGACGCCTGTGTGGCCCCCGTCCTGTCCCTGCGCGAGGCCCCGCGGCACCCGCACCTCGCCGCCCGCGGCACCTTCACCGACCACGGCGGCACCATCCAGCCCGCCCCGGCGCCCCGGTTCTCCGCGACCCCGACGGCCGTGCGGACGGGCCCGGCCCAGCCCGGCGCGGACACCGCCGACGTGGCGCGCGACTGGGACGTACCCGACCTTGCGAAGCACCAGCAACCCACGAAGGGCCCCGAATGAAGCGGCAGATCTTCGCCCCCGAGCACGACGCGTTCCGCGCGACCGTGCGCAGCTTCCTGGACCGGGAGGTGCTGCCGCACTACGAGCAGTGGGAGAAGGACGGCATCGTCTCCCGCGACGCCTGGCGCGCGGCCGGCAAGCAGGGCCTGCTCGGCTTCGCCGTGCCCGAGGAGTACGGAGGCGGCGGCACCGACGACTTCCGCTACAGCGCCGTCCTCGCCGAGGAGTTCACCCGCGCGGGCGCCCCGGGCCTCGCCCTCGGCCTGCACAACGACATCATCGGCCCCTATCTGACGAGCCTCGCCACCGACGAGCAGAAGCGCCGCTGGCTGCCCGGCTTCTGCGACGGCTCGGTCATCACCGCCATCGCCATGACCGAACCCGGTGCCGGCTCCGACCTCCAGGGCATCCGCACCCAGGCCGAGGACCACGGCGACCACTGGGTGCTGAACGGCTCCAAGACGTTCATCTCCAACGGCATCCTCGCCGACCTGGTGATCGTCGTGGCGAAGACCACGCCCGAGGGCGGCGCGCGCGGCCTTTCGCTGCTCGTCGTCGAGCGGGGCATGGAAGGCTTCGAACGCGGCCGCAACCTCGACAAGATCGGCCAGAAGTCGCAGGACACCGCCGAGCTGTTCTTCCACGACGTCAAGGTGCCCAAGGCCAACCTCCTCGGTGACCTCGACGGCGCCTTCGTGCACCTGATGACGAACCTCGCGCAGGAGCGCCTGAGCATCGCCGTCGCCGCGATCGCCGCCGCCGAGCACCTGCTGGAGATCACCACCGAGTACGTCAAGGAGCGCGAGGCGTTCGGACGGCCGCTGGCGACCAAGCAGCACATCCGCTTCGAGGTGGCCGAGATGGCCACCGAGTGCGCGGTCACCCGCACCTTCCTCGACCGCTGCATCGAGGACCACGCCAACGGGGAACTCGACGCCGTCCACGCCTCCATGGCCAAGTGGTGGGCGACCGAACTCCAAAAGCGCGTCGCCGACCGCTGTCTGCAACTGCACGGCGGCTACGGCTACATGAGCGAGTACCCCGTCGCCAAGGCCTTCACCGACGGCCGCATCCAGACCATCTACGGCGGGACGACCGAGATCATGAAGGAGATCATCGGTCGTTCCCTGCTCGGCTAACCCTCGTTGAAAGGCTTTCCAGTGAGCACCGAAGCGTATGTGTACGACGCGATCCGCACCCCGCGCGGCCGCGGCAAGGCGAACGGCTCCTTGCACGGCACCAAGCCCATCGACCTGGTCGTAGGACTCATCCACGAGATCCGTGACCGCTTCCCCGGCCTGGACCCGGCGGAGATCGACGACATCGTGCTCGGCGTCGTCGGCCCGGTCGGCGACCAGGGTTCCGACATCGCCCGTATCGCCGCCATCGCCGCCGGCCTGCCGGACACGGTCGCGGGCGTCCAGGAGAACCGCTTCTGTGCCTCCGGCCTGGAGGCCGTCAACATGGCCGCCGCCAAGGTCCGTTCGGGCTTCGAGGACCTCGTCCTCGCGGGCGGCGTCGAGTCGATGTCCCGGGTGCCGATGGCCTCCGACGGCGGCGCCTGGTTCAACGACCCGATGACCAACCTCGCCACCAACTTCGTGCCGCAGGGCATCGGCGCCGACCTCATCGCCACCATCGAGGGCTTCTCCCGCCGTGACGTCGACGAGTACGCGGCGCTCTCCCAGGAGCGGGCGGCCACGGCCTGGAAGGAGGGCCGCTTCGACCGGTCCGTCGTCCCGGTCAGGGACCGCAGCGGCCTGGTCGTCCTCGATCACGACGAGCACATGCGCCCCGGCACCACCGCCGACTCCCTCGCGGGGCTGAAGGCGTCCTTCGCGGACATCGGCGACCTGGGCGGCTTCGACGCCGTCGCGCTGCAGAAGTACCACTGGGTCGAGAAGATCGACCACGTCCACCACGCGGGCAACTCCTCCGGCATCGTCGACGGCGCCTCCCTGGTCGCCATCGGCAACAAGGAGGCCGGCGAGCGAGGCGGTCTCACCCCGCGCGCCCGGATCGTCTCCGCCGCCGTCTCCGGCTCCGAGCCCACCATCATGCTCACCGGCCCGGCGCCCGCCACCCGCAAGGCCCTGAAGAAGGCCGGCCTGACCATCGACGACATCGACCTCGTCGAGATCAACGAGGCGTTCGCGGCGGTCGTCCTGCGCTTCGTCAAGGACATGGGACTGTCCCTGGACAAGGTCAACGTCAACGGCGGCGCCATCGCGCTGGGCCACCCGCTCGGCGCGACCGGCGCCATGATCCTCGGCTCGCTCGTCGACGAGCTGGAGCGCCAGGACAAGCGGTACGGCCTCGCCACGCTCTGCGTCGGCGGCGGCATGGGCATCGCCACCATCGTCGAGCGCATCTGACCCCCTCCCGACGGATCACACGGAGCACCTCCACATGAGCACTGAATCCACCACCATCCGCTGGGAACAGGACCGCGACGGCGTCGTCACCCTCGTCCTGGACGACCCGAACCAGTCCGCGAACACCATGAACCAGGCGTTCCGCGACTCGCTCGCCGTGGTCACGGACCGGCTGGAGGCGGAGAAGGACACCATCCGCGGTGTCATCATCACCTCCGCCAAGAAGACCTTCTTCGCCGGCGGCGACCTGCGCGACCTCATCCGGGTCACCCCCGAGACCGCGCAGGACCTCTTCGAGGGCGGCATGGCCATCAAGCGCCAGCTGCGCCGCATCGAGACCCTGGGCAAGCCGGTCGTCGCCGCGATGAACGGCGCGGCCCTGGGCGGCGGCTACGAGATCGCCCTCGCCTGCCACCACCGCGTCGCCCTCGACGCGCCCGGCTCCAAGATCGGCTGCCCCGAGGTCACCCTCGGTCTCTTGCCGGGCGGCGGCGGCGTCGTCCGCACCGTCCGACTCCTCGGCATCGCCGACGCCCTGCTGAAGGTCCTCCTCCAGGGCACCCAGTACAACCCGCAGCGCGCCCTGCAGAACGGCCTGATCGACGACGTGGCCACCACGCAGGACGAACTGCTCGCCAAGGCACGCGCGTTCATCGAGGCCCACCCCGAGTCGCAGCAGCCCTGGGACAGGCCGGGCTACCGCATCCCCGGCGGCACGCCCGCCAACCCCAAGTTCGCCGCGAACCTGCCCGCCTTCCCGGCCAGCCTGCGCAAGCAGACTGCCGGTGCGCCCTACCCGGCTCCGCGCAACATCCTCGCGGCCGCCGTCGAGGGCTCCCAGGTCGACTTCGAGACCGCGCAGGTCATCGAGGCGCGCTACTTCGTGGAGCTGGCGGCGGGCCAGACCTCGAAGAACATGATCCAGGCGTTCTTCTTCGACCTCCAGGCCGTCAACTCCGGCGCGAACCGCCCGGGGGGCATCGAGCCCCGCAAGGTCCGCAAGGTCGCCGTCCTGGGCGCCGGCATGATGGGCGCCGGCATCGCCTACTCCTGCGCCCGCGCGGGCATCGACGTCGTCCTCAAGGACGTGTCGGCTGAGGCCGCCGCCAAGGGCAAGGCCTACTCGGAGAAGCTGTGCGCCAAGGCGGTCTCCCGGGGCCGTACGACGCAGGAGAAGGCCGACGCGCTGCTCGCCCGCATCACGCCGACCGGCGACCCGCAGGACGTGGCCGGCTGCGACGCGGTGATCGAGGCCGTCTTCGAGAACCCGGAGCTCAAGCACAAGGTCTTCCAGGAGATCCAGGGGATCGTCGAGCCGGACGCGCTGCTGTGCTCCAACACCTCGACCCTGCCGATCACCGTCCTCGCCGAAGGCGTGGAGCGCCAGGCCGACTTCATCGGACTGCACTTCTTCTCGCCCGTCGACAAGATGCCGCTCGTCGAGATCATCAAGGGCGCGCGGACCGGCGACGAGGCGCTGGCCCGCGCGTTCGACCTGGTCCGGCAGATCAACAAGACGCCGATCGTCGTCAACGACTCCCGCGGTTTCTTCACCTCACGCGTCATCGGCCACTTCATCAACGAGGGCGTGGCGATGGTCGGCGAGGGCATCGAGCCCGCGTCGGTCGAGCAGGCGGCGGCCCAGGCGGGCTACCCCGCCAAGGTCCTGTCCCTGATGGACGAACTCACGCTCACGCTGCCCCGCAAGATCCGCAACGAGTCCAAGCGGGCCGTGCAGGAGTCGGGCGGTACCTGGGCGGCGCACCCCGCCGAGGCCGTCATCGACCGCATGGTCGACGAGTTCGAGCGCCCCGGCCGCAGCGGCGGAGCCGGCTTCTACGACTACGACGAGAACGGCAAGCGGGCCGCCCTGTGGCCGGGCCTGCGCGAGCACTTCACCCGTGAGGGCGCGCAGATCCCGTTCCGCGACATGCAGGAACGCATGCTCTTCGCCGAGGCCCTGGACACGGTCCGGCTGCTGGAGGAGGGGGTCCTCACCTCCGTCGCCGACGCCAACATCGGCTCCGTCCTCGGCATCGGCTTCCCCGGCTGGACGGGCGGTGTCCTGCAGTACATCAACGGCTACGAGGGCGGAGTCGCCGGCTTCACGGCACGTGCACGTGAGCTGGCGCAGACGTACGGAGAGCGGTTCACGCCGCCCGCGCTGCTGGTGGAGAAGGCGCAGAACGGGGAGACCTTCGGCGACTGACGCCGCAGCGCCCCATACCGTTCAGCGACACGCCGACCTTGCTCCCCGGGGAACGGGGCACCGAAGCTGGCGGACGAACCGTCCTCCCGCACCGGTCCCCTTCCCCGAGGAGCCCCCATGGGATCCCGCCCCGCCCTCGCCCTGCTGGACATCCTGCGCGGCGAGGGCGTGGACCGCGTCTTCGGCAACCCCGGCACGACCGAACTGCCCTTCCTGGCAGCGCTGTCGGAGACCGCCGACGCGCCCGATTATGTCCTCGGCGTGCACGAGGGCGCCGTCGTGTCGATGGCCGACGGCTACGCGCGCGGCACCGGCCGCCCCGCGTTCGTCAGCCTGCACATCGCGGCGGGTCTCGCCAACGGCCTGATCGGCCTGCTCAACGCCCGCCGCTCCCGCACCCCGCTGGTGGTCACGGCCGGCCAGCAGGACCGCCGGCACCTCCAGCAGGACCCGATGCTCGCCGGCGACCTGACGGCCCTGGCGGCCCCTGCGGTCAAGGCGGCGTACGACCTCCGGCACGCCCATGACCTGCCGCTCGCCCTGCGCCGGGCCTTCGCGCTCGCCGTACGGCCGCCCGCCGGGCCGGTGTTCCTCTCCGTCCCCATGGACCTGCTCGCCGAGGACACCGAGATCGAGGTCCCGGCCCGCACCCCCGCACCCGCCCAGGGACCCGCCCCCGGTCTGGAACGCGCGGCCCTCCTGCTCGGCGACGCGGCCCGCCCGGCGATCGTCGCGGGCGACGGCGTGGGCCGCGAGGACGCGCTCGGCGCGCTCGTGCGCACGGCGGAGGCCTGCGGTGCGACCGTCTTTCACCAGCCGATGAGCGACGGCCTGAACTTCCCGACCACGCACCCCCTGTACGCCGGGATGCTGCCGCCGCGCCACGACGCCATCCGCTCCGCGCTCGCCGCCCACGACACCGTGCTCATCGCCGGCGCCCACGCCTTCACCCCGCACCACTACACTCCCGGCCCCGCGCTGCCGCCCGGCCTCACCGTCGTACAGCTCGACTCCGACCCGGAGGAGATCGGCCGCAACTTCCCTGCCGACGCCGGGCTCGTCGGCGCTCTCGGCCCCTCCCTGCACCGGCTCGCCACGCTGCTGGCGGACCGTGTCCCCGAGCACACCGCCAAGGGCCGCATCCGGCGCGCGGGCGAACGGCACGCCGTCGAGCGCGACCGCGCCGAGGCCGCCGCCCGCGCCGCCTACTCCCCGGCCCCGCTCGCCCCCTGGGCCGCCGCGCATGCCGTGGCCGCCGGCCTGCCGCCCGATGCCGTGGTCGTCGAAGAGGCCATCACCGTCGGCCTGTTGTTACGCCGCATGATGCGCCTGGAGCGATCCGGCAGCTACACCCACACCGTCGGCGGCGGACTCGGCTGGGGCATCGGCGCCGCCGTCGGCCGCGCACTCGCCGAACCCGGCCGGCCCGTGGTCGCCGTCCTCGGCGACGGCGGCGCCCTGTTCGGCCTCCAGGGTCTGTGGAGCGCGGCACGGCAGGCCGTTCCCGTGCTGTTCGTGGTGATGGGCAACGGCGCCTACCGCACCCTCCAGGACACCTACGAGGCGATGGGCGGCAAGGGCGTCTGCCCCGGCACCGACCTCGGGCAGCTGGACTTCACCCGTGCCGCCGGCTTCTTCGGCGTCGACGCGGTACGCGCCCGGAGCGCGGCCCACCTGCGCGAACTGGTAGGCGGCGCGGGCCGCTTGAGCGGACCGCTGCTGGTCGACGTACCGCTGCGCGCGTGACGGCGACTCACAGGCACCCGCACCTTGTCACCGCACCCCCGAGCCCCCACCATCGGTCCATGACGGACGGCCCGCTGCCCAAGTCCGTGCTCGCGCGCGGCGCCCTGCTGCTGCGCGCCTGCGGTGGCTCCGACACCGCCCTCACCCTCGCCGAACTCGCCCTGCGCACCGGGCTGCCCAAGCCGACCGCGCACCGACTGATCGGGGAGCTGGTCCGGCTCGGCCTCGTCGAGCGCACACCCGAGGGCACCTACCGCATCGGGCTCGGCCTCTTCGTCCTCGGCCAGTCGGCGCCGTCCGTGCGCGAGCTGTGCGACGCCGCGCTGCCCTACCTCGGAGACCTGCACGACGCCACCCAGGAGAACGTGCACCTGGCCGTCCCCGACGGCACCGACACCCTGTTCCTGGAGAAGGTCACCGGCCGCCGTGCCACGCCCATCGTGTCCCGCACCGGGGGCCGGCTGCCCGCCCACTGCACCGCCACCGGCAAGGTGTTCCTCGCCCTCGCCGAGGACCGCCGTCCACCGCACCGCGCCCTGCCCCGCCTCACCCCGCGCACCCTCGTCCTGCCCGGCCAGCTCGCCCGCGACCTGGCGTTGACCCGGGCCCGCGGCTTCGGCGTCAACCTGGAGGAGGCCGAGGTCGGCGTCTCGGCCGTGGCCGCCCCGGTCTACGCGCGCGGCCGTGACTCCCGCCCCATCGCCGCGATCTCCGTCACCGGCGGCACCCGCCGGCTCGACGTGGACCGCATCGGCGCCCGGGTGTGCGCGGCGGCACGGGCACTGACCCGGGCGCTGTCGGCCTGAGCGGGGATCACGCGTTCAGTCGGAGTGGCCGCCGCCGGGTCCGCACTCTCCGCCGGTGTCTCGGCGGGCACCGCCAACGCCGCGTCGGGCCGGGACCTCCAGTACACCCAGGGCGCCCCGCGGGCGTGCACGCCTGGGGCACCGTCAGCCTGTCCGGCGGGCGGTACTACGCCAAGGTGAACGTCCGCGACACCAACGCCGACGCGCACGGCGCCCGGATGTACCTGCGGGCGACCGACCAGGACGGGTGGGGCGGGGATACCGGACCGAGGTCCCTCTCCGCCTCGGGATCGGGCACCGAGAACGGCTGCATCTGGAACTTCGACGACACCGTGTCCTGGTTCGAGGCCGAGGAACACCTTGCCGGTGGCGGTGCAGTGGGCGGGCAGCCGGCCCCCGGTGCGGGACACGATGGGCGTGGCACGGCGGCCGGTGACCTTCTCCAGGAACAGGGTGTCGGTGCCGTCGGGGACGGCCAGGTGCACGTTCTCCTGGGTGGCGTCGTGCAGGTCTCCGAGATAGGGCAGCGCGTGACGCCGTCGCCACTGACGACACGTGCGGGGCCCGTCCGCCTCAGCCGCGACCCGGCCGCTGCATCGCGACCGCCAGCGAGCGCTCCGTCAGCCGGCTCCCGCTCACCTCACCGATGACCTGCCCGCGCACGAACACCAGCACCCGGTCGCAGACCTCCGTCAGCTCCGCGAGATCCGTCGAGGCGATCAGCACGGCCGCCCCACCCGCCGCCAGCTCGCCGATGATGCGGTGCATCTCGCCCCGCACGCCGACGTCCACGCCCCGCGTCGGATCGTCCAGCACCACGATCCTGGGCTCGGTCGCCAGCCATTTGGCGAAGACGACCTTCTGCTGGTTGCCGCCGGACAACCGGGCCACCACGTCGTACGGGCCGCCGCGCAGCCGGAGCCGCTCCGTCAACTCGGCCGTACGACGCACGAGTTCGGCCCGTGACGGCATGACGCCCCCACGCCCCGGGCCCAGCCAGCTCACCGCGGTGACGTTCTCCCACACCATGCGGTCCGTCATCAGCCCGTACCGTTTGCGGTCGCTCGGCACGAAAGCGACGCCCGCGCGGATCGCGTCCCGCAGCGAGTGCGGCAGACCACGGCCGCCGACGTCCACCCGGCCCGCCGAGACGGCCGTACGGCCGCACACCACCTCCAGCGCGTCGAGATGCCCGGCACCCTGCAGCCCGGCGACCCCCACCACCTCGCCGGCCCGCACCGTGAACGTCACGTCCGCCAGCCTGCCCTCCACGCTCACCTGCGACAGTGCCACCGGCGGCGCCGCATCGACCACGGTCCGGGCCCGGCGCTCCGGCTGCTCGGGACGGCCGCCGAGCATCGTGGCCACCAGCTCGGGCACGTCGACCTCCTGCCGGCGCACCCCCGCCAGCGCGACCCGCCCGTCGCGCAGGACCGTGACCCGGTGCGCGAACCGCATCACCTCGGCCAGGAAATGGGTGACGTACAGGACGGCGATCCCGCGTCCGGTGAGGGCGTGCAGGACCCGTTCGAGCCGGTCGACGGCGGCGGCCGGGAGCGCCGAGGTCGGCTCGTCGAGGACGAGGAGCCCGGGGTCGCGCAGCAGAGCCCGGGTGATCTCCGTCAACTGCTGGTCGGCGAGCGGGAGTTCATCCAGCCGTGCATCGAGGTCGACGTCGAGCCCCAGCTCGTCGAGGACGGGCCGGGCCGCCCGGTCCATGGCGGCGCGGTCGAGCAGGCCGTGCCGGCGCGGTGGCCGGTGCGGGAAGAGGTTCTCCCGCACCGTGAGGTCCGGGAAGAGACTCAACTCCTGTGACACCACGCCGATCCGGGTCCCCGGGGCCGTGCGCACGGCACCCGCGTCCGCCGCCCGCGTCCCCGACAGGATCCGCACCAGCGTCGACTTGCCCGCGCCGTTCTCCCCGACCAGCGCGTGCACCTCACCGCCCCGCAGCCGGATGCCGGCCCCGTCCAGCGCCCGTACACCGCCGTAGGACTTGACCAGCCCCTGCGCCACGAGGACGTCGTCGTATGTCATCTCAGCGGGCGTCCCCGAGCGGGTGCATGTTGCCCGCCCGGTCGCCGAGCAGCTCGTCGATCGCCGGCCGGTACCAGTCGTAGGCCGCCTTCGCCGATTTCTGCCGGGCGATGATCTCGTCGATGTTGCCGGAGTCGACGACGCCGCCGGGGGAGAGGAACCAGCCGTCGGGCAGCTTGCCGTCCTTCTCGCGCACCGACTCGATCAGCATCGCCGTGGACAGGTAGCCCTTGAGGAAGTGCTGCGGGTCGATGGTGACGAAGTTCGAGCCGTCCTCGACCGCTTCGAGCGTCTTGGGATCGACATCGAAACCGGCGGTCAGCCACTTCCCGCCCTTCGCCTTCTTGATCTTGGCGAGGTTGTAGCTGTCGGCGTCACCGACGCCGAGGAAGGCGAGCGCGTCCGGGTGCGCGTTCACCTGCGCCGACCAGGAGCTGTGGTTCTGCCCGGGATCGCTGTACGTCTGGAAGGGGCCGAGTACCTTCACGCCCGGCGCCTCCTTCGCGAAGGTGTCGGCGATCCCCTTGGCCCGGCTGTCCAGTACGGGCGTGCCGGGGTTGGGCACGCCGATGACGATCTCGCCCTCCGGGTCGTCGCCGAGCCGCTTCAGGGCCTCCTTCGCCATGAGCTCGCCGAGCGCGTGGTTGTCGTTGCCGACGTAGAAGGTGACCTTGCTGCCCTCGGTGGGCGCGGTGTCCAGGGCGACGATCGGGATGCCCCGGTCGACGGCCCGGGCGGCGGGGCGCGTGAAGATCGGCGGGTCCAGGTTCTCCAGGACGATGCCGTCCTTGGCGCGGGTCGTGAGGTTCTGGAACAACTGCACCTCGGCCGGTCCGTCGGTGTTGGGCGGGCCGACGGCCTTGAAGTCGACGTCGCCCGCGTTCTCGGCGGCGCTCTGCGCGCCCAGCACCATCTCGTGGGCGAAGTTCAGGGAGATGTTGGCGACGGCGATGCCCATGTCCAGCCGGTCGCCCTCGCCGGGGCCGCTGTCGCCGCAGCCGACGGCGGTGAGCAGCACCAGCGCGGCGGCCACCGTACGGAATCGGGGTTGCATCACGGCCTCCAGGCTCATTCGCGACGGCGTCCGCTGCGGCGCAGGGCGCTGTCCGCCGCGACCGCGACGAGGATCACCCCGCCGGTCGCGAACGACGTCCAGTTGATGGGGACTTCGAAGAACACGAGTCCGGCGGCCACGACCGAGAGGATCATCGCGCCGGCCACCGCACCGACCACCGAGCCGCGTCCGCCGGCCAGCGGGGTGCCGCCGATGATGCACGCGGCGATGGCCTGCAATTCGTAGCCCTGGCCCAGGGTGGGGTCGCCGGCGCCGTAGAAGGCGAGGGCGAGCGCGGCGGCGCAGGCGGTGGTGAACCCGGACAGCGCCAGTGCCTGGATCCGGGTGCGGACGACGGGGATGCCGCTGAACGCGGCGGCGTCCGGATTGGACCCGATCGCCCGCACCCGTGCCCCGAACCGGGTGCGGGCCAGCACCACGGCGAGCACGACGACCACCGTCAGCAGCACCCACAGGGCGAACGGCACCCCGCCGGGATCGCCGCCCGCGAAGGTGAAGAACGAGTCGTCCAGCGGCAGATCGGTGATCTGCCTGCCGTCGGCGAGCGCCAGCCCGACGCCCCGGTACAGCATCAGCGTGCCCAGGGTGACGATGAACGACGGCAGCGCGAGCAGCGTGGTGACCAGCGCGTTGAACACGCCCAGCACGATCCCGGTGAGCAGGACCACCGGCACGGCCAGCCAGGGCGGCACGCCCTCGCGCACCAGCAGCGCCCCGACGACCAGGCACATCGCATAGCCGCCGCCCACCGACAGGTCGACCTCGCGCATGGCGAGCGCGAACACCATCCCGCACGCCATCAAGGAGATGTAGACCGAGTTGTGCGCGGTGGAGAGCAGGTTGCCGCTGTCGAGGAAGTCCGGGTACGGAATGCCGATCCCGGCCACGAGCAGCGCCAGCACCAGCAGCACACCGAGCTCGTCCCGCCCCGGCCCGCGCCGACCCGGCCACTGTTTCCGGCCGTCCCTCTCACGGGCGCGCGGGGCGTGCGAGGCGTCGTCCACGGCACGCTCGGTATCGGTCATCGGGCACGGCTCCCGTACGTACGGCCTGCGCCGGGGCGGCGTCGGCGGTGGCGCTGAGGCGTCGTCCCGCAGCGTCGGCCCGGCCGGGCCGGGCGGCAACAACGGCGTTCCGGCGAGTGGAATGCGCCCTTGCCCGACCGCTGACGGGTCATCACACTCGCCCCATGGAGACGCGTACCGCCCTGGTGACCGGAGCGGCACAGGGCCTCGGACAGGAGTTCGCCGTCGCGCTCGCGGGGCGCGGCTACCGGGTCGCCGGCCTGGACCTCGTCCCCCAGCCGGAGACCGCGGGAAGGATTCTCGACTACGTGGAACTGACTGCCGACGTCACCGACGAGACCCAGGTCCGACGCGGCCTGGAGCGTGTCATCGACCGCTTCGGCACGCTGCACGTCGTCGTCAACAACGCGGGCGTGTACCCGGCGAAGCCCTTCGAGGAGACCTCGGTCGAGGAGTGGCGCTGCATCATGCGCGTCAACCTGGAGGCGCCGTTCCTGGTGACCCGCGTCGCGCTGCCCTACCTGAAAGCCGCCGGGTGGGGCCGTGTCGTCAACATCGCCTCGGCGGCCGTCCTCACCGCACCGCCCACGATGGTCCCGTACGTCGCCTCGAAGATGGGCCTGATCGGCTTCACCCGGGCACTCGCGGCGGCCCTCGCGCCGAGCGGCATCACGGTCAACGCGATCGCGCCGAGCATGGTCCGCACGGCGACGGCCGAGCGCACGGTGGGCGCGGGCGGCGGCTTCGAGTCGGTCCGCGAGCGGCAGGCCGTGCCCCGGACCCAGGAGCCGTCCGACCTGGTGTCGACGCTGCTCTACGTCGTCGACGAGGGCAGCGGCTTCCTCACCGGGCAGACGCTCAACGTGTCAGGCGGATCCGCGTTCCTCTGAGCCGCCGCCCAGCCACTGCCGCAGCTCCTCGCGCAGGGATCGCTGAAAGGTCGTCAGCAGGGCCTGCACGATGACGGGTTGCATGTAGGCGGACAGCGACTTCACGTCCTGCGCGTCGCGTTCCGACACCTCGCCGCGGAAGAGCTGCGACAGCTCGTGCGCCGCCGCCCGCGAGTGCTCGATGAGGACCGTGCGTGACGCGAGGATCGCGTCCTGGGAGAGCGGTACGTCCAGCAGCCCGACGCCGAGCCGCAGCAGCCCCAGGTCCACGCGGTACTCGCCGTCGCCCTGACCGGCCTCGACCACGCCCATCGCGGCCAGCCGCTCCAGGTCGTCGTCGCCGAGGGCGCGCCCCGCCCGCCGCTCAAGCTCCTCCCGCGACACCGTCTCCACGGTCTCCGGCGCCCAGGAAGCCACCACCGCCCGGTGCAGGGCGAGATCGTGGGCGTCCAGATCGGGCGGCAGCTGCTGGAGATACCGCTCGATCGCCGCCAGCGTCATGCCCTGCTGCTGAAGCTCCTCGATGAGCGCCAGCCGGGCCAGGTGCTCGCGCCCGTAGTGCCCCACCCGGCGCGGGCCGATCACCGGCGGCGGCAGCAGGCCCTTGGTGCCGTAGAACCGCACCGTGCGGACCGTCGTCCCGGCGCGCGCGGCCAGTTCGTCGATCGTGAGGGTGGGCTGGGTCGGTTCCTCGGTGCCGGTCGTCATGTGCAGCAGTATCGCTGTCTCACCACTGCTGTGACACCTGCCGGGACCAGTGGGACGGCTGTGTGAGAAGTAATGCTCTGTGACGCAGGCCATCGCATGAGGCGCGTCCCATGGGGGAAGGCGGCCCCTTGGACTGTGCCTGTCCTGTACCGCCCCTCGTCCGGCTCGTTCGTGTCGTACGCGCGTGAGTTCCTCGGTGAGAAGGGTGCCTATGTCGCCGGCTGGATGTACTTCCTGAACTGGTCGACGACCGGCATCGCCGACATCACCGCGATCGCGCTCTACACGCACCACTGGAGCCTGTTCACCGACATCCCGCAGTGGGTGCTGGCCCTCATCGCGCTCGCGGTCGTGCCGGCCGTGAACCTGATCTCGGTGAAGATCTTCGGCGAGATGGAGTTCTGGTTCGCGATCATCAAGGTCGCCACGCTCGTCGGCTTCATGTGCGTCGGCATCTTCCTTCGAGATCGTGCTGAACGTGGCGTCCCTCGGCATCATCTCCACCTGGGTGATCATCATGGTCTGCCACCTGATCTCCGTCCGCCGCGCCAGGGCCGGCCTGCTGGACCGCCCGTCCTTCCGCCTCCCCGGCAGCCCGGTCACCGAGACAGCCACGATCGTCTTCCTGCTCGCCTGCCTCGGCATGATGTGGAACGACCCCGAGGTCGGCCGCAAGACCCTCCTCCTCATCCCGGTGATCGCCGCGATGCCGGTCACCGGCTGGTACGCCGCCCGCCGCCGCGTGAACCGCACGGAGGACCAGGAACTGGCCGAGCTCACGCAGTAGCCCCGGCGGCGGATGCGCCCCAAAGGGGCGCGGGGAACTGCGCGACCGGCCACGTGCGACCATCACGTGACCACCAACCGGGTGGACCGCGGCGAGACGGCCCGCTCCTTCAGCGGGGCGTCCCGTCGCCGTGACGGTCTACGACCATGGGGAGGGCCGGAGTTGAGCCGCGACATCGACGTGCTCGTGCTGGGCGGGGCGGGCGTCGACACCATCGTGTACGTGCCGCAGCTGCCGTTGCCGTACGCCGACAGCTACATGATCGATTCGGGCATCCGCACCCGCGCCGGGCAGACCGGCGACTTCGTCGCCCTGGGCCTGACCGCGCTCGGCCTGCGGGTCCACCACCTCGACATGCTCGGCGACGACCCCGAGGGCGACCTGGTCCGTGCCCTGCACCGCGAGAAGGGCATCGCCCTGACCGCGATCCCGCAGCCCGCGGGGACGAAGCGGGCCGTCAACCTCGTGAGCCCCGACGGCAGAAGGCTGTCGCTGTACGACACCAGCCGCGGCCACGCCGACGACCGTCTCCCGGAGGCGACGGTGCGGGCCCTGGCCGGCGCGAGCCGCCACGTCCACGTCGCCATCACCCAGCCCTGCGCCCACGCCCTGCCCCTCCTGCGCGAGTCGGGCGCGACGCTCTCCACCGACCTGCACGACTGGGACGGCGAGAACCCGTACCACGAGCCCTTCGCGCAGGCCGCGGACGTGGTCTTCCTGTCCGCCACCGCCCTTGCCGACCCCGAGCGCACGATGCGCCGCATCGCCGACCGGGGCCGGGCCGAGGTGGTCGTGGCCACGGCGGGCGCGAAGGGCGCGTACCTCCTGGCCGACGACGAGCTGACCCACGTGCCGGCGGCGACCCCGCCCGCGCCGGTGGTGGACTCCAACGGCGCGGGCGACGCCTTCGCCGCCGCGTTCCTCTACGCCTGGCTCAACCGGGAGACCCCGGCCCGCAGCACCCTGTACGGCACGATCGCGGGCGCCCACGCCTGCACGATCCCGTCGACAGAAACGAACGCGATGGACCTCAAGGCACTACTCCGGCTCACCGCAACCCCCTGAGGGGCGCGGGGCTGTATCGATATGCGGCTCCGCCGCGTGGGCGCGATCGACCACAACGCACCCGCGGTCGCCCGACGACACAACACGGCACCTGCAGTGGCGACTCAATGCTCGTGCACACCATTGGTCGCAGCAATCTTCTTCCACGACTTCGGCTGCACCACCCCCGACTTGGCGATGGACGCACTCCGCGCCGTGCCCGCCGTCGGCTTCGACGGCTGGAACAGCCACGTGTCGAACAGCGCGGCCAGCGGCTTGCCCGACACCTCCTCCGCGTACCGCACGAAGTCGGCCACCGAGGCGTTGCCATAGGCGTACTTCTGCGGCCACCCCTTCAGAATCGCGAAGAACGCGTCGTCCCCGATCTCGTTGCGCAACGCCTGAAGCGCCAGCGCCCCCCGGTCGTAGACGGCGATGTGGAACTGGTTGGCCGGCCCCGGGTCCCCGGGCTCGACCGACCAGAACGCGTCGCCGGCCGCCCGCGACGCGTACACGTGGTCGGCGATCTCCTGCGCCGTCCCCTCACCCTCGTGCTCGGACCACAGCCACTGCGCGTACCGCGCGAAGCCCTCGTTGATCCAGATGTCCTTCCACTTCTTCACGGACACCAGGTCGCCCCACCACTGGTGGGCCAGCTCATGCACGACGACGGAGGTGTTCGACCCGTTCGCGAAGTTCGAAGGGCTGTAGAACGGCCGGGTCTGCGTCTCCAGCGCGTACCCGGTGTTCGTGTTCGGCACATACCCGCCGAGCGCGTTGTACGGATACGGCCCGAAGTACTCGCTCAGCCAGTCGGCGATCTCACCGGTCCGCTCGATGCTCGCCCGCGCCGCCCCGGTCCGCTCGCCGAGATCCTTGCTGTAGGCGTTGATGACCGGAATTCCACTCTCGGACGTCCCCGTGGTGATGTCGAAGCGGCCCGCCGCGAACGTGGCCAGATAGGTGGCCTGCGGCTTGTTGGAACGCCAGTTGTAACGGGTCCATCCCGCCCGCGAACTCGTCGACTGCAGCGTCCCGTTGGAGATGAACTGCGTACCGTTCGGCACCTGCACCGACACGTCGTACGTCGCCTTGTCGAGCGGGTGGTCGTTGCTCGGGAACCACCACCACGCCCCCTCGGGCTCACCCGCGGCGACACCGCCGTCCGACGTGCGCAGCCACGCGTTGAAGCCGTACGCCTCCTTCGTCGACGGCACCCCGCGGTAGCGCACGACGACGGTGACGGACGTGTCCTCGGCCAGCGCCTTGTTCGGCGTGATCTCCAGCTCGTGCTCGCCCGAGGTCGTGAACGACGCCTTCGCACCGTTCACCCGCACCTCGCTGACGTCCAGCAGGAAGTCCAGGTTGAACCGGGAGAGGTCCTGCGTGGTCTTCGCCAGCAGCGTCGCCGTGCCCTCCAGCTCGTCCGTGGCCGGCTGGTACTTCAGCCGGAGGTCGTAGTGGGAGACGTCGTAGCCGCCGTTGCCGTAGGCCGGGTAGTAGGGGTCGCCGATGCCCGGGGCTCCGGGGGAGACGCTCGCCGCCGACGCCGGGATCGCCAGCATCAGCGAGGCAGCAGCCAGTGCGCCCGGCGCCATGATTCTGCGGTGCACGAAAGCTCCAAGTCGTAGGGGGTGGAGTCTGTCCGGAGCCTATTGAGTACCTGTGCCTCCTGCGTGTCCATGACCACCCGTGTCACACGATCGCCATTCGGCCGACATGAGTGGATCCGCCGCAAGGGTGTTTATCGGCCATCCGTGGCCTCATACGGCGTCAGTCGCCCTCTTCTGCACAGGAGTTGACCGATGTACCGTCCGCGCATGCCGAAACGCACGCGCTTCACGATCTGGAGACCGCTCGCGACGACGGCCGCAGCCGCCCTGATGGCCATGTTCCTCGTGCCCACGACGGCACAAGCCGGCCCCGGGGCGAGTGGCCCGCAGGAGAGCACACCCGTCTACTCCTACGACAACGCCGTCCGCGAGGCCGTCTGGGTGGACACCGGACTCGACCTCGACGGCGACGGCAGCCACGACCGCGTCGCCACCGACATCGTCCGGCCCCGCGAAGCGGCCGCCGAGGGCCGCAAGGTGCCCGTCGTCATGGACGCCAGCCCGTACTACTCCTGCTGCGGACGCGGCAACGAGAGCCAGAGGAAGACGTACGACGCGAGCGGCAACCTGGTCCAGGCGCCGCTGTACTACGACAACTACTTCGTGCCCCGCGGCTACGCGTTCGTCGGGGTCGACCTCGCCGGCACCAACCGCTCCGACGGCTGCGTGGACGTCGGGGGCCGCTCCGACATCCTCTCCGCCAAGGCCGTCGTCGACTGGCTGAACGGCCGCGCGAAGGCGTACACGACCCGCACCGGCACCACCACCGCCAAGGCGACCTGGACCAACGGCAGAACCGGCATGATCGGCAAGAGCTGGGACGGCACCATCGCCAACGGCGTCGCCGCGACCGGCGTCAAGGGACTGAAGACGATCGTCCCGATCAGCGCCATCTCCTCCTGGTACGACTACTACTTCCAGCAGGGCGCCCCGCTCTACGACTCCGGCCCCGACTGGCTCTCCGACTACGTCGACAGCCCCGACGCCCGCGCCAGGTGCGGCCCCGTCCAGCAGATGCTCGTCGACGGCGCCCCGCGCACCGGCGACTGGACGCCGCTGTGGACCGAGCGCGACTACGTCAAGGACGCCCGCAAGGTGAAGGCCAGCGTCTTCGCGATCCACGGCATGCAGGACCTCAACGTCCGGATGAAGCACCTCGGCCAGTGGTGGGACGCCCTCGCGAAGAACGGCGTCGAGCGCAAGATCTGGCTCTCCCAGACCGGTCACGTCGACCCCTTCGACTTCCGCCGCGCCGACTGGGTCAAGACCCTGCACCGCTGGTTCGACCACGAACTCCTCGGCTACGACAACGGCATCGACCGCGAGCCGATGGCCGACATCGAGCGCCACCCCGACCAGTGGGTCACCTCCGCTCTCTGGCCGCCGCGCGGCACCGGCACCGCCACCCTGCGGCCCGCCAAGGGCACCGAGGCCGGCGTCGGCACCCTCGGCCTGCGCCGGGGCAAGGGCACCGAGACCTTCACCGACGACCCGCAGCGCAGCGAGACCGACTGGGCCACGCGGATCGACGCGCCCACCCCGGACAAGGTGGGCTTCACGACCGGCCCGCTCACCCGGGACCTGCGCCTGTCCGGCTCCTCCGAGGTCACCGTCACCGCCACCCCGTCCACCTCGACGGCCCATCTCTCCGCCGTCCTGGTCGACCTCGGCCCCGACACCATCCGCGACTACGCGGCGAGCGGCGAGGGCATCACCACGCTCACCGACCGCACCTGCTGGGGCGCGAGCACCTCGGGCGACAGTGCCTGCTTCAAGGAGACGAAGGCCAGGACCGCCGACGTCGACCACACGGTCGTCAGCCGCGGCTGGGCCGACCTCGGCAACCACGCCTCGGACCGCCAGGGCGTACCGCTCACCCCGGGCAAGGCGTACACGATCACCCTCGACCTGGCCGCCACCGACCACGTCGTGCCGGCCGGTCACCGCCTGGCGCTGATCGTCGCGGGTACGGACAAGGACCTCATCGACCCGCCGTCGACCAGGCCGACCCTCACCCTCGACCTCTCCCGCACCAAGGCCCGCGTCCCGCTGGTCGGCGGCGCCGGCGCCTTCGCACGCGCCACCGCAGGCGCCCCGTCGGCCGCACCCGCGGCCGAGCCCCTCGACGGCGTGACGAGCGCGCCGCGACCCGCCCACCGCATCCCGGAGGGAGCCCGGTGAACCGCGTCCGAGCCCTCACCCTGACGGCGGCGGCCCTCGCCGCGTCCTTGGTGACCGTGCCCGCCCAAGCAGCCGACTCCGCGCCCCGCACCGGCTTCGAGCAGACGAACGGGGCCCGCTGGACAAGCCAGCCCGAGGAACAGGACTTCCTGGCCGCCGTCGACAGGGCGAGCAGCCGGGTCTCCGTCGACCGGATCGGGACGACCAAGCAGGGCCGCCCCCTCCAACTGGTCCGGATCGGCGAACGCCCCACGGCGAACAAGGTGCTCCTCGTGTGCAGCCAGCACGGCGACGAACCCTCCGGCCGTGAGGCGTGCCTGTCCACCGTCCGCGACCTCGCCTACGCCAAGCACCGGCAGACCCGGCGCTTCCTGGAGCGCACCACCCTGCTGGTCGTGCCCACCGCCAACCCGGACGGCCGGGCCGCCGACACACGCGGCAACAGCGACGGGATCGACATCAACCGCGACCACCTGGCGCTGGCGACCGCCGAGGGACGCGCCCTGGCCGCCCTCGTCCGCGACCGCCGGCCCGACGTCATCTACGACCTGCACGAGTACGGCGCCACACCCCCGTACTACGACAAGGACCTGTTCGACCTGTGGCCCCGCAACCTCAACACGGACGGCGACGTCCACGACGAGGCGCGGGCCCTGTCCGAGTCGTACGTCCGCCCGGCCGCAGCGGACAGCGGCTACTCGACCGGCACCTACGGCATCTGGACCGACCCCGAGACGGGCGATCCGATCCGGCAGGTCGCCGGTGACGGCCAGGAACGCATCCTGCGGAACATGTCCGGCGTCAAGCACTCGGTCGGCCTGCTCATCGAGAGCCGCGTCGACCCCCTCACCGAGGCGGAGAAGGCCGACGAGGCCCTGAACAACCGGCGCCGGGTGCACTCCCAACTCGCCGCGCTGGGCGGCCTGCTCGACTTCACCGACGACCGGCGCGGCCGGATCGAGGCGGCGACCGGCCTGGCCCGCCTGACCGGCTATGCCGACACCGGGCCCGTGTACGTGGGCGGAGCCGACAACGACCCGCCCGAGACCACGGAGGTGATCCAGGACCCGCCCTGCGGCTACCGGCTCACCGACGACCAGTACGCCCGGGTGAAGGACGAACTGGCCCTGCACGGAGTACGGACCCACGGCACCTATGTCCCGCTCCGCCAGTCCCTGCGCGCCCTCGTCCCGCTGCTCCTCGACGAGCGCGCCCCGTACCACCTCACGGCCGGGGAGCCCGACACCGACTGCTGAGCTGCTGTGATCGGCGGGATCTGTGGTAGGTCCTGGGAAACGACGTGGAAGCCGGCGTATCCACGGGTTCCAGGGGAAGGTGCCGCTGATGACTGACGATCTGAAGAAGAGGGGTGGCGAGCCGGAAGTGCACGCCGAGGCTTCCGGCCGCCACACCGATCAAGTGGTGTTCGGGGTCACGGCCGCCATCACGCTGGCGTTCGTGATCTGGGGCTGGGCAGGTACGGACTCGCTGGAGAGCGCGTCCACGAAGATGCTCAACGGCCTGATCCACAACGGCGGCTGGGCCTTCATGCTGGCCGCCTCCGGTTTCGTGGTCTTCGCGCTGTGGCTCGCCGTCAGCCGCTACGGCCGCATCCACCTGGGCGCCGAGGGCGAGGAGCCCGAGTTCCGCACGGTGTCGTGGGTCGCGATGATGTTCAGCGCCGGCATGGGCATCGGCCTGATGTTCTACGGCGTCAGCGAGCCGCTCGCGCACTACACGACCCCGCCGCCCGGCACGGACCCCGCCAACTCCGGCGAACGCATGGAGACGGCGATGGCCACCACCCTCTTCCACTGGACGCTGCACCCCTGGGCGATCTACGCGGTGGTGGGACTGGCCATCGCCTACAGCACCTTCCGCAAGCGCCGCCGCCAGACCATCAGCGCGGTGTTCACCCCGCTGATCGGTGAGAAGCACGCCAACGGCGCCGGCGGGCGGGTGATCGACATCCTCGCGATCATCGCCACCGTCTTCGGCTCCGCGGCCTCGCTGGGCCTCGGCGCGCTCCAGATCGGCTCCGGCTTCCAGGAGCTGGACTGGATGGACGACGTGAGCACCGGCCTGCTCGTCGCCATCATCGCCGTGCTCACCCTGGCGTTCGTCGCCTCGGCCATCTCCGGCATCGAGCGGGGCATCCAGTGGCTGTCCAACATCAACATGGTGCTGGCGCTGATCCTCGCGGTCTTCGTGTTCATCGCGGGACCCGCGATCATCGTGCTCGACCTGTTGCCGACGTCGATCTTCGCCTACCTCGGTGATCTGCCCCAGCTCGCCGGCCGCACCGAGGCCAGCGGCGGCGAGGGCGTGGCGGACTGGCTGGGCAGCTGGACCGTCTTCTACTGGGCCTGGTGGATCTCCTGGACGCCCTTCGTCGGCATGTTCATCGCCCGCATCAGCCGCGGCCGCACCATCCGGCAGTTCGTCGGCGGCGTCATCCTCGTGCCCAGCACCGTCAGCCTCATCTGGTTCGCGATCTTCGGCGGTACGGCCATGAAGGTGAAGGAGGGCGGCGGGCTCGGCGGCGAGGACACACCCGAGGGCCAACTCTTCGGCCTTCTCCAGGAGTTCCCCATCGCCACGGTCACCAGCCTGCTCGTGATGATCCTGGTCGGCATCTTCTTCGTCTCCGGGGCCGACGCCGCCTCCATCGTGATGGGCACGCTCTCCCAGAAGGGCGCCCTCGAACCCGGCCGGTTCGTCGTGGTGTTCTGGGGTGTGGTGACCGGCGCGGTCGCCGCCATCATGCTGCTCGTCGGCAGCGGCCAGGGCGACGCGCTCACGGGCCTGCAGAACCTCACGATCCTGGCCGCCGCGCCGTTCGTGCTCGTGATGATCGGGATGTGCTTCGCCCTCATGCGCGATCTGCGCCGGGACCCGGTCATCGTGCGCGGCGAGATGGGCTCCGAGGCCGTCGAACTCGCCGTGATCGCCGGTCACAAGGAGTACGACGGCGAGTTCGAGATCAAGATCGGTCCGGGCGCGGGCACCGGGGCGGAGGGCGACCCGCTGGGGCACGACCACGTCTGAGTGACGCGCACGCGCGGGGCGGAGGCGAGTCTGAACGCCTCCGCCCCGCACGCCTTCACGCTCCCTCTTTACGGCGACAACCTCGGCCACCTGTTTGTTTCGCAAGCCTGGACGTAGCGGAATATGTCATGCCGCGCTCATATCGGTCGCGCTCTGGGGATACTCACAGCATGTCTGCCGAGTACGCGACCTTCGGCCTGGCACCGGCGATGCGTGCCGGTGGCGTCCTCGCCAACGGTGACTTCCAGGTGCACCGGGACTTCGTGGACTTCATCGTCGACGGACGCCCGCTGCTGTTCCAGCTCTCCGACCTCGACGCCGTCTCCCCGCTCGCCTCCGACGTCCCGCCCGCCATCTTCACCGCACAGGTCCGCAGCCTGCTGCTGGAGGCGGAACCCCCGCTGCCGGGCGGGCGGTACGTCATCTACGGCTGCCCCGAGTGCGCCGACCTCGCCTGCGGCGCCGTCACCGCGGTCATCGACAAGGAGGACGACGACTACATCTGGCAGGACTTCGCCTGGCAGACCGACGAACACGCCGACCTGGAGCTCAACGGCTACCACGGCATCGGCCCCTTCCGCTTCCAGGGCGCCGAGTACCGCGCCGCCCTGGGCGCCCTGCTCGGGGAGACCGCGGAGGCCCCCCGCCGCCGGGTGCTCCTCATCGGCGCGCGCGTCGCCCTCCTCGCCAAGCTCGCCGCCGCACTGCGCACCATCGGCATCGGCGCCGACATCACCCACGAACTCGGCGGCGTCCCCGCCGACGAACTGCGCGCCTACGGCGCCGTCGCCTTCGGCCGCGCCATCGGCGCGGAACAGCGCGCCGCCGTACGCCGCGCCTTCACCGACGCCGGGGTGGAGGTGGTGTACGTCGACGGCCTCGCGCCCATCGTGCCGCTGCTCGTCGCGCAGATCGAACACGCCCTGGACCGCAGCCCGGTCGAACAGCGCCGACTGACCCGGCTCGTCGCGGTCGACGGGGAGGCGGGCGTCGAGGTCACCTCGCCCTGCCGAGTGCGCCTGACCGCGTACCGCCTCGACCGCCTCTACCGCACCCACACCCACGAGGTCTTCGACGGCGTCCTGGAGGCGGGCCGGCACCGCATCGCGCTGGACGCGAAGGCGGTGAAGGGAGAGTCGTTCGTCGTGGCGCGGACGTCCGGGAGCGTGCTGGTGGAGGCCATGGCGCGATGAAACGGAGGTGCTCGGGGCCCGGCGGGGCGATTAGGATCGCCCTCTGTGACTGCCACCCTCGTCGCCAAGAACCTCGCCGCCGGCCACGGTGACCGCTCCCTGTTCAGCGGGCTCGACCTCGTCGTCGCACCCGGAGACGTGATCGGCCTGGTCGGGGCCAACGGCGCGGGCAAGTCCACGCTGCTGCGCCTGCTCGCCGGGCTGACCGCGCCGGAGGAGGGCGAGCTGCGGCTGTCCCCGCCGACCGCGACCGTCGGTCACCTCCCGCAGGAGCCGGAGCGGCGCCCCGGCGAGACCGTACGGCAGTTCCTGGCCCGCCGCACCGGAGTCGCCGAGGCCCAGCGGACCATGGACGAGGCCACCCAGGCGCTGGTGGACGGGGCGCCGGGCGCGGACGACGCCTACGCCACCAGCCTGGAGCGCTGGCTGGACCTGGGCGGCGCCGACCTGGACGAGCGGGCGGAGGAGACCGCCGACTCGCTGGGCCTCGCCGTGGACCTGGACCAGCCGATGACCTCCCTCTCCGGCGGCCAGGCGGCCCGCGCCGGACTGGCCTCGCTGCTGCTGTCCCGTTACGACGTCTTCCTGCTGGACGAGCCGACCAACGACCTCGACCTCGACGGCCTGGAACGCCTGGAGGGGTTCGTCTCCGGCCTGCGCGCCGGCACGGTCGTCGTCAGCCACGACCGCGAGTTCCTCACCCGCACGGTCACCAAGGTCCTCGAACTCGACCTCGCCCAGCGGCAGATCAACCTCTACGGCGGCGGCTACGAGGCGTACCTCGAAGAGCGCGACGTGGCCCGCCGGCACGCCCGCGACGACTACGAGGAGTACGCCGACAAGAAGGCCGCCCTCCAGGACCGGGCGCAGATGCAGCGCTCCTGGATGGACAAGGGCGTCAAGAACGCCCGGCGCAGGGCGAGCAACGACAACGACAAGATCGGCCGCAAGTTCCGCAGCGAGGCCAGCGAGAAGCAGGCCGCCAAGGCCCGGCAGACCCAGCGCATGATCGAGCGCCTGGAGGTCGTCGAGGAGCCCCGCAAGGAGTGGGAACTGCGCATGGAGATCGCCTCGGCGCCCCGCTCGGGCGCCGTGGTCGCGACCTTGCGCGAGGCCGAGGTACGACGCGGCGGCTTCACCCTCGGCCCGGCCTCCCTCCAGATCGACTGGGCGGACCGCGTGGCCGTCACCGGCGCCAACGGCGCGGGCAAGTCCACGCTGCTGGGCGCCCTGCTGGGCCGCGTCCCGCTGACCTCGGGCCAGGCGTCGCTCGGCTCCGGTGTGCTGATCGGCGAGGTCGACCAGGCCCGCAAGCTGTTCCACGGCCAGGAGTCCCTGCTGGACGCCTTCTGCGCGGCGGTCCCCGATACCGAACCGGTCGAGGTCCGCACCCTGCTGGCCAAGTTCGGCCTGAAGAGCGATCACGTCCTGCGCTCCGCCGGCACTCTCTCCCCGGGTGAGCGGACCCGCGCCGCGCTCGCCCTCCTCCAGGGCAGGGGCGTCAACCTCCTCGTCCTGGACGAGCCGACCAACCATCTCGACCTGCCGGCCATCGAGCAGCTGGAGTCGGCCCTGGACGCCTACGAGGGCACGCTGCTCCTGGTCACCCACGACCGGCGCATGCTCGACGCGGTCCATGTCACCCGCCGCCTGGAGGTCGCCGACGGCAAGGTGACGGAACGCTAGGACGGCCCGTCACCCCAGCCGCGAAAGGGCCTGGCCCCTCCGAGTCGTACCGGAGGGGCCGGGCCCTTGTGCCGGGTCGGCGTCGCCCCTTTCGGGGGTCGGGTCAGCGCTTGCCCTTCTTCGGGTCGAGCAGGCCCGCGCGGCGCAGCGCGTCGGCCATGGCGCTGTTGGCCGGCGGGGGCGCCTGACGGGAACCGCCACCGCCCTGACGGGAACCGGAGCCTCCGCCGCCGCGGCCCTGCCGCTGCTGCGGCGGCCGCCCGCCGCGCTGCCGGCGCTCGCCGCCACCGCCCTGCTGGCCCTGGCCGGCGGCTTCGTCGTCGAGGCGGAGCGTCAGGGAGATCCGCTTGCGCGGGATGTCGACGTCGAGGACCTTCACCTTGACGATGTCACCGGGCTTCACGACGTCCCGCGGGTCCTTCACGAACGTCTTCGACAGCGCGGAGACATGCGCCAGACCGTCCTGGTGGACACCGACGTCGATGAACGCCCCGAACGCCGCAACGTTCGTCACGACGCCCTCCAGGACCATCCCGGACGTCAGGTCGGAGATCTTCTCCACGCCCTCCTTGAAGGTGGCCGTCTTGAAGGCCGGACGCGGGTCGCGCCCGGGCTTCTCCAGCTCCTTGAGGATGTCCGTGACGGTCGGCAGGCCGAACGTCTCGTCCACGAACTCGTTCGGCTTCAGCGAGCGCAGCACGCCCGTGTTGCCGATGAGCGCGGCCACCTCCTGGCCCGACGTCTTCACCATGCGCCGCACGACCGGATAGGCCTCCGGGTGGACGCTGGAGGCGTCCAGCGGGTCGTCGCCGCCGCGGATGCGCAGGAAGCCCGCGCACTGCTCGTACGCCTTGGGGCCGAGCCGTGCCACGTTCTTCAGCTGCGAGCGGGACATGAACGGGCCGTTGGAGTCCCGGTGGGACACGATGTTCTCGGCGAGCCCGGAGGTGATGCCGGAGACACGGGCCAGCAGCGGCGCGGAGGCGGTGTTGACGTCGACGCCGACGCCGTTCACACAGTCCTCCACCACCGCGTCCAGCGAGCGCGACAGCTTCACCTCGGACAGGTCGTGCTGGTACTGGCCGACACCGATCGACTTCGGGTCGATCTTCACCAGCTCGGCCAGCGGGTCCTGGAGCCGGCGGGCGATCGACACCGCGCCGCGCAGCGACACGTCCATGTCGGGCAGTTCCTGGGAGGCGAAGGCGGACGCCGAGTACACCGAGGCGCCGGCCTCCGACACCATCACCTTGGTGAGCTTCAACTCGGGGTGCCTGGTGATGAGTTCACCGGCGAGCTTGTCGGTCTCGCGGGACGCCGTGCCGTTGCCGATCGCGACCAGCTCGACCGCGTGCTCCTTCGCCAGGCGTGCCAGCTTGGCGATCGCCTCGTCCCACTTGTTCGCCGGGACGTGCGGGTGGATGACGTCCGTCGCGACGACCTTGCCGGTGGCGTCGACGACGGCGACCTTGACGCCCGTGCGGAAACCGGGGTCCAGGCCCAGCGTCGAACGCGTGCCGGCCGGGGCGGCGAGCAGCAGGTCGCGCAGGTTCTTCGCGAACACGTCGACCGCCTCGTCCTCGGCGGCGGTGCGCAGCCGCAGCCTGAGGTCGATGCCGAGGTGCACGAGGATCCTGGTCCGCCAGGCCCAGCGGACCGTGTCCGTCAGCCACTTGTCGGCGGGACGCCCGCGGTCGGCGATCTGGAACCTGTGGGCGACGATCCCCTCGTACGACGAAGGACCGTCGGTCGGCTCCTCGGGCTCCAGGACGAGGTCGAGGACCTCCTCCTTCTCGCCGCGCAGCATCGCCAGGATGCGGTGCGAGGGCAGCTCGGTGAACGGCTCGGCGAAGTCGAAGTAGTCGGCGAACTTCGCGCCCGCCTCCTCCTTGCCCTCGCGGACCTTCGCGGCCAGCCGCCCGCGCACCCACATGCGCTCACGCAGCTCCCCGATCAGGTCGGCGTCCTCCGAGAACCGCTCCGTCAGGATCGCCCGGGCGCCGTCCAGGGCGGCCTGCGGATCGGCCACGCCCTTGTCGGCGTCCACGAACGCGGCGGCCGCGGCCAGCGGCTCGACCGTCGCGTCCCCGAGCAGCCCCTCGGCCAGCGGCTCAAGGCCGGCCTCGCGGGCGATCTGCGCCTTGGTCCGCCGCTTGGGCTTGTACGGCAGATAGATGTCCTCGAGCCGCGCCTTGGTCTCGGCGCCGCGGATCTGGGCCTGAAGCTCCTCGGTCAGCTTGCCCTGCTCGCGCACCGAGTCGAGGATCGCCGTCCGCCGGTCCTCCAGCTCACGCAGATAGCGCAGCCGCTCCTCGACCGTGCGCAGCTGCGCGTCGTCGAGCATCTCGGTCGCTTCCTTGCGGTAGCGGGCGATGAAAGGCACCGTCGAACCGCCGTCGAGCAGCTCCACGGCAGCCTTCACCTGCCGCTCCCGTACGCCGAGCTCCGCGGCGATCCTGCCTTCGATGGACCCTACGAGGGGTGTCGTCACGATCCCGTCCCGCCTTCTCACTGAGGTTGCGCGGCAATTGTGGCAGGTGACACCGACAACCGGGGATCAGGGCACCGACCCGGCCCGTCGCGGCGGGACGGAATCAGACACGGCGACTGCGGGTGCTGCTCGAAGCACCGCCGAACAGCCGCGCCAGAGCCCGGAACGGCAGGGTCACGACGGTGGCTATGGCGCCGCCGATCTGGCGAAGGACATCTGCGATTGCGCGAAACACGTGGTCCACCTTTCCTCTCGCGGCCGGGTGCGGCCGACGGAGGACCGGGTACCGCGACCTGGGCAGGTCATGCAGCACGGGCCCCATCCGTTCGATCGCCGCTCCGCTCACGCCTTGCCGAGCAGATCCGCCGGGAACGCCCCCGCCGTCACCACCGCCCCCGCGAACCCGGCCCCGAGCTCGGTCAGCCGCGCGACACCCTCCGCCCCGAGGTGCTCGTACGGCCCCCGGTCCAGGCGGTCCGTCTCGGACTCGATCTCCTTGCGCAGGGCGACGCCCTCGGCCGTCAGCTCGCCGCCGGCGTCCAGCAGCCCTCGCCCGCGCAGCCGCTCACCCGCCGCGTCCCAGTCCTCCTGCGTCCAACCCCGCGTGGAGAAGACCCACTTCGGCGTCATCCCCTTGCCGGTCGCCGTATGGGTGACCACCGCCTCCAGCCCGTCGAGCCCGGCGGCCAGCAGCACGGCGAGATGCCCGTCACCGCGGTGCTCACGCAGCAGCGTCGTGGCATGGAAGTACGCCAGATGCGGTTCCTCCGGCACCGGAAGATCCGCGTGCGCCGAGTACAACGGCCGGGCGCTGCGCGAACACGCCTCGGTCGCCCGCAGCGCGAGCCCCGCGGCCTCCGCCATCTCCGCGGACGTCAGCGTCTCCTCGCCGAGCAGCCGCCGCAGCGCCGAGTCGACCGCACGCACGCGTGCCGCGAGCACGTCCTCGGGCGAGGCGATCGCCCACACGGCAGGGACGTGCCGGGCGACCAGCTCGTGCTTGTAGTTGTAGAACGTCGCCGTCACCGCGCCCGCGCCGACCGGCCCCAGCGCGGCGGCCCGTACCGCGAAGTTGACGGCCCGCGGCTGCGTGATCCCGAGAGCGGCCAGCTCCCTGCCCAGCTCGGGAGCGAAGTACGACGTCGTGTGCAGGGAGTTGAGCATGTTGTGGCAGCGGCGGCCGGCACGGGGCTCAAGGGCGGCAGTAGTCATGCCCGGCAGGTTACCAACCGCTTGGTACGTTGCTCCGGCCCGAGCGCATGATGGCAGGAAAGGTGGGAAGCCCGTCATTGCGGCCACTCCGTGGGCGCCGAAGAATTGAGGACATGGCGCAGCGAACCGTTCTCTTCGTACTCTTCGACGCGGTGCAGAGCCTCGACGTCACGGGGCCGCTAGAGGTCTTCATGGGGGCGGAGCAACATGCTCCGGGCACGTACCGCATCCGCACCGCCTCCCTGGACGGCGCTCCCGTACGCACTTCCAGCGGCCTGACCCTCGTACCGGACCAGGCCCTCGACGACCCGCTCGCCGCGCACACCCTCGTCGTCCCCGGCGGCCAGGGCACCCGCACCCCGGACCCCGCCCTGGTCGGCTGGCTGCGCGAGCACGGCCCTCGCGCCGAGCGGCTGGTCTCCGTCTGCACCGGCGCGATCCTGCTCGCCGCCGCGGGCCTGCTGGACGGCCGCCGCGCGACCACCCACTGGGCGTACTGCGACAAGCTCGCCCGCGACCACCCGGACGTCGAGGTCGACCCGGACCCCATCTATGTGCGCGACGGACATGTCGCCACCTCCGCCGGTGTGACCTCCGGCATCGACCTCGCCCTCGCCCTGGTCGAGGAGGACCTGGGCCGGGAGGTGGCCCTCGGCATCGCACGCCATCTCGTCGTCTTCCTGCGCCGGCCGGGGAACCAGGCCCAGTTCAGCGCCCAGCTCGCCGCCCAGACCGCCCGGCGCGAGCCCCTGAGGGAGGTCCAGCGCTGGATCAACGAGCACCCCGACGCCGATCTCAGCGTCGAGTCGCTGGCCGACCGCGCGAGCCTCTCGCCGCGCCACTTCGCCCGCGCCTTCCAGGCCGAGACCGGCACGACCCCCGGCCGGTACGTCGACCGGGTCCGCCTCGAACACGCCCGCCGGCTCCTGGAGGACAGCACCGACGGCATCGAGGAGATCTCCCGGGCCAGTGGCTACGGCACCCCGGAAGCCATGCGCCGGGCCTTCGTCAAAGCTCTCGGCGCGGCCCCGGCCGAGTACCGCCGCCGGTTCCGCCCGGCACCGGCCCGCTGAACCCACCGACCTACCGGAACCACAACCGAAAGGCAGACCCGTGCAGATCGCGATGGTCCTCTACGACCGTTTCACCGCCCTCGACATCGTCGGGCCCTACGAGGCACTGAGCCGGCTCCCGGACGCGGAGGTCGTCTTCGTCGCCGAGACCGCGGGACCCGTGCGGGCCGACACCGGTTTCCTGGCCATCACGGCCGACAAGGCGCTCGCCGACGTACCGGGTCCCGACATCGTCGTGGTGCCCGGCGGCCCCGGAACGTTCGCCCAGATCGAGAACGAGACCTTCCTGGAGTGGCTGCGGACCGCCGACGGCACGAGCACCTGGACGACCTCCGTCTGCACCGGCTCGCTGCTCCTGGCCGCCGCGGGCCTCCTCGACGGCCGCCGCGCCACGACCCACTGGCTCACCCTCGACTTCCTGGCGCAGTACGGCGCCGAACCCACGGGCGAGCGGGTGGTGCCCGACGGGAAGTACGTCACCGCGGCCGGTGTCTCCTCCGGCATCGACATGGGCCTGACCCTGGTCGGCAGGATCGCCGGCGACGAGCACGCGCAGGCCGTGCAACTGCTGACCGAGTACGATCCGCAGCCGCCCTACGACGCCGGATCGCCGCAGAAGGCGCCCGCGCACCTGGTCGAGGAGTTCCGCACGAACAGCAGGTTCAGCCTGGCGTAGGCACGGTCCAGGTGAACCGAGGCTGCCTGCGCTCCAGGAACGCGGCGACCCCCTCCGCGGTGTCGCCGCTTCCGCGTGCCTGGTCCGTCCAGTGGGCGTCACGGCCGGTGCGCCCGTTCGCGAACTCCTTCGCCGCGGCCTGCGTCAGCTGCGAACGCGACGCCAGGATCCGGGTGAAGTCCGCCACCCGCTCGCCGAGTTCCCCCTCCGGCAGCACCTCGTCCACCAGGCCCGTCCGCAGTGCCCGCGCCGCGTCGATCAACTCGCCGGAGAACAGCAGGTACTTGGCCGCGGCCGGCCCCACCAGCGACACCAGCCGCCGGGTGGAGGACGCCGGGTACACGATCCCGAGCTTCGCGGGCGTCACCCCGAACAGCGACCCCTCCTCGGCGAACCGCAGATCACAGGCCGCCGCCAGCTGCGAGCCCCCGCCCACGCAGTGCCCCCGGATCGCGGCCAGCGTCGGCTTCGGGAACGCGGCCAGCGCCTCCTCAGCGGCAACCGCCAGCTCCTGCGCCTCCTGCGGCGACCCCTGGAGCGTGGAGATGTCGGCGCCCGCACAGAACGTCCCGCCCTCACCGGTCAGCACCAGCACCCGTACGCCGGGGTCCGCGGCCAGCGTCTCCAGCAGCGGCGGCAGCGCGCGCCACATCGCGGCCGTCATCGCGTTGCGCTTGGCCGGATGGTGGACGACGACGGTGGCCACCGAGTCGGTGACCTCGTGCAGCAGCTGGGGCTCCATGCGGCGGATGCTATCCGCTTGCGCCGAACGGCCGATCACGAAGGGCCGTGAAGTCGATCACGACCCAGGGTTCGAAGAGGGACAGCAGGAGACGAGCGATCCAGGAGGCGCCGATGGCAAGGTCCACCAAGCCCACGGGCGAGGCGGCGAAACTCCGGCGTGGCTTCGGCCTGCTGGCCGCCCTCGGCGTACTGCTCGTCATCGGCGGGGTGATCGGGCTCCTGTACACCGCCTTCGCGACCCTGACGACGATGCTGCTGTTCGGCTGGCTGCTGCTGGTCGGCGGGCTCGTCGGGCTGCTGCACGCGGTCCAGGCGCGCGGCACCAGCTTCTTCTGGCTCGGCGTGGTGGTCGCGGCACTGAACATCGCGGCCGGCGTGGTGGTGATCCGCAGACCGGAGGCGACGGCCGAGGCGCTGGCCATGTTCGGCGCCCTGCTGTTCCTGACGGGCGGGCTGTTCCGGCTGGCCGGCAGTCTGGTGGTGCGCGGGCCGCAGATGGGCTGGACCCTGCTCCAGGGCACCTTCGACCTGTTCCTCGGCATCCTGGTGCTGAGCACCTGGCCCAGCAGCCGCTATGTGATGGGCACGCTCTTCTCGCTCGCCCTGCTCTTCGACGGGCTCGGCCTGCTCGCGACCGGCTTCGGCGGCCGCCGGATCGTCGGCATGGTCTCCAAGGGTGCCGGCAAACCCGTACAACCCGAATAGTTCCGCAAGGTTGCACCAGCGGCACAGGAGCGGTCCCACAACTGACCGCGTCATACGCCAACGGTCAGAAACGCTCGATATCTGCTGACTTCTGTTCAGTTCAACGGTCCGGACCTGCGTGTTACCAACACTCGAGCTGTGGTGACAATCGAGCGCGAGGGTGGCGACCGGACGATGGAGAACCACGGGCGCGGGTCCGGCCCACGCCCAGCAGACGGCGCGAACGAGCCCGTCGATCCGCGGCCGCCGAATTCCCTGCCTTACGAGGGCGTCTGGAGGTTCACCGCCCCCGCGGTGGACGCCTCTGTCCCGCAGGCCCGGCACGCCGTCCGGGACCTGCTGTACCGCCAGGGCGTGCCGGTCCCGGACGACCTGGTTCAGGGCGTGTTGCTGATCGTGTCGGAGCTGGTCACGAACGCCGTCCGGCACGCGGCGCTGCTGTCGCCGATGCTCGCCGTGGAGGTCGCCGTCGGCGCCGAGTGGCTCAGGGTGTCCGTGGAGGACAACCACCCCTACCGTCCGACCGCCCTGGAGGCCGACCACGGCCAGACGGGCGGCCGGGGGCTGCTCCTGGTGCGCGAGGTGGCCCGCGAGGCGGGCGGTGTGTGCGACGTCGAGCACACGGCGAGCGGCGGCAAGGTGATCTGGGCCGCCGTTCCGCTCAAGCCCGTGCACGTGCCCTAGGGGGTGCCCACCGGACCGTCCCGGGTCCGCAGGACACCCCCGGGACGGTCACCAGCCGGCCGACGGGCCCGTCAGCTCGCGGATCGCGGGACGGGCCGAGTCCAGCACCGTCATGAACCATGCCGAGAAGGTGTCCTTCGCGTGGCGCTCGGCCAGCTCGGCCGGCGTCACGAAGGCCGTCTCGCCGACCTCCTCCGGGTCCGGGTGCAGCGCCGACTGCACCATGCCGACGAAGAGGTGGTTGTACTCCTGCTCCACCAGTCCCGAGGCCGGGTCCGGGTGGTTGTAGCGGACCGTGCCCGCCTCGGCGAGCAGCGTCGGGGAGACGCCGAGCTCCTCGAACGTCCGCCGGGCCGCGGCCGCGAACGGGGCCTCGCCGGGGTAGGGGTGGCCGCAGCAGGTGTTGGACCAGACACCGGGGGAGTGGTACTTGCCGAGCGCGCGCTGCTGGAGCAGCAGGCGGCCCTGCTCGTCGAAGAGGAACACCGAGAAGGCCCGGTGCAGCTGTCCGGGTGGCTGATGGGCGGCGAGCTTCTCCGCGGTGCCGATCGTCACACCGTTCTCGTCGACGAGCTCCAGCAAAATCGCGTCAGCGGTGCCGTTCGACGGACTGTGCGTCGTGGTGGCAGGTGTGATCGGCATACCCATCCTTCACATCGGTCTTGCGCCCCAAGTGTGCCGTACTCATGCGGCACTCCCGGCAGTTGATCGTGCCCGGCGCGGCGGGCACGGAACCGTCCGACGAGGGGCTGTGAGCATGAGGACGCGACGGACCACCGGAAAGCTGCATTCCGTCCGTACTGACGTCTTATCGGACCGTACGGTTGTTTTGGTGGTGTGCGTGAGGCGGGTGTGTCAGTGGCACAGCCGCGCCTCGTGCTCGGCGTGCCCGATCGGCTCCAGCTGGAAGGTGCAGTGCTCCACGTCGAAGTGATCGCCGAGGCAGCCCTGGAGCTCGTGCAGCATCTTCTCGTGGCCGATCGCGTTCAGGACGTCGGAGCGCACCACCACATGGGCCGACAGCACCGGCATGCCGGACGTGATCGTCCAGGCGTGCAGGTCGTGGACGTCCTCGACACCGTCCAGGGCGAGTATGTGGGCCCGCACCTGGGCCATGTCGACGTCCTTGGGGGCCGACTCGAGGAGGACGTCGAGGGTTTCGCGCAGCAGCTTCAGCGTGCGGGGCACGATCATGAGGCCGATGAGCAGCGAGGCGATCGGGTCGGCCGCCTGCCAGCCGGTGGTGAGGATCACCGCGGCGGAGATCAGCACCGTGAGCGAGCCCAGGGTGTCGGCCGCGACCTCCAGGAACGCGCCGCGCACGTTCAGGCTCTCCTTCTGGCCCCGCATCAGCAGCGTGAGCGAGATCATGTTGGCGACCAGGCCGATGGCGCCGAACACGATCATCAGGCCGCCCTCGGTCTCCGCGGGCGTGAAGAACCGCTGGATCGCCTCGTAGAGGACGTAACCGCCGACACCCAGCAGGAGCAGACAGTTGGCGAGGGCGGCGAGGATCTCCGCGCGGGCGTAGCCGAAGGTGCGGTTGGTGCTCGCCGGAAGGTTCGCGAAGTGGATCGCGAGGAGGGCCATGCCCAGTCCCAGCGCGTCGGTCGCCATGTGCGCCGCGTCCGCGATCAGGGCGAGCGAGTCCGCGAGGACACCGCCGACGATCTGGACCACCATGACGCCGAGCGTGATCGAAAGCGCGACGCGCAGCCTCCCGCGGTACGCGGCGGCCGCGGTACCGGTCGGGGGCGCGTGCGAGTGCCCGTGGTCGTGTCCAGCCCCCATGAAGAGCCGCCCTTCCGAGTCCGCCGGGCGATCGGAATTTCCGTCCCGGGATCACAGTGAACTACGGGTGGGGGGTATCGGGCAACGCGGCACTGAACACCGTTGTCATCTGCCCTGACCTGCGGAAACGATAAGCAGGTCAGGGTGCTGCGCATGATCGGAGGCCGTGGTGCAGCTGCCAGCCCGCCCACGCCGACTCGACCATCTCGCGTACCCCGCGCCGGGCAGTCCAGCCGAGCTGCTCGGCGGCCAGCGCGGCCGAGGCGATGGCCCGTGGCGCGTCCCCGGGGCGCCGGGGCTCGACGACGGCGGGTCGCCGGTCGCCGCTCACCTCGCCGATGACGGTGATCAGCTCGCGCACCGAGACGCCCTCGCCGCTGCCGATGTTGACCGTCAGATCGCCGCTCGCGTCCGGCTCGCCGAGGCGCCGGGCCGCCGCCAGATGAGCCTCGGCGAGATCGGCGACGTGAATGTAGTCACGGACACAGGTGCCGTCCGGCGTCGGGTAGTCGTCGCCGAAGATCCGCGGGGCCTCACCGCGGGTGAGCCGGTCGAAGATCATGGGGACGATGTTGAAGACGCCCGTGTCGGCCAGCTCGGGCGAAGCGGCGCCGGCGACGTTGAAATAGCGCAGACAAACGGTGGAGATCCCGTGCGCCCGGCCGGCCGCGCGCACCAGCCACTCCCCGGCGAGCTTGGTCTCGCCGTACGGGTTGACCGGCGCGCACTCGGTGTCCTCCGTGATGAGATCCACGTCCGGGTTGCCGTAGACGGCGGCGGACGACGAGAACACGAACCGCTTGATCCCCGCCTTCGCGACCGCTTCCAGGAGCGTGGTGAGACCGCCCACGTTCTCCCGGTAGTAGCGCGTGGGCTGCGCCACGGACTCACCGACCTGCTTGCGCGCCGCGAGATGCACCACGCCCGTCACCGCGTGCTCGGCGAACACCCGCTTCAGCAGGTCACCGTCGAGCGAGGAGCCCTCGACCAGCGGGACGTCCTGCGGGAGCCGCGCGGGATACCCGGCCGAGAGGTCGTCCAGTACGAGCACGCGTTCCCCGGCACCGGTCATGGCCCGCGCCACATGTGCCCCGATGTAGCCGGCTCCGCCTGTGATCAGCCATGTCATGGTCGCCCACCCTATGCGCAGCCTCTCGCACGCTGCGCAATGTCGTCGATGCCCCGCTCTGTGCGCTCGGGTTTGTGGGCGGACCCCGCAATCCCTGATGATGACCGCGGCGGAGGTCCGGGCAAACCGTGTTGATCGCTTCGCCAAACGGCCGGTGAACGTTGGCTTCCCATCATCCGATAGCCTCTGCCGACACATCGCCCGGCCGCCCCGCCGACAGGCGCTGCCACCCACGTACACGACCGGCGCGGACATGCCGGCACCCAGGGAGTGAGTTCGGTTGTCGACCGCCATCCTCACCGGTCAGCCGGTCCCCGGATCGTCGATCGAAGGCGATCTGCGGTCCCTCGGCTACGACGTGCGGGTCGCCGCGGACGCGGCCGAGACCGAGACACTCCTGGCCCAGGTACCCGGTGATCAGCGCGTAGCCCTGGTCGACGCCCGCTTCGTCGGCCACCAGCACGCGCTGCGCCTCGGCCTGACCGACCCGCGGTTCCCGCTGGCGGCGATCCCGGGAGCCCTGACCGCGCAGGCGGCCGGCCGACAGGCCCTGACCCGTGCGATGGCCCGCGAGAACTCCTCGGGCGGCTCCTCCGAGTTCCCGGCGTCGCCGGAACACGGAGGAGCCGCCACCGTCACCGTGGACAGCCTCGCCGACCGCGTCGCCACCGCGCTCGACGACGACGGCGCCGACGTCCACCGCCCCGAACTCGGCAGCCTGGTCGCCGCCGTACCGGCCGACCCGCAGGCCCGCAACGAGGCGCGGCAGGCCGTCGCGTCCGTCGATGACGAGGCCGTGCGCCTGAAGTCGGCCGTGAAGGCCCGCGACGGCTTCTTCACGACCTACTGCATCAGCCCCTACTCCCGCTACATCGCCCGCTGGTGCGCCCGCCGGGGCCTGACCCCCAACCAGGTCACCACCGCTTCCCTGATCACCGCGCTCATCGCGGCGGGCTGCGCGGCCACCGGCACCCGGACCGGGTTCGTCGCGGCCGGCCTGCTGCTGATCTTCTCCTTCGTCCTGGACTGCACGGACGGCCAGCTCGCCCGCTACTCCTTGCAGTACTCCACGCTCGGCGCCTGGCTCGACGCCACCTTCGACCGGGCCAAGGAGTACGCCTATTACGCGGGCCTCGCCCTCGGCGCGGCCCGCGGCGGCGACGACGTATGGGCCCTCGCCCTCGGCGCGATGGTCCTCCAGACCTGCCGGCACGTCGTGGACTTCTCCTTCAACGAGGCCAACCACGACGCCACCGCCAACACCAGCCCCACGGCCGCGCTCTCCGACAAGCTCGACAGCGTCGGCTGGACGGTCTGGGTGCGCCGGATGATCGTGCTGCCGATCGGCGAGCGCTGGGCGATGATCGCGATCCTGACGGCGTTCACGACGCCGCGCATCACCTTCTACGCGCTGCTCGTCGGCTGCGCGTTCGCCGCCACGTACACGACGGCCGGGCGCGTGCTGCGCTCGCTGACCCGCAAGGCCCGCCGCACCGACCGGGCCGCCGAGGCCCTCGCCGACCTCGCGGACTGCGGCCCGCTCGCACAGGGCCTCACGGGGGCGCTGAAGAGCCGGGCGCGGCGACTGCCCGGCTTCGCCGTCCCCGCCGTGGCCCTGCTCGGCGGCGCCGTCGTCGTCGCCACGGCCGCGCTCACCGACTTCGGCGGGCCCTGGGCGGTCGTGGCCGCGCTGGTGTATGCCGTGACCTCGGCTCTGGCCGTCGCCCGGCCGCTCAAGGGCGCCCTCGACTGGCTGGTCCCGCCGTTGTTCCGGGCCGCCGAATACGGCACCGTCCTCGCGCTGGCAGTTGAAGCTGGGGTAAACGGAGTCCTTCCGGCGGCTTTCGGCCTGGTGGCCGCCGTCGCCTACCATCACTACGACACGGTGTACCGCATCCGCGGCGACGCCGGCGCGCCCCCGGCCTGGCTGGTGCGCGCCATCGGGGGGCACGAAGGGCGGACGCTGCTCGTCACCGTCCTCGCCGCGGTGCTCTCCGCCTCGCAGTTCAAGGTCGCGCTCACGGCTCTCGCCGTGGCCGTGGCGCTCGTGGTGCTCGTCGAGAGCATCCGCTTCTGGGTGTCCTCCGGGGCGCCCGCCGTACACGATGAAGGAGAACCCGCATGATCGGCCTTGTGCTGGCAGCCGGCGCCGGACGCCGTCTGCGCCCCTACACCGACAGCCTTCCCAAGGCTCTGGTGCCGGTGGGGCCTGCGGGTATAGAGGGCGAGCCCACGGTCCTCGACCTCACGCTCGC
>NZ_JBYIVZ010000043.1:0-81284 GCF_057710365.1 Streptomyces sp. bgisy027
TCGACGGGGTGTGCGATGCGGCGGCTCGGCGGTACGTCCGCCATCGGCCCGGAGGGACGCGGGCCTGGCTCAGCCTGCAACCGCCTCCGCACCGCCCTCCAACCCCGAGCGGCGGTCTCGAAGTCCTGCCGCGGCTGGTCGTCGACGCCCGCATTCCGCGCAGATTCTCCGGTGCTGAGCACACGTAGAATACGCTTTGCCTGCGCTTGAGGTGGCTTTACCAAGTCGCTAATGGGTCGCCGACTCCGGTCATGCGGTCGCGATGATCCTAAGAGTCGTAGCTCGCTGCACACCGGTTTCGCCCAGCAGCTCAACCAACGCCGCGTTGAAATTCTCAAGCCCGTCAGCCTCCAAGTGGGCGATGATCTCCCCTGGGGTGATCTTGTTCGCCAACACCTTGCAACCACCAAGGCTGTGATGCGTCAGGCGCTCGAGCGCGACGTCATCGCCAGCCGGCTCCACCTCAAACAGAACATACGCGCGTGCCACCATTTCCCGTCGCCTCACTTCGTTCCCGATGACTCGTTCGCCACATGGAGAAAATCGAAATTTCTGGGCAAATTAGCACTGTCGTTCTCCGGATTCCGTGAGGCGCGGTCGTGTCGCAGAGCGGTCGGGATCTGCATTCCGGCGTGCCCGTGCCGAAGCGGCGTGCTGCGGTGGGAGCAGAAGGCTCCGCTCACCCGCCTGCCCAGCCAGCATCGGCTGGCCTCATTGGTGTCGAGGCTCTCCGACAACAGGTACGGCGGCTGCGCGCGCCTGGAAGGCGGCGACCGCCAAGCCCGCGCTTGATGCCAAGGCTCGCCCGGCGGGACTGACAGTTCCGTGCCTACGCCCAGTATCCATCTCGACCCGCGCCAGGTTGGGGTTCACCGACGACGCCCGGATCCGCGACATCATCCAGGATCAGTCGCCGAAGTTGGCGGACCGTCTCTTCACGTCGGCGCTGCCGGTGCAGCCGAAGACCAATGAGGTCGGCCCTGAGTCCTTCTGCCATCCCGGCTTTCTCCTCATTCCCGCCCGGCGATGTTCCAGGGCGAGAAGGCGTTCTTCACTCCGGCCAGCGAGGTCCGTAGATCCGGGTGGTGCCGCAGCAGTACGGTCCCCATGGTGTTTTCGTCGATCCAGCGCAGTCCAGCCTTCGAGTAGACCTCGGGCGTGTAGTACTCGGTGAAGAACCGATCGCTGTTGAGCCGGCGCGAGGCCATGAGGATGAAGATGCGGAACGCGGTGTCGCTGAAGGCGAATCCGGCGGGGAGTTTCTCCGCGTACAGGCCTACGGTCAGGTCCACCTTCTCGATGTCGCCCCCGTAGACCCGCTTGATCTGCTCGGCCCAATCCCGGTTTTCGGTGAGCTCCTCGAAACTCGCGGCGGGCTTCAGGCGCAGCAGCCGGCGGAACTCGTTGTAGCGGGGGACACCGAGTTCCCTGCTGCGCAGGATGTCCGTGGCCGCGAGGTCCTGCAGGTGACCGTCCGGCCGCTCGAACTCTTGCAGGAACTTCGGGAAGTTGTGCAGGGTGACCAGGCCCGGGTGCAATGTGCCGAAGCTGTAGAGCAGGTCACGCATGGGGACGGTGTCCATGACTTTCAGGGCCTCGGCACCGGCGAGCTCGCGGAAGGTGGCCTCCCGCAGCGTCGAGTCGTCGGCCGCGGCCCGCAGATCCCAGTCGTCGCGGACCAGCGGGTGCATGCGGTAGACGGCGACGAACTCCTCGGTGAGCGTGTACGGAACGCCGTAGTGGTCGGTCTCGGCACCGGGGATGCCGCTGATCACCTCGGAGTTGCTGAGCCGTCCGAAGAGGTTGTGCACGCGCTCACCGGCGAGTCCCCACCAGTTGGTGCGCAGCGCGGTGACCGTGGTCGGGTGACTGATGACTGCCGGGGTCCACTCCACTGTGTGGATCTTGGCGAGGAGAGCGGCGTTGACCAGCCGGGCGCGCTGGAAGAGTTCCTCGTCGTCCCAGCCGGGGTACTGTGCATGGAGGTGGTCACAGATGGCGTTGTGCTCCTTGGTGAACAGCGTCTGCATCATCGCGAGCCCCAGCCAGAAGCCGGGCACCCGGGAGGGGTCGCGGTCCGGGTCGGACGGGAAGGGTGTCCCGTCGTCGCCCCACAGCCGCAGCTTGCCGTTTTCCCCGGTGCGCAGGACACGCTGCTCCTCCTCGCTCGACCCGTAGAGCTGGGAGGCGTCCCACCAGTGCGAGGAGACGTTGACGCGCGTGTCGGGGGTGCCGGCCGGGGCATGAGGGTCGCGTGTGGGGTCGTCGGGGGTGCGCATGATCTGCATGGGGCGCTCGGGCCAGGGGTCGTCGTCGCGCAGAGGGACGGTCCACGGCCGGTCCGCGGGGCTCGTGCCATGGCTGAACCAGTCGCGCACCATGAACTGCAGCCAAGCCGCCACGAGGGAGTTCACCGTCTCGGCGGGGATGAACTCTCCCCGGGTGAGCAGTTCGCGGCTGACCACGCGCGGGTTGGGTGAGGAGAGCACGTCTGCGGCTGAGACCGGCGGGATCTGCTTCAGCGGGATGTTGCGGCCGAAGCGGGTGCCGGCCATGCCCATGTGCGGCTGGTCGAGGTCGTTGTAACTGCCGTCGATCGTCCGGTTGACCAGGTATGCATTGCCGTTCTGTGGTGCCGGCTCAGGAACGTTCACCGCGGGGATCCGGTTGGTGTCGTACAGGTTCCCCTGCCGCAGCTTCACCCGAAGCCCGAGCAGGGTACCGAGTCCGAGCGGGACGGGCAGTTTGTCCCAGCCGATCCTGCGGTCCAGGACCTCGGCGACACCGGTGACGACGCGCCAGGGCAGTGTGCGTCGGTAGCCGGACCTCGCGTCCTCGGCGGACGGTCGCTGGTCAGTCATCGGATCCTCCTGGCGGATGGTTCGACGGTGGTCGGTTCGTTGGCTGGCATGGCTTCGGCGAGGATCACGTCACTGGCCTTCTCGCTGATCATGTAGATCGGAGTGGCGACGAAGAATCCGGGAATTCGGGGGAAGATGGAGGCGTCCACGACACGCAACCGCTGCACGCCGCAGACTCGGAACCGGTTGTCGACCACGGCGGCGGGATCGTCGGGGCGCCCCATCGGGCAGGTGCAGGACGCGTGGTGGCCCCAGGCCTCGTCCTGCACCCAGCGGCGGATCTGCTCACGGGTGCGGACACCCTCGCCGGGCCACAGCTCCTTCTTGATCACGTCTCCGGCGCGCCGGTTCATGCCGCGCACGAATTCGACGGCGTCGACCATCGCTTCGAGGTCCGCGCCGTCCTTGTCGGTGCCCTCCGTGAAGTAGTGGAAGTTCACCTGTGGCGTGTCCCGGGGATCAGCCGACCTCAGGCGCACCCGCCCTCCTGTGTTCCGTGTCCCGGCCTTGAGGGCCGCCCAGGTGAAACGGTCCTTGCGCAGCAGCCCCTCCTGGGAGTAGCCGGGGTAGTAGCCGCGGAAGTCGGCGGGCAGCCCGAAGACGAACAGGTCTGGTGCGTCCAGATCGGCACGAGACTTGCGGGTGATGCCGACGACGGCTCCGTTCGTGGTGTAGAGCCCCTTGCCGCGCTGCCAGTCGCGATAGCAGCGGTCGAGTGGTGTGCCGGGCTCGGGCGCGTGGAAGGAGCAGCCTTGGATGATCGGGAACTCCCGGGCCATCTCGCTGACCACGCCGACCTCGTAACGGTCCTGGAGGTTCCGGCCGACGCCCGGCCGGTCGACGCGCACCGTGATGCCATGCCGCTCCAGCTCGTCGCGCGGGCCGATCCCGGACAGCATCAGCAGCTGCGGTGTGTTGAAGGCACCAGCGGCCAAGATCACCTCCCGCCGGGCCAGCACCAGCTGCGGGGACGCGGGGTGGGGGTTCCCGTCGGCCGCGGGATCGGCTCGGTAGGCGTGCTTGCGGGCGAGGTACTCGACGCCGACCGCCGCCTGGTTCTCATCCAGCACGACTCGGGTCACCAGCACGTGCGGCCGTACGACGAGCCGGTCGGGGTACCTCTCGCGTACGGCTGCGACCCGCTCGCGTACGGCACTGCGCCGCCCGTCGGCAGTGATGGACATGGGAATCTGCCACAGGCCTTCGAGCGCATCGGTCTGCACGCGCCAGTCATTGGGGTCAACCAGCGCGCCCAGACCCTCCAGAGGCGACAGCGGCCGGCCGAGGAAGTCGGCGAGCTCGCCCTCCGCCGCGTTCAGTACGACCTTCAGCAGCTGCTTGTCCTGGATGATCAGCCCGGGGTCGGCGAGCCGTGTGGGCAGCCAGCCGTCGAAGCCGTGCCGCGACCTGTTGACGTACCGGCCTGAGACGAACGGCAACGCCCGCAGCAGCGCTGCCAGCAGCCGGTTGGACGGCAAAGTCCTGGGGCGCGGCCGGTACTCGCAACGCTCGAGCCGCTCGAAGTAGGCACGCATGGACGCGCTGCCCCAGGAGTCGTCGCCGGTCGCCCGGGCGATCCGGTCCCAGTCCGCGTTGTACGGGTAGACGGTGATCAGCGCGTGGTGGGCGGTGCAGCCACCGATCGCCCCGGCCCGCGGGTAGAGGATTCCCTTGTCGGGGACCGCCTTGGTGTCGCGTTGGTGCTGTGCCTCGTCCGCGTAGTGGCGCACGAAGTAGTCCCAGCGCTGTACGGGGTCCTCGGTGGCGTCGGGGTGGAAGGGGGGCACGAGGTAGTTGTCGTTGGTGTGTTCGCCACCCGCGTCGAGGAGCAGGACCCGCATGCCGGCCTCGGCGAGGCGGGCGGCGAGCGGGCCGCCGCCGGCCCCCGCCCCCACTACGACGTAGTCGAATCCTTCCGCGGCGGTCGCATTCACGTCTTCTCCTGGCCGCCGGTCAGGGCCCTGACGGCCAGCGCGGTGTTGACGGCGGAGATCAGGGTGGTCAGGGCGGCGGTGCGGGGCGCCAGATGGCCGCGCACGCCAAGCACTGCCGCAGTCACCGTGTCGCTGCCATGGATGAGCACACCCTCCCGCAGGTCCTGCCTGAGGCGCTCGCCGCGGCTGGTGAGCAGGTCGAGGCCGAGCAGGACGGTGCGGATACCGAAGAGCCTGAAGGCGTAGACGGCGGCGGGGTTGGGCTCGGAGTCCCGGTCGAGTCTGTTGATGAGGAGCGTGGGTGCGAGCAGGCCGGCGGCCCCGTTGAAGAGCCGGATGCCGGCCAGCCCGAGAACCGCCGCCGAGCGACCTCCGGCAACACGCTTTCCTATCATGGTGTCCTCCTTGAAAGGGACTGCGAGGCGGCGCAGCTCACCCAGGTAGTTGTCCCTGCCGGACGCGTCTCGACCCCCGCCACCCGCGAGAACCACCCGCTCGGCCCTCGGAGCGGCAACACGAAGTGACGCCGCTACGGATGGTTCGTTAAGGTCATCGGACAGGGCCCGGGCTGCGCCCTCCTGTAGGCCCAGTGCCCGAAGGAAGGCATCCGGCTATTCGGCCCGTTACGGCGCCTCCCCGCCCGGCTTCATCGTTGAGCGTGCGGCGGAGCGCGGGATGACGTCGCTCGCCCTGACCGACCGGGACACCTTCGCCGACGCCGTCCGCGTTCGTCGTACTGTGCGCTGAGAAGCGCGACGCACTCCGCGATGGAACCTGTCATGTGACGCGGGAAGAGCGGTGGGAGAGGGTGGGACGGGGATCCAGGAAGCGGCCGGAGGCGGAGAATGCGGCTGCGTTGAAGCCCTCTTCTCGCAATTCAACCGCCGGGAACTCCTTACAGGCGGTCTGCGGCTGGGCCGTGGACTCGCCGAACCGGCAGGCGACGCCGGTGAGCCTGATAGTGATGAAGTCCGCGATCTGCGATCCGAACTCGATGGGCCTCCCGCCGATGGTGATGTCCCCGACGGCAAAGCCCTTGTCCGCGGGCACCGCGTACACCGCGCGGACACGGTGCTCCGAGTCGCCTCTCAAGTACGTCCAGTATCCCTTGGGATCGGAGCCGTCCGGAGTCTCCCAGCCGTCCGTGGACAGGTCGTCGAAGTACAGACCCACTGGGTCGGCGAGGGTGATGTCGGCCTTCTGGCGGGCCAGGGCGTTGACTCCCGCACCGATGTGCGGATCGCTGTTGCGCTCCGCGGCACCGTACTTGCTGCAGGCAATGAGCTCCTGCTCGGTGGTCAGTTCCTCACCGTTGATGACGCGCCGGATGGTGGCCGCCGCGGCCAGTTCGATTTCCGCGCCCAAGGTGTTGTTCGGCTGAATCAAGTGCATGGCGCCGTGGCTCGTGGAGTTGTTCCACTTATTGCGCGGCTGGTATCGACCGCTGGGCGAGAACAGGTCCTCCTTGCGTACGTCCGGACTGATGAACTTTTGGTAGATCTCAACCGTCTTGTCCGGGTTCGTCTGCGCCAGGATCTCCCAGTACTCGGGGCCTTCACAGGTGAACGTGACCTTGTTGATCTTTCCTGTGCCGTCGCGGGAGACGCTCCACTCGCAGTACTCGTCCTGCACGTCACGGCTGGCGTCGGCGCGCTGCCATCGCTGGAGGTCGGAAATGGAGGTGATCTTGATGATGCGGGGGAACGCGGTCCATCTGATGGGGGCGCGCTGGAGGTCCGGGGCCGTGTCCGTGGCGGTCAGGTTGTAGAACTGCGGTCTTGGGCTGTCGTTCAGTACCTGATGCGGATCGGGGCCTTGAATGGCCTCGTCGACCGTGTCAGAGATGAACGTGTTCCAGGCCTTGCAACCGAAGTCGTCCAGATCGTCGAGGTTGCCGGGAGGTCCGTAGGCTTCCAGTTTGGCCATGGCGTTCTCCTAGTACGTGAGGGCGGAGCGGGAACGAACCGGTCGGCAGCGCCGCTGAGGGTGATGCCGGGGAGACGGGTGAGGGGCCGGGTCAGGTCAGCTTCGCGACGGTGGCGTCCTCACGCATCGCCAACGGCGGGGCGTCAGGGGGAATATTGGTGACCGGCAGGGTGAGTTCGAACTCGTTGAGCTTCATGCGGCGGAACTGCCGACGGCGCGACTCGGCCAGGTGGACATAGTCGTCGAAGCCGGATTCGGTGCGGATGCGCTCGGTGACCCGGCGCAGATATGCGTCCACCCGGTGTCCGAACACTGTCCGCCAGGCGTCGTCGGGTGCCTGCCAGTGCTCGGCGAAGCGGCCCTCGGGGCTGTCGGCGGGCAGGGTGCCCGCGGCGTCCAAGATGGCTTGGGCGACTTTGTCGCACAACTCCACCACCTTGGTCGGTGTGGTCGGCACGTACCGCATGAGGCGGCTGCGGGCAGGGCTGAAGACCGGATTCGGGAAGTCCACCATCAGCACACAGGCTGCGAACTTTGCCGGTACAAGCGCGTTGCGGACCATCTGCCGAACCACCTCGTTGTCCTCGTGGGCGGCCTCGGGCACAACGAACGCGAAGAACGTGTCGCCTGGCTGCGAGAACCCGCTGAACTTCTCCTCCAGCCGGAAGCCGAACCGGGTGAGGCCGGCCAGGTATCGGGCGGCCGGCGCTCCGGGCGGGGCGGCCTGTGTGGACAGGCGAAGGTCGTTGAACAGGACATCCTGGTTCAGCCAGAAACCCGTGGGCAGCGTCAGGTCGGGACTGTCCGCCGAGATGTTGCTGCTCTGTCTGTCGGTGCTGGCGAGGTTGACCGTGGTGCTGGTGAACAGATGGCGCAGCAGCCGATCGGGGTGGTCCACAACGCCGTTCGCGGTGACAGCGGCCAGGCGGGCGCCTGTCCACCGGGTGATGAGGGACCTGACAGTCAGTTCCAGCTGCTGGGCTCCGATGACCTGTTGGAACAGCTGGTCATGGTGCAGCGGGTCATCCTCGGCGAGCCGGATCGTGGCCCGCTCGGACTGCCAGTTGATCCAGGGAATCCTCAGCTCCTTCATCACGGCGCTGCCGTTGACGTGGCTGTCGAAGCAGCCCTTGCCACGCGAGTCGGGTTCCAGTGCGTCCCAGGAGTTGCCCGCCCAGACCCAGTTGGAGTCGAACCGAGCATAGAAGTTGAAGACCCTCGCTTCGGGATCCCATCCCGCGACCTGAAGGAATCCCTCCTGGGGGTCGCCACCAGCCTGGGTGCTGACCAGAAGGTCAACCTGACTGCCTCCCGCGGCAACCGTGATCGCGAACCGCATGTCGCGCCCGCCGATGGCATCCGGCCGGATCTGCCCGGCCTCGCTGACCAGATACACCTTCCGTGAGGCGGCGGCCGTCGCGGGGAGTCGGGACAGCAGGTCCTGCACGGTGGTGGGAAATACGCCGACGCGGAAGAACTCCGTCGCCATCGGGTCACCCAGCGACGTCAGTTCCTCTTCGCTGACGGGCCGTGCCCGGTCATCCCTCCCGCTGACCCTGCGGTACAGCCGCCCGGGTTCCAGCGCGGTGGAGCCGGGTCCGCAGCCGTCGACAGCGAGGTCATGGTCCGACGGGGGGTGGCCGGATGGCTCGTTCAAGGCACCCACGTCGCGGGCGGCGTCAACTTCCTCGACGGCAGTCGCTCTTGTCCAGGCGGTCGCACGCCGCAGCTGCGTGTGGTCTGGCATGACTACTCTGCTCCTAAAAAATGAGCATTCATCAGATTACGTAAAATATCCCTGTCTACAGGGATACCCGGTCACGAAAACCCATTTCAGGCGCGGTCGCGGATCCACTCCGATGGCCCACCTGCCTCAGCGCCGCTGTCTTCGGAGCTCCAATCACATTCCTCGGGAATGGCCTGCCTCTTCCCTCGTGGTGACGGGCCAAAGGGATGTTCAGCCGGCGAGGGCGACCGGCCTTGGAGCGGCTGCCGGCTGCGACGATTTCGCGGGCACCCCACCGTGGACGTGATCACCAGCTTGCTCAGGCCCACGTGTGTCCTGTGCGACCCCGCAGGCCACCTGGCCTTGCGCTCGTAGTGGCGGCGCAGGCGACGGCATCCGGCCAGCCAGGACATGTCCTTGCGGGCGATGCGGACGTGCCACACAGCTTTGACCATGTCACGGTGACAGAGCGATCGGCGGGCGCCTACCCGTATGTCTCCAGAAGAGCGCGTCTTCAACAGCCCGGCCTTCTGTTTCCAGGCGATGCCGGAATTCGCTGTCGCGCCCTACAGGAAGTACATCAGCCAGATCTGCCCGTCCGGGCCGAAGGAGAACTCGACCTCTCCTGCTCCTTGTGCAGGCTCGAGATTGACGAAGTTGACGACTTCATCCATGGTCGAGAAGGAGAGCGCGTGCCAGGTTTTCACATCGGACCTGAGCGCGTTCTTGAGCGCCTTGGCGTCAGCGGTGGTGACGGTCATGGAACTCCCTTTCCAGGTACAGTCTGGCGGCTTCGATTACGAGTATCAGCCGTAGTGATGGTCTTTGCGACTTCACCTTCGCTAAATGGCTCACGATGGTTGCCCATTTCAAGGACTCAGCTGTGGCGCTCGCTTCGTGTTCTGGAGTTGGACTCCTGAGATCGGTGGAGAGGCTTCGGGCTGAAGCCTTCATGCACGCGGCACACCGGGACCAGCCGTAGCTGCCTGCCGTACCGGGCGCCGGCCAAGGGACGCCGACGCACACGCGAGGCGAGTTCGATGTCGGCCGTCCCGAGCAGGCGCGGGCCAGGCCACAGCGCGACCGCTCCGACAGAGTCGACTACCAGGCCCTCTGCGTCAGCGCCTCAGCGCATGCCGGGTCCAGTGATTGAGCCGACCAGTATGCCGCCCGCGTGGTGCAGGTCGAAGGTCTGACCATCAGTCCCAGCCTGCAGAGGGTTGCCGCACGGCGAGCATCCGCCGACGCCCCGTCGTGCGGCTGCAGTGCGTCCTAGCGGTGCGGTCTGGGACTCGACGCGTGTCCCGTCGCTGTCGCGGGGCGATGGCGGGTAGGCAAAGGTGGAGGGAGCAGTGCAGGTTGCGAGCTGGGAGAAGGCGGTGGACATGTCGGTTCGTGTCATTGTCAAGCTTGTCCAGGACAGGGACTGGTCAGCTGTCGCCGATGGCCTGGAGGCAGTAGGAGCCGAGCGGGTGCAGGCTCCGCGTGAGTCGCTGCCAGACCGGGCGGTGGCGCTTTTTCCGGATGAGATGGGCGTATCGGAAGCCTTAGAGAGCGCTCGTGGCGTCGAGGGTGTCGCTGAGGCCGAGCCCGATGTGATGCGCTACACCAATGGTCCGGGCATGTGAAGAGCGGCTCGGGGCGGGATCGGCAACCGGTGGGAGGTTACCCACCGAGGTCGGCGCCTCGGCGGGCAGTTGAAGGCAGTGGTGTGGTTCCGGGGGCGGCGATCACACCAGGGCGAGCGCCGAATCGGCGTCGACGAGGCCGAAACCGAAATCGTCATTGGGTACTGGGTCGTTGGGACGTCGACGCAGTGGCTTTGCGGTGGTGCGAAGAATCTGGCGGACGTCCCGGGCGCTCAGCCCCGGACCGAGAGAGAGCAGCAGAGCCGCGACTCCGGCCACGTGTGGGCAGGCCATCGAAGTGCCGTCCGATGGGGAGAACGTGTCGTCCAGGAAGGTGCTGAGGATGTTGACCCCGGGCGCCGACACATCGATGTGTGGACCCGTGTTCGAGAAGCTCGCCTTGCGGTCCAGTGGGTCGGTCGCGCCCACGGCGACGACGTCGTCGAAGGCTGCCGGAAAGCTCTGTGTCCGTCGGCCGTCGTTGCCCATCGCAGCCACGACGACCACGTCATGGTTGATGGCGTGCGCGATGGCATCACGCTCGACCTCGGTCGCTTGAGGGCCGCCGAGGCTGAGATTGAGCACCCGGGCGCCATGGTCGACCGCCCACCGGATGCCTTCCGCGATGTCGGCCGCGCTGCCGGCGCCGCTGACGACGTTGTCGCTGAGCCGACGGATACGGGCCAGCACCCGTACCGGCATCAGGCGGCACTCCCACGTGACACCGGTCACTCCTTCACGATTGTTGGAGCGGCAGGCTATGGTTCCGGCGACGTGCGTGCCGTGCCCGACCTCGTCCTGCGGGAAATCGTCGGCTCCCAGGAAGTCGCCCTCGAAGACCCAGCCCGGCTCTGCGATCGGATTTGGCCCGAGATCGACGAAGTCCTTGCCTTGTTTCAGGAGCGGCGCCAGCTCGGGATGGTTCAGGTCGACTCCGGTGTCGATGATGGCGACGGTGACCGAGTCGCTGCCCCTGCTCCTGTCCCATGCCTCGGGGCACTTGATCCTCTTCAGTCCCCATTGCTGTGCGAAGAGCGGGTCGTTGGGAATCACGGATGCCTGCTCCCGCCAGCGGTTGGGCTCGGCGACAGAGACCTCCTCCAGGGCGTCGAGGCGCCGGACGGCACGGGAGACGTCCTGTGCCGGGTCGAAGCGAACGCGGTAGGCGACACTGAGTTCGGTCTGCTCCGCGACGGCCGTGATCCCGGCCGGGATGGGCGCAGGTGGTGGGTGCAAGCGAGTCACGGACCGGACTCCTATGTCCGTGAAGACTTGGTCAATCGGTTCGAGCCCCAGATGCGTGGCCGCAGCGAACGCCCCGCGCACAGGACCGGTCGGCACAGCTGCAGAGATCCCTTTCGCCGCCTCGGGTTGCACCTTGATGAGCACTTCGCCGGGTACCTGGTTGTCCTGATCGGGAGCGAAAACGCTTGAGCGCTCTTCGGTGCCTTCCGTATCCGGGTACTGGTCTTTGTCGGGCATGGTGCCTCCTTCAAGGGAAAAGCACTTGAAGTTGAGGTAGTCCCCTCTGACCACTATCACCCGATTGGCTCCATGGTGCACTTCAGTCACTGCTTTCGCAGCAACCACCACCTCGGCGGCGCGTGGAGGCGGTGCTCATCTGCTTGTTCCTCGTGCACGAAGTGGGGCGGCACTTGCAGCGACTCAGGTGAGCCGGGGGTTTCTGGCTGCGTCGGAAATGAAGTCCACCCGTGCAGTAGCGGGTCAGTCGATCTGCGAGCATGTGACCAGCGCCTCGCGCGCCTGTTCAACCCGCCATCGCTCGCCCGTACCCAGTGACCGACGAGCGAGTTGATGAAACGCGTAGAGCACGAAGCGGCCCACGGCGGCCTCGCATCCCGCGGCCACTCCCGGGAGGCCCCCGGGCCCGCCCGTCCGCGGTCACCCCACCCAGCCGTCCGTGATCTCCAGGGCGCTGAGCGCGAGTGCAAGCAACGCCGCCGGGGCTTCCCGGATGACCTGTTCGGTGTCGCTGGACGCTGGTGGGAACATGTTGTCGCACTCGATCGTGTAGCAGAGCACCTTCGTGGCGGCCGGGTTGGTGAAGTGGCGGCTGTGCGTAGTCGACGCTCGTCCGCGAGGCGGGTACAGAGCGTATGCCGCCTCAATCACGTAGTTGCCGTCGCGTGCCGCGTTGTCCAGCTGCTCCGCCAGTTCAAGCGCGATCTTCGGGCCGCATTCTGGAATGAACTCGCCGATGCCGTCGTCCGGCCGACTCAGCACCCGTCGAGATCAGGGTTGCGGAAATTGTCGCTTGGGGGAGTGGACTGATTCCGGTCGGATCCCCAGTTGTGCAGGATCACCGCAACCGCACTGTGGACGTCGACCATCCGCAGGATCCACGGGTTGCTGCCGAGCGCCCAGACAACGTTCCGGGTCCCCGACCAGGCAATGGCCGACCCGGTGAACCTGAAACCACGCCCCCGTCCTGACCAGCCAGTCAACCACTCCCACACAGCCGGCCGGGGGGAATCTCGCGGCATGCGCCGCCTGGACACGTGTGCTACGACTTAGCAAAACGCTGTACGACACGGGAACATGGGAGGATCAACATGGCAGATGCAGCTTTCGCCAAGCTTTTGTTCTTGGAGGCGAAAAGGGTTCAGGACCCGGATGGTGCGGACGAGGTGCTCGTCAGTAGAGGTGACGGCGGTACCTTTGAAAAGGTGCGAATGCGAGAAGGGGACGTGTTTGAGTTCGACGAGCGGTTCGTGCCGTTCGTCAACCAAGCGCCGATTGACGTTGTTCTGCACGAAGTGAATGAGGTGACTGACAAGGTCAGCTTCATTGGAGGGGCGAAGATCATCGCCTCCGAGGTAGGCCTTGGAGAACGAACGCAGGCAATCGGCGCGCTGTCCTTGTCACTGTACGAGCTGACATACAAAGTCCTTTGACGACCCGCCATCGGTCATTGCGCCTTTGCCATCCTCGGCTCGAGCAGGCCAGATGCAGGTGAGTACGGCCTGGACGAGCTTGGTGATCCAGGTGGTGGAGCAGCGCAGCTTGCGAAACGAGCCGCCAGGACTTGAGGGTGGCCACTGCCTGCTCGACGAGTGCACGGATCTTCACGTGGGATGGGTTGAACGCCCTCTCGCATGCTGGCCGATGCCCGTTCCAGGCCGGGGAAGATGCCGGTGAACTGGGCTCGTAAGCGATTGGTCGTCCGGGCGCTGTCGGCGGCAAGGTCCATGTGCCGACCCGCGAGATCTTGAGGTCGGTGACGGTGTCGTCGGCGTCGCGTAAGGGGTGCAGGTCGCGGCGGACGCGGGTCTGGTCGGCGAAGACGGCGTGGTCCTTGGCATCGGTTTCACCCTCGCCGCGGTAGCTCTCGGGGGCGCGGTGGATGGTCCGGCCCGAGATGCGTGGGGAGAAGCTCAGGGCCACAGTTGTGACGGCCGTCAGTTCGGCAGTCGGCAGCCTCGCCGATCAATGAACAGCGTCACCGTGCAGTTCCGCGGCCAGTCGCCGGGCTGCTGCAGATTGAAGTCGATCGCTTTCCGTCGGGGTCGACTTTCACTGATGAAGTGTCAAGCCACATGGCGGACAGATGCACTTCATTGCTGGCGCCCTGCAAGAAATCATCGGTTGACTCGTTCTCGTGGAATCCACGCAGTCGAAACTGAAGACGCAAGGGAATGTTGGTTTCAGTCTTGGCATATCTTTGTCCCTGCCGGAGGCGAGACGTCACACAGAGGCTCCCGTACATCGGGACCAGCAGCCGCCCGGCGCTCGCCCCGTCCTGGACGAGACCAAAGGAAATGCATGGCCCACGAGACGGACGTATGCTGAATGCGGCTGGGGGAACACGCTGCGAGGCGATCAGATCATACTGGAAGTTGAACCAGATACATTCTCTGGCATGTCCAACCCGCGAGGGCCTTGTCGCGAGACCAAGAGGGGGAGCTGACAGGCCGCCTCGAGGCGGATACGGGCCAACTGTCACCCGTTTTCCCCTCATAAGCCCTGAGACCGGGCCATCCCGGATTCATCATGTGCCGAGTTCCGGGGCGCGTGTCCGCACAGCCAGGCCGGGATGGTCTGTGGCCCACTGGCTCCTTGAAACAACGGCCAGCCGCATGGGTATCGATGGCGAACGGCTCGTGGTCGCCACGGAGAACCCTCCCTCCTGCCATCGCGAAAGCTGGCCGCTTCCGTGACGGTCGACGATCTTCGGGTGACCTCCACACCAGTCCGCGCTTCTACCGGGTCACCGCTTCAAGATCGACGCACGCCGACAGGAGACGGGAACGCAAATGACTGATGTAGTCAACTATCGGAGCGACGCGATCGTCGAGCTCATGCACATGCCCGCCGAGGAGCACGACGAGCGTTGGCTGAAGCAGGCGCTGCAGCAGGCCATCATGCTGGAGCTTGCCACGCTTCCCCCCTATTTGTGCGGGCTCTGGTCGATCGAGGAATCGGACCAGAATTCGGAAGTCTTTCAAACGCTCCACGCGATCATCTTCGATGAGATGTCGCACATGGGTCTGGCGTGCAACATGCTCACCACCATTGGTGGGGAACCGCGCATCGCCGACGAAAGCGTCGTTCCGAAGTATCCAGGCCCACTGCCCGGTGGTGTGCAGCCCGAGTTGTCGGTTTCGCTCATGCAGTTGAGCAAGCAGTCGCTCGACATGTACTCCTGCATCGAGAGGCCCGATGACCCCGTGGTTGAGGACATGGAAGTGCACACGTCCATCGGCGCCTTCTACACGGCGATCCTCGAAGCCTTCCGCTCACAACCAGAGTTGATCAAGGGCACGCGGCAACTCATCAAGGACATGTCGTCGTCGCACGGCGAGGGGAACGACATTGTCGCTCTCAACTCGCTCGATGATGTCGAGGCGGCCGTGAAGATTATCAAGGAGCAAGGCGAGGGAACTGCCGCGGCGCCAGACAACCCATTCCCCGGCGAGACCGGGGAACTGGCCCACTTCTACTCGTTCCGGGAGTTCTTCCACGGACGTGGGCTGGTCCGTGTTTCGGACGAACCGCCACTGTTCGACTTCCAGGGTGACGAGATTCCCATGCCCCGGACCTTCCCCATGGGCACGGTTCCGGCGGGCGGTTGGGCTCAAAGCGGGGTACCAGTGTCCAGTGACGTGCTCACGGAGCTCGACACCTTCAACCGTCACTACAGCTCAATGCTCCGGTTCCTGGAGCGTGCATGGAAGGCGGAGCAGCCGAGCACAGCCAAGCAGATGCTGAGCAAAGCGATCGTGCAGATGGTGCAGTTGCAGGAACCCGCTCAGAACCTCATGCGAACGCCATTGCCCGACGGGACCGGCAAGACCTACGGGCCGGAGTTCCGATACGTTCCGGACGAGCCGTGAGGTGACACAGCGCGTCGGCCCGCATGACCGTCAGGTGCCGTGTGTGTTGCGCCGGATGCCGGCAGAAATGGGAACGTGTGCGGGAGATGTTCACGGCGGTCTGGGCGGACGGTGGGGGCGCGGGCATCAAGGGTCGGCGGGTCGATGTCCACTGCACGAAGGCTTCCGTGACTGCGGCTGCTTCTACTGGGCGGCTTCGAAACCGGACGCCACCAGCAGCGCGGACGGCGCCGTACCGGAAGTCAATTTCCTACGCCGAGACCGGCGTACCCCACCCCCCCGATCTCCCCACCGACGACCGGGGCCAGCGTCGTGACCAGGAACTCACCTCCCCGGAGCTGACCAGCGACTGGAACGTCCTGCCCGTGGTCCTGGGCGACCGCGAACAGGCGGAGCCGAGTACCGCACTGCCGGTGCCGCTGCCCGCCACCGCGCCCAAGGACCTCATGAGCCCCGAGGAAGTCGCCGATGAGCTGACCACCCTGGCCGGGGTGGAACATGCGCTGTGTGTGGAATACCTGTAAGCGCACTACTCGCTGAACGCACCCCTGAGGCTGGCTCTCGGCGCGGACGAACTCACCCGGCGGACGTTCGCTGCAGGACAGGAGATCTTTTCCGTCGCGGTCGACGAGATGCGTCACCTGCGCCGGGTCAACGAAGCACTCGGCATGCTGGGCCGGCCACCCGTCCTCACCCGCACCAAGGTCATCAGGCGGCGTACCGATCACGAGGTACGGCTGGAGCGGCTCACCCCGGAGCGGCTGCAATGGTTCGTCGACGTGGAGGCCCGAGCCAGAGATCCGGCGCGAACCCGAACGACCCCGACCCCACCACCATCGACGGCACGTACGTTCAGTTGCACGCGTCCGTCGTCAACCAACCCGACCAGTTCCCCGAAGGCGACCGGCTCGCGCATCTGATCAAGCTCATCATCGACGAGGGAGGGGACCACTACCGCCGCTTCCGGGCGTCCAAAAGCACCTGGCGGGCCTAACCCAGGAGCAATACCTGCGTCCGCTGGACCGCAAACCCGACCCGCAGGACACGCAGTTGTTCGACCTCAGCGATCAGTACTACGCGATGTCATCGGCGCGCTCCAGACATCTTTGGAACGGCAGGACAAGGCCGACGGTGTGCTCATGGGACGGGCCCGGCAACTGGTGACCAGCATGCACGAGATCAACCACGTGCTCGCCAGCCGTGGGGTGGGTCCGCGCTTCACCCTGCCGCGCTCGGTCGAACGCGCCGAGGGCGTCGGCCGTGCGACGGCAGTCGCCAACGGGCAGCTGGTCCGCGAGGCCGGTGCGGCGGCCTCCCGGACCAGCGAAGCCATCGGCTCGCTCGGCAAACCGGCGGTGCGGTCGATGGTCATCCGGCATCAGGCTCAGGCCGCGGACCTGCTGGCTGCGCTCGGCTCACCGGCACGCCGACGGGCGGGCAGGGCGGCGGGTGAGCCTGGTCCGGATCGCCGGATCGCCGGATCGCCGGATCGCGGCTGGCGGAGCTGACCTGCCCCCGGCTGCTGGCCGCCCTCGGGCACCGGATCCAGCTGCCCCCAGCCCCCGCGGACACGGATTCCCGGCCACTGCTGCTGGCCGGGCCGGCCCTCGAACTGCTCGACTCGCTCTGGGGTGAGGAACTCCTCGCCGGCAGCTGGCCGTTGAGTCGTCGTCAAGTGCGATGGGGGACCGGGTCCCGGCCCATGCGGTTCGCGCAGCGGGCACGGCGGTGGATGGTGCCCAGCTGACCATCCGGATGCGGGAACGGCTGGCAACCCGCGGCCGGTCCACCGACACGCCAACATGGATAGTGACCGCGGCCGCCGTTGATGGCGCGGCCAGGTACCGGTAGGCCGGGCGACGTCGGCTGCTGACCGGCACCGCTCCGCTGCGGCGGGAGCACGGCGGGACCACCGCACGGTTGGACTGCACGGAGCCGGGCCGGCTCCACTTCACACCGCTCGGCCACGGCGACTGTCTGGTACAGGCCATGGTCCCGGGGCCGGCCGACGACCCGGCCGGACCGCTGGCGAAGATGCTGGCCCAGTGCCCCCTTGGATCCCGGCTGCGTCGCCCTCCGCGCACCGTCGTGGCCCTGCCGGCCGCGCCCAGAGTCCACCTCGCCCCGGCCGTACCTCCCATGGCGGGCGGCGGGCGTCTCACCGTCGGGACGGGTGCGCTGCGCTGTGACCCGCTCACCGGCACCGGCACCGCGCAGGCGCTCCGTACGGCGATTCTGGCCGCAGTGGTAGTCGACGCCCCGGCGGCCGGCACCTCGGCGGAGGCCCTGTGCGACCACTACACCAACCGCCTTCGCGTCGTTCTCCTCCAGCACCCGCGCACGTGCCTGGAGTTCTACGAACGAGCCTTCACGACGATCGCCTGGCGGGAAGAGATCGACGCGACGCAGCACGTGATGCGCGCGACGACACTGCCCCGCGCAGGGCGGGAGCGCGTCACAGCCTGATTGCCGACACGGTGCCGGCGAAGAGATTGGTCACGTACAAGGTGTGCCACGTACACCCGGTCCCCGTCGGGGCTCGCCGCAACGCTGTGCGGGCTCTGGCCAACCGGGATGGGTGGTGGCCCCTTCCGCGACCGGGCGTGACGTTGTCTGCTGCGGGACGGACGCGCGGCGATTACAGGCTGCGCAGGAACGGCAGAGAGGGCATGAAGAAGTACTCGCCACCCTTCATGGTCACGGCCTGCACAGGAGCGGGGACTTCCTGAGTCTCGTCGTTTCCCCAGGCCTTCGGCCATGTCTGCGGGGGCCGGTCGCCCTGACCGATCACCGCGTCTAGGCCGGGCTGGGGGGCGGCGCCGTGGTTGGGGAATCCAGAGTTGTTGGCCCACATCCGCTGCATGAACTCAAACTGCTGACCCAGCTCGGAGTTGAAGGCCATGAACAGCAGACCGACGCCGCTCTCGGGCTCGTCGCCCTCGGTGCGCTCTCCGTAGGTTTGCCCACGCCGCGCCAGCAGGTGCAGCCTCTCCTCATCCGGTGTTTCGAAGCCGCCGGACCCGCGGGGGTTGGTCTTGCGGATGTGCGCCTGGAACGGGCACTTATGGGCGACGGTGTCGCTGGCGTAGGTGAAGTCGTTCATCACCGGCTTGTCCGCTCCGGCCTCGGCCTGGAGGGTGAGCGGGGTTCCGTCCCGGAACCGGCCGACGAGCATGGCACCTGCGCGCTCGCGGTCGTTGTTGTCGAGCTTCAGCGCAGTGGCGAGCGCTTCCTCGGCTGCTTTGAAGGCGCGTACGTTCTGCTCCAGCTTGCGCAGCACGAAGTAGCTGCCGAAGTCCGTGCCGGGGTTGGGGGCAGCCAGGTCTGCGACCAGCAACCGTCCCAGCGGCAGGAACGGATTCCATACGGAGGTTCCGTCCAGCGTGTCACGCTCGGCTTCCAGGTCCTCGGTGAGGAACAGCGGCAGGCTCCGCCCGTCGACATAGCCGAAGTGCTCGATCGCGCGGCCTGCGGCGTCGTGCTGGGTCTTGCCGGTCTCTCTGGCGAGCACGGTGATCGAACCGGTCAGCAGCGCCTCGACCTCGGCGAGCCGGGCGTCGGCAGGAGGTGAGTCGGCGTCGCCGACCAGGACGACGGCGTGGATTTCCTGCTGGTAACCGGTCTCCCATTGTGTGGGATCAGGGTCTTTGAGACTGGTCACGGAATCGGGGTGTCGCATTCCCCGCTGGAAGACAGGGTCGGAGGGCACCGCACTCGTCAGGCCCAGCCTGCCGTAGCCCGCGTTTGTCAGTCCTACGCCGACATAGGGCGTGCCCTGCGAACCGTGCTGTTTGAAGGCTTCTACTTCTTCGAGTGCCGTCTTGGCCGACTTCATCAGCGGGACCAGTCCGGCCAGGAACGCCCGGGCCTCCGCGGCACCCTCTGGGCCCTCGGCGAATTGCAGGAGGAGGATGTGCAGACGGTCGCGGACATGGCCCTTCAGGATGTTGGCCTGCAGGTTCTGCAGCATGGTCTCGTTGTCGCCGGTGGCGATCTTCCACGACAGCGGCACTGTGTCATTGAGGTCGACGGGCATGTCAGCTCCCTTTGTCGAGTCCGGGATCCGCCGAGATTGCGGGAGCGGCCTTCAGGCCGGACGGTGCACGGACGCCGATTCAGTCCTGCTCAGGACGCTTTGCCAGCGCTGAGGCACCTGTTTCAGTCTGAGGGAGCCGGATGCGATGTGCGACTCGATCGAGCCCCTCGGGGTGCGCGGCTCTGTTGGTCACAGGGCGAGAAATTGAACGGTAAAAATCTCGGTTAACTGGAAAAGCAATGCGTTATGCGTTTGTCGAGCTCCCTTACGACGTGCGCCGCCTCAGAAGAGTTGACACGCTGTCAGAGATTCGCCACCGCCTTTTGGAATGCATCGAGGATGAGGCGGGAGAGGAATGGACGCCGACGTGGAGGATGCCCGCGACCTGTCCGTGCTGGGCGGCCAGCGTCCCTCACTTTCAGCGGGCCGCCCGACGGCGTTTCCCGTACACGACGGTCAGTACGGCCAGTAGCGGTCCCCAGAGGATCAGCGGCGTGCAGAAATAGAACCAGGCAGCTTCCCAGCCGCTGGCTCGGCCTGGGGAGTCGGCTGGCAGGTCGTCGCCTCGTATCGTCGTGTGCCTGATCTCGGAGACGATGAACTGGAGCGTGAGGATCGTGGCTCCGACGGCAGCCGGGATGACCGCCGCTGTCGTGGGGACCCGGCGGCCGTGCAGGAACGGAATCCAGCGCACAAACACCTCACCCCACCGGGCGATCAGCCCGATCGCGGTGAATGCGAGGGCCTCGGACAGGATCGACGGGAAGACGACGCATGTGCGCTCACCGAGTTCGATGCCGTCGTCGAACGCGGCCGGCAGCCGCCAGATGCTGGACGGCACGACGACGAACGGAACGGCGTGGGCGGCGAGTTGTATCCGCCGGGATACTCCGTCGGCGGGCTCGTGAGCTACCCGCCATACGGCGCGGAGTCGTCCGGGGCGGGAAGTGGGCTCTGCGGCGTGCAGAGGCGTCTGCATCTTCGATCCTCGGTTCTGTGGGCTGGTGACTTGCCCGTTCGGTGTGAAGATCCCAGACGCCGATCATGGTCCTGGCTGTACTAGGCCCGGTTCGCCCAGCTGGGCCAGCGCCGTGCGATGACTCGCTCCTCCGAAGGGAAGCCGGACTGGCGGACTGACTGTGTACACGTCCACGAGCAGCAGCGTTCGCGCACCGTACCGGCCGGTGCGGCATCGCAGCCCCTAGCGCATGGAGGAGGTCGCGGGTCACGCACCTTCGGGCCCTGCGCCCGGCTGACCAGCGGTCAGCCCCGGAAACACAGTGTGCGCTTCAGCAAACTGATCGACGCCTCCGCCCAGGCGAGGACCTCGAACCCCGAGGTCAGGTTGCCCGGAGGCTGGTTGATCAGGGTGTCGCGGCGGATGAGCCGATCGAAATCGACGAGGACCGGGTCCGGTCGTACCGTGCCGCCCGGATGGCGGAACTCGACGCGTGCCAGGCGCATGACGTTGACCAGTTCCTGGGCGATGATGCCGTATCCGACGGTGGTGGGGTGGACGCCGTCGAGGGAGAACAGGCCTCCGTCGGTGCGCCCGTTACCGTCGCTGGTGAGGAAGTGGGAGTTCGGCGGAATGGCGAGGGCCGCCAGCTGCGGCGGCAGGGGATAGGGCTGCCACCATATCGGCTGGGCATTGGGATCGTCGATGTAGCGCCTGGCGGCGACCCGGTCGAGCAGCCCGGCCGTATCCATGAGGTACCAGTCCCGGCCGGCGTGCCGCGCGCTGCTCACCTGGTCGGTGATGGCCTTGTTGTACAGGTCGATCGCCAGATCGATGTCCCTGGCCTGCTCGCCCGTCACGTGTGGGTGCACGGTGGGGTTGAAGTCCCGATCGCTGATCCATGGCCGGGTGTAGTACGGGTAGTACCGCGAGCCCGTGGTCATCTTGCGCCCGACCCCGCGCGCGATCGGCGCGATGGTGACGTGGGGCACGGTGCACCAGATGACATGCCGGGCCGCGATGCCGCGTACCTGGTCGACGAGTTCTCGCAGCTCTTCCTCGAAATGGTCGGGATGCCAGACCGTGTACGACTCCTTGCTCTTCAGGTCCTTGTAGTCCTGGCCGCTCCACTTCACCTTGAGCTTGGTCACCGTCTGCAGGGCGTTGTTGGCGCCGACGAAGACGATCAGCGTCTCGATGCCGTGTTTCTGGTCCTCGCTCCGGTCCTCACCGAGACGTTGTGCTGCCGCGAGCACGGTCATGTTCTCGTCGCCGTCGATGCCTGCGGAGGGCAGCACCCGCAGAGCCGCGCGGTCACCGTCGTTCTGCACGACCTGCTTCAGGAAGTCATCCTTTGGTTCGTCGATGGCGTTCCGGCAGATCTTCGCGGTTTTGGACAGCACATCGCGGACGTCCCAGCCGTACACCCCGAGGTTGTGGTTGATTCCGGTGCTCCGAGGCACGTCCTTCCCCGGCCCGCGTTCCCAGTAGTCTTCGGCCTTGTCCAGGAACCTCCGGGCGTGGAACAGTGCCAGAGGTGCCTCCCACCAGTCGAGGTTCTTCCCGAAGCGTTCCTCCAACTCCCGCAGCAGCAATTCGATGTTGAGTGGCAGACCCCCGTATCCGGGATACGAGGGACGGCGGAACCCTCCGCCCCAGCCCAGCTCATGTGCGATGACTGCCGGGAACGAGATGTCGGTGTTGAAGATCGCCCCACTCTGGAATCCGTGCGTGAGCGAATCGCCGATGGTGACGAGTCGATGCCGGGGTTCGGCCTCTCCTTCCCAGTCCCGGTCGACTTGGATGCCCAGTGTGGGGTCCTTGACCGGTTCACGAGCGGGCAGTTCTCTGGCTGCGACCACTTTCGCGGGAGCAGGAAGATTTGCGTGATCGGCCATTACTTCTCCTCGGTCCAGGCCTGGGTCCTGGATATGTCGGCTCATCGGTCCGCTTTTTTTGACGGCACGTTTTCCAGTTGCTCCGCCTCGTGCGTGTCGGGGTCGGCGGCCAGCAGCTTTTCCGTGCGTTTGTCGAGTGCGTGGGTGAAGGCGAGTTGCCCGACGCCGAAGGCAATCGCGTAGGCGATTACTTCTCGCCAACTGTCGGCGGGCTTCGCGAACGGGAGCCAGTCGGTATCGACGAGGACCAGGCCCGCCACAGCGGTCAGGGCGCCGGTCGGCAGCTTGATCATCTCTTGCCAGAACGGCAGGCTGTAGGGGTTCCAGCTGCCTCCCATCCGTTGCAGCCGGGCGATCATCGGCAGACCGGCGCCGAGCATGCCGAGTAGCATGACAACGCCGGTGTCCTGCCCGCTCGGGGCGTCTTTGCCGATGCAGTTGGTCGTTTCTTGCTCTCCGATTACATCGCACACGGGGATCGCACCGTCGACTGCGAAAGCGACGCCAACTACCACACCAAGAAGTATCGACAGCACCAACCCCGCTCGGATCAGCCGGTTACGGAAGTTCCGGCTACGGACACCCCGCTCCTCCTCGCCCCCGTATGCCGCTGCCATCAATGCGGCGAGTGCCGCCGGCAGGTCCTTCAGAGTCGACGTCTCTCTGGAAGGACTCGTCGGCGTCTCTCCGGAAGGCCTCAGAAATTGCTTGACCTGTGTCACCCGGCTGTCCCCACGGCAGACCGGCTTGGCCATCGCGAGCGCACTCGGAGCATGGCGAAGCGCCCGGTTGGGCTCGTACAGTCCCATGATGAGCACTTCGGCCTCATGCAGGCACTTGAGAGTCCCTTCGTAAAGCTCCCCGTTCCACCAACTATGGATCCGCTCCCGCAACCCTCGCTGACGACTCCCGGCACTGTCGATCGGCTTCTCCGCCCGAACGAGCAACCGCCGAGCCCCGTCACGCTGCTCGCTCCGCTTCACCCCGTCCGAGCAGTCGTCTTCCTTCTCCTCCGGACAGACAGAGGCGAGTTCGATCCGCAGAACGGACACACGGACCTTCGCGCGATGCTGCCAGGTATTGGGACGAGCGACCGGGGCGTTGAACGCGTGCCCATGGGATTCGCAGAGTGCTCGGCAGCATCCCTCGTCGTCCGGATTCTCCCAGGCATCTGAGGCGCGTCCCATTGTCTGCCTCCTCCGGTCGCGCTGGATCGGATGCGAGCCGACGGAGTTCCAGTGGAGAAGTAAATGAAGAAGCAGCAGCCTTGATCGACGAAATGCACGTTTTAGCGTGGAACCGACTCAATGCGCAAGCGGCCGCTTTTCACGTTAGACCCCGTCGCCGTCTGGCGCATCCGGACTCGCTCCGGCGCTGCGTTTGAATTCAATATTTGACGCTTCACCAGAAGTAGTTGACTGAGGGAGAATCTACCAAAAGGCAGAAGCGTTGGGTTCCAATGTCAACTTGCCTCATCGCGCCGCTCGACCATCATGGACGTGAGCGGCAAAACCGCCCTTCTCGGGTTCTTCAACTCCGGGAGGTGGTGGTCGGAATGGTTGACGTCTGATTCATATCGAAGCGCCAAGTGGTTCAGCTGCTGCAGGAGCTGGAACCTGATTTGGTCTTGTCCGCGGGTGTCGCACTCGGGAGCGCACCGGCCACAGATGGCGATGGACTGCCCGGGTGAACGCGGACTTCGCCTCGGGCTCGACGGAATCATCAAGGCAGTCGCGCCCGTCCAGGCCCTCGCAATGGTCGTGGCGATCTTCGTTTGACCACTGACGCTGCGGCCGAACACCCACCAATGACAGCCGGCGTTGGTGAGGGTCGCCGCCCGGACCGCTACTGCGCGCGGCGCGCCGACGCGCCGATGACTGCCGGGCTCCGGCAGCCCTCCTGCGTCGTCTCGCCCACGAAGGGATGTGTGCCCGCATGGCCGGCAGAACCACGAACACGAAGAAGACTGCCTCGAAGACTCCGCAACCGAAGCCCGCGTCGAAGGCGGTCTCGGCGAAGAACGGCTCGCCCACCGACGATGAACTCATTTCGTCGCTGCGGCAGTACATCCGCGTCCGGGGCCCGCACCTGCTGGAGGATCCGAACATCACCTCAGTGGGCGTCGGCCGCAAAATCACCGGCGATCAGCCGGGCGGTGAAGTGGCGTTGCAGTTCACCGTGGCGACCAAGGCTGAGCCGGAGGTGCTGGAGTCCCTGGGCACCGCGCTGATCCCGGCCACCTTCACCGTCGATGGCTTCGAGGTGCCCACCGATGTCATCGAGCGCACCTACAAGCCGAGCTTCCACATGGTGGCCGAGGTCGAGAGCCCGCTGCGCAAGAGCCGGCTGGATCCCATCCGGCCCGGGGCCAGCGTCGGCGCGGTGACGGTGTCGGCCGGCACCATCGGCTGCATCGTGTTCGACCGGGCGGACGGCACACCGTACGTGCTCAGCAACTGGCATGTGCTGCACGGGCCGTTCGGCGAGCTGGGGATCGAGGTCGTACAGCCCGGCACACGGGACGACAATCGCATCGACCGCAACCGGATGGGCGTGCTCAAGCGCTCCCACCTGGGTGTGGCCGGGGACTGCGCGGTGGCGACCATCGAGGACCGCGACTCCCTCCCGGAGATCCTCGAACTGGACGTCGCGCCCCGGACGCTGGGGGAGCCTGAGCTCGGCGACAAGGTGGTCAAGAGCGGCCGTTCCACCGGGGTCACCCATGGCATCGTCCGCCGTGTCGACACCATAGCGAAGATCAACTACGGCGGCGGAACGGGCCAGCGGACCATCGGATGCTTCGAGATCGGCCCGGACCCCGACCATCCGTCGGCGGACGGTGAGGTCAGCAGCGGCGGTGACTCCGGCGCGGTGTGGCTGTTCAAGGAGGGCGACGACCGGGTGAGCCCGGTGTTGGCCGGGTTGCACTTCGCCGGCGAGGGCACCGGTGATCCGGACGAGCACGCCCTTGCCTGCCTGTCGACATCGGTGTTCGAGAAGCTCGACATCACCCTCAGCCAGCCGGCGCCGGAGCAGCTGGAGATCATCGCCGGCTACGACGCCGACTTCCTCGGCGAGCGGGTCGAGGCCCCGGAACTGGACACCGACCTCGCGCGGGACGCCGCCCTCCTGGACGGCTCGCCGGTCATCCCGTACACGCATTTCTCCCTCACCCTGAACAAGAAGCGGCGCTTCCCGTTCTGGGTGGCCTGGAACGTCGACGGCGGCTCGCTGAAGAAGCTCAGCCGCAGCGGCATCCCCTTCGTCAAGGACCAGCGGCTGCCTGGCACGGCGCAGGTCGGCAACGAGCTGTACCAGGCCAACCGGCTTGACCGGGGGCACATCGCCCGCCGCGCCGACCTGCTCTGGGGCAGCCTGCCGGAGGCGCGCAAGGCAAACACCGACTCGTTCTTCTACACCAACATCACCCCGCAGATGGACGACTTCAACCAGAGCGCCAAGAACGGGGTGTGGGGCGCGCTGGAGGACGCCGTCTTCGCCGACGTCGACGTCGATGACCTGAGAATCAGCGTCTTCGGCGGGCCGGTCTTCCAGGACGACGACCGGGTCTACAGGGAGGTGCGCATACCCCGGGAGTTCTACAAGGTCATCGCATTCACCGAGAACGGCGAACTGAAGGCCAGAGCGTTTCTGCTCACCCAGAACCTGGACCAGCTCGAAGCGCTGGAACTGGACGAGTTCCGGGTCTTCCAGGTCACCCTCGGCGAGGTCGAGGACCGCACTCGGGTGCGCTTCCCGGCCGCCCTCCACAAGGGCGACACCCTGCATGTGCCCGAGTCCGTGGCGGACCGCCCGCCGCTGGAGACCACGGCTGACATCCAGTGGGGCTGAACCGGCCCCCCATCCAAAACCCAGATTCGCACATCACGAAGGACTGGTGCATCACCATGACCCAACCGGTTCATGAGAACGCACCCGAGTTCCTCCAGAACGCGGCGGAACCGGTACGTGACCACCTGCTCGGTGCAGCTTCTCTGCCCGACTTTCTGCACGGCGCCGGCCAGTTGTCCCTGGCGGACCGCCGACTCCTCGCCGAGCAGGCCCTGGTCCTGCTCGAGCAGAACTACGTCCATCTGCCGCTGAAGACCGCGATGCACGCCGTCAACCCGGTCCAGCGGCTGCGGTTGCTGCGCGGGCGCATGGAACGGCAGACACCGCAGACCATGCCGAGGGAGTGGCTGTTCCACGCAGAGATGTCGGAGATCTTCCACTCGGTGCGGGACCTGCACACCAACTACCTGCTGCCCGAACCCTTTAAGGGCAAGATCGCCTTCCTGCCCTTCCTGGTCGAGTCCTGCACGGAACAGGACCGCACCCGGTTCTTGGTCACCCATGTGGTGAGCGGCTTCTCGGCGCCGGGGTTCGAGCCGGGCGTCGAGATCACCCACTGGAGCGGCATCCCTATTCTGGACGCCGTCGACCTCAACGCGGCCCGGTTCGCCGGTAGTAACACAGCGGCCCGGCGCAGCCGGGGTGTGCAGTCGCTGACCGTGCGGCCGCTCGTCATCCATCTCCCGCCGCTGGAGGAGTGGGTGACGGTCAGCTACATCGACCTCGCTGGAACGGCCCGGGAAATCAGGCAGAGCTGGCAGATCGTGGAGAACCTGCCCTCGTTCGTCTCCGCCGACCGGGACACGGCCGTGTTCCAAGGCCTGGACCTCGACGGCGATGAGACCCAGCGGGCCAAGGTGCTGCTGTTCGCGCCCCGGGTCGTCGCCCAGGAGCGGGCCGCCGAGGCGGACGAACCCCTACCGGACCTCGGGGCTGGCGACATCGCCACCACCATGCCCAAGGTGTTCCGGGCCCGGGCCGTCACCACGCCGTCCGGAACGTTCGGCCACATCCGCATCTTCACGTTCAACGTCGACAGCCCCCGCACGTTCGTCGCCGAGTTCGTGCGGCTCATCCGGCAACTGCCGCAGAATGGTCTCATCGTGGACGTCCGGGACAACGGCGGAGGGCACATCCACGCCGCCGAGTTCACCCTGCAGACGCTGACGCCGCGCCGGATCAACCCCGAACCGGTGCAGTTCATCAACACCCCGCTCAATCTGCGGATCTGCCGACGGCTCCAGGGTGCTCCGGGACTGGATCTGGGCCCCTGGGTGCCGTCCATGGAACAGGCGGTCGAGACCGGCTCGGTCTACTCCGGCGCCTTCCCGATCAGCCCCGAGAACGGCGCCAACGCCATCGGGCAGCAGTACTTTGGGCCCGTCGTACTCATCACCAACGCCCGGTGCTACTCGGCCACGGACATCTTCGCGGCGGGCTTCCAGGACCACGACATCGGCCCCGTGCTCGGCACCGACGACAACACGGGCGCCGGCGGCGCCAACGTCTGGCAGCACGACCGGTTGACCGAGTTCCTGGCGGACGACCCGGGCACGCCCTACATGGCCCTGCCGAAGGGTGCCGGGATGCGGGTGTCGATACGCCGCACGCTGCGGGTCGGCCCGAACTCGGGCACGCCGGTGGAGGACCTGGGAGTCGTCCCCGACGAGCTGCATCGCATGACACGCCGCGACCTGCTGGAGAACAACACCGATCTCCTGGACCACGCGGGCCGGCTCCTGCAGGGTCTGACTCCGCACGCCGTGACGATCACTGAGGCCGCCGCCGCCGACGGCGCGCTCCATCTGAAGCTCACGGCGGAGAACGTCGATCGCGTCGACGTCTACCTCGACCAGCGCCCCCGCGCCTCCGTCGACCTCATCGGCGGGCAGGCCGACCTGCTGGTCCCTGGCGCCGCCTCGGCACACACCGCCCACCTGGAGGGTTTCGAGGTCGGCCGCCTTGTCGCGAGCACGACCAGGGGGCTGCCGTAGGCTCGTCTTCGAGGAGTTCCTTGCCGTCGACACGGAGGACGATCGGCTCCTCCTCACGAGTCATGCTGTCGGCGTGATGAAGTGAATCTTCGGCATCGCGTTCTCCCGTGGCGACGGCCGCCGTCTCCGGGGATGTTGTGGCGTGAACGATGTCGGCAGGCGTTGCTCTCGCAAGGGCGCTCTGGCGTTCATGCCGCGCAACTTACGACGGGTTGCGGCGACGCTTACGCGGCGCGGGCGTCAGGCCGGTACGCCGTCGTCGACGAGCCGATATCAACCGCGGGAACCGGGGATACGCGGTCCGTTCGATCGAACTCAACGCCGCCCGCCCTCACGATCGCCCCGTCAGAACGACGGGAAGCCATCGCAAGATCAACACATCGCCAGATCGGCTGGCCAACGCCGGGGCCGAGCCGCCCCGGCACGTCACCTGCGGCAAGTTCAACTCAAGATCACTGGTTGCCGGTTTCCAGCGTATCTTGGCCGCCCCTCCATATCGCGCCCGTCCACAGGTCTTGACAATTCCTCGACCAAGGAGAAGGCCAAGCTCTACGGCAAGGGGAAGCGTTACAAGGTCGCCGGCATCCCCGGTGTCCGTGCCCGCAGGTTCGCCAAGCTCACCGACGCCAAGCAGTGGCTCGCTCATGCTCAAACCGACGTGACGCGGCAGGAGTTCGTTGACCCGCGTGAAGGAACGATCCTGCTGTGCTCGTACGTGGAGGATCGATGGTGGCCGCCCCAGCGGTACGCCGCCACCACCCGAGATGCGGCGCGTCGACGAATATGGGGCCACGTTTTCCCGGCGCTCGGGTCGCTGCCCCTGAATGCCATCACTGCGCCGGCCCTACGGGAATGGGTTGCCCGGATGGAGGAGACTCTGTCGCCCGGGACGATCCGCCCCACCTGGGGGCATCTCTCTAGGATCCTCCAGGCCGCCGTCGAGGACGGCAGGCTGGTGAAGCATCCGATGAAGGGGAGCCGCACCGCCCGGCCGCCGGCCAAGCCTGCGCAGAAGGCGCGGGCGTGGTCGCGCGAGCAGGCGATGCGGGTGCGCGCTGGGCTCCCGGAGCAATACCGCCTCGCAGTCGACTTGAGGGTGGGGCTCGGCCTGCGCCAGGGCGAGGCATTCGGACTGTCCCCTGAGGGCCTCGACGCGGAGAACGGGGTCGTACATGTCCGGCGTCAGGCCGGCGTCAGGTCTACGGCCACCTCTTCTTTGCGCTCCCCATGGGCGGCAAGACGCGAGAAGTGGATGCGGCACCCGGCGTCCTGGCCGGCATCGAACAGCACGCGAAGCGCTGGCAGCCGGTCATGGTGAAACTCCCGTGGGAGAGCCCTCACGAACCTCAGAACGAACGGCAGCGCGTCGACTGGGCTCCGCGTGCTTACCCACTGTTCCTGGCTACCTGGCAGCGGCGCGCATGCAACCGCGACACGTGGAACAGGCATCTCTGGAAGCACGCGCTCGCCTCTGCGGGACTTATCGGCAAAGTGGACCCCGATTCCGGCGGCAGCAAGTGGGAGCCATCGCGCGAGCTCGGCTTCCATGCCCTGCGCCACACCTATGCCAGCGTCCAGCTCGAAGCTGGGGAGTCGGTCGTCTCCCTCGCTCGCTGGCTCGGGCACGCCGACCCTGGCTTTACTCTGCGTACATACACGCACTTCATGCCCGACGCAGGCACGCGAGGTCGCGCCGCCATGGATGCTTGGTTCAGCGGGGAGGCGAACTCCCTGGAAACCCTCTGACGGTCATGCGAGGGTGTGAGGGGCAAGAAACGTGCAGGTCATTGCGGGTATGGAGCGGAGTCCATGCGGTTGACGGTCTTCTGGCAGCGGATGGCGGAACACTTCGGTTCCGGGTACGCCGACACCTTCGCGCGCGACCACGTGATGGCGGAGCTCGGCGGACGCACGGTGCACGAGGCGCTGGAGTCCGGCTGGGAGGCCAAGGACGTGTGGCGTGTGGTGTGTGCCGTGATGAACGTTCCGGGGGAGAAGCGCTGACCGGTAACGAAGATCGGCGGACCGGGGCCGATTGTCGGTGGCGTGGGCGAGACTTGCTCCGTGGCACGCACTGACGAGACCGGGGAGATCACCCGGCACGGGTCCCCGTTCGGCACGACGCCGCCCGATCCGCCCCAGGGCGGGGGCGACGCCGGGGCGAACGCACGCATGCCGCGCTGGCTGCCGCGCGCTCTGGTGCTCGCTCTGGCGCTCGTCGGCGTGTTCCAGCTGGGCAGCTGGGCCTTTCACCAGCTCACCGGACTGCTGGTCAACATCCTCATCGCCTTCTTCCTGGCCCTCGCCATCGAGCCCGCGGTGAGCTGGATGGCCTCGCGCGGCCTGCGCCGGGGACTGGCCACCGCCCTTGTCTTCCTCGCCGTGATCATCGTGTCCGCCGGGTTCGTGACCTTGCTGGGGTCCATGCTCGCGGGCCAGATCATCAAGATTGTCGAGGATTTCCCGAACTATCTCGACTCCGTCATCAACTGGATCAACGCGCACTTCCACACCGAGCTGCGCCGCGTCGACGTCCAGGAGGGGCTGCTCAAGTCCGACTGGCTGCGCAACTACGTGCAGAACAGCGCCACCGGCGTCCTGGACGTGTCCGCCCAGGTCCTCGGCGGTCTCTTCCAACTGCTGACGATCACGCTGTTCTCGTTCTACTTCGCCGCCGACGGCCCCCGCCTGCGCCGCGCACTGTGCTCCGTACTGCCGCCCGCCCGGCAGGCAGAGGTGCTGCGGGCCTGGGAGATCGCCGTCATCAAGACCGGCGGCTATCTGTACTCGCGCGGTCTGATGGCGCTCATCTCCGGCATCGCCCACTACGTCCTGCTGGAGTTCCTGGATGTGCCGTACGCGCCCGTGCTCGCGGTGTGGGTCGGTCTGGTGTCGCAGTTCATCCCCACCATCGGCACGTATCTCGCGGGCGCCCTGCCGATGCTGATCGCGTTCACGGTCGACCCCTGGTACGCGCTGTGGGTGCTGATCTTCGTCGTGGTCTACCAGCAGTTCGAGAACTACGTCCTGCAGCCGAAGCTGACCGCCAGGACCGTCGACATCCACCCCGCGGTCGCGTTCGGCTCGGTCATCGCGGGCACCGCGCTCCTAGGAGCGGTGGGCGCGCTGATCGCCATCCCGGCCGTCGCCACGTTGCAGGCGTTCCTGGGGGCCTATGTGAAGCGCTACGACGTCACCGACGATCCCCGCGTCCACGGCCACCGGGAGCGGGGGCGGGGGTTGTTCGCACGCGCGCGTGAGCTGTGGATACGTCCGCCGGAACAGCCCGGGAAGACGCCCCCGGAGGGGACCCGGGGGTCCGGAATCTCGAGGGACGGGGCGGAGTGACCTCGGTCGGGCGGGCCTGCCGGGTGTGATGCGGGAGAGCGTCGTCCGAGTCATGAGGCAGAAGGCGTGCGTCCCAGGGCGGCGGCCAGGAGGAGCGCCGCGATGGCGGTGAGCGCCGTGCCCGGCCAGCCGACCGTGTCCAGCAGCGGCGCCGCGAGGGCCGTGCCGAGGGCGCCGACGGTGAAGTAGAGCACCAGATAGACGCTGCTGAGGCTGCCCGAGCGGTGGGGGTCGAGGGCGATGACGCGGCTCTGGTTGGCGGCCTGGGCGGCGAAGCAGCCGGCGTCGAACAGGGCGAGCCCGAGGGCCGTGGCCGGCGGGCTGTCCAGGCCCGTGGCGAGCAGGGCCGTGCCCGCGGCGGCGGTCAGCATGCAGGCGGTGATCACGGTCCGGGGCGTGTAGCGGTCGGTGAGGCGTCCGGTGATGGGGAGCGCGGCGAAACCGAGGAGTCCGGCCAGGCTGTACAGGCCGATCGCGGTGGGGTCCAAGGAGTGGGGCGGCCGGGCCAGCGTGAGGGCGAGGGCGACCCATATGAGGTTGAAGGCGAAGTACCACAGGCCACCGGTGACCACGGCACGACGCAGTTGCGGGTGGTGGCGCAGGAGCGGGGGAAGCGAGGCGAGGGCCGTGCGGTAGCCGCGGTCCGGCCGGGGCCGTCGCCCGGGCAGGAGGGTGAGAGCGGCGATCGCGCCGAGCAGGGCGATGGCGGCGAAGACGAGGAGCATCCGGCGCCATCCGACGATGTCGGCGAGTGCCCCTCCCGCGAGACGGCTGAGCAGGATGCCTGCCGACATGCCGGCGGCCACGGTGGCGACGCCCCTCCCACGGCGTCCGGGCGAGGCATGCCGGCCCGCGATGTTGCCGGCCTGCGCGGCGACGCCGGCGGAGGCGCCGATGAGCAGGTAGGCGGCCAGCAGCGGGACCGGGCCGGTCGCCGACGCGGCGAGGACCAGGGCGGCGGCCAGCGTGCCGAGCTGCGCGGTGACCAGGCGGCCCGGGGCGAAGCGGTCGGTGAGGGGCAGCAGGAAGGCGAAGCCGAACATGCAGCCGACCAGGGCGGCGGTGGGGACGAGGCCGATCACCGAGGCGGGGACGTCCAGGTCGGCGGCCACGGCGGTGAGCGCGGGCTGGATGGCGTAATTGTTCGCGATCGCCGTACCGGCTATGCAGGCGAGGAGGACCGTCCCGCCCCGGGGAAGCACCTGGCTCACGGCTGGGCGCCGCGGGTGAGGACTACGGCGTAGCGGCACGCGGTGTCGGTGGTGTTGGCGAAGACGCGGTCGCTGGGCTCCCCGAGCTCGATGGTGTCGCCCGCGTCGAGTTCGTGGACCGTGGCGCCGTCGTGGAAGGTCAGACGGCCCTCGAGGACCCAGACGACCTGCCGGACGAAGGCGAAGGCCGCCGCCGGATACGGGACGCGGGCGCCGGCGGGCAGGCGGATCTCGGCGATCTCCGCGGGGAAGTGGGCGCTGGTGATCTGGCGACGGCGGTAACCGGTGGCGGGGTCGCGCCACTCGGCCGCCTCGGCCCGGCGGCGCACCTCCCCGAGTCCCTCCGTCTCGTCGCGCGTTCCTTCGGCGAGGGCGAGCAGGGAGGAGACGCTGAGCTGGAAGGCGGCCGACAGCTTGCCGAGGACGACGGCGGTGGGGCTGCTCTCACCGCGCTCGATCCTGCTGATCATCGCCTGCGAGACACCGGAGGCATCCGCGAGCCGGGCCAGCGTCCAGCGGCGCCGCTCCCGTTCGGTGCGGATACGGGATGCGATCTGCCCCACCAGAGGATCTACTATGTTGGACATGGATCCAATATACGAGAGAGAGCGGGCGGTCGTGACAGTGCGTCCGGCCGACTCCGGCGACGTGGAGGTCATCCGCGCGATCCGCAATCACGCGATCGAGCACTCGACGGCCCTGTGGACCCAGACCCCGCAGTCCCCCGCCAGGCCGTGACCTGGCTGGCCGCCCACCTGGAGCGCGGCTCGGCCTTCGTGGCCGAGGCTCACGGTGAGGTGGCCGGTTTCGCGGTCTACGGGCCGTGGCGGGAACTGGAGGGCTATCGCCACACGGTGGAGGACTCGGTCTACGTCCGCGAGGGCCGGCACGGACTCGGTATCGGCTCCGCACTCCTCGCCGCGCTCATCGCCGCCGCGCGCGAGGCGGGCCACCATGTCGTCATCGCCGGCATCGAGTCGGAGAACGCCTCGTCGATCCGGCTGCACGAGCGATTCGGGTTCCAGTGCGTCGGCGTGATCCCGGAGGTGGGCACGAAGTTCGGCCGGTGGCTCGATCTGACGCTCATGAGGCTGGCGTTGAGCTGAGTCCGAGGCCGGCGTCGAGCTGAGTCGGCGGGCCCGTCGAGGCGTGCGCGAGGCCGGTCGGGGTGTCTCCGGGCTCGGTCGTGGTGTGTGTGAGCCCGGTCGCGGCGTGTGTCCACAGGTGCCGCGTGGTGCGCTTGACACGAAAATCGAACATCCATTCTCATGGAAGTGCCGGCGAGGCGCTCGGCGGGCATTTCGCCACGGTTTCGACGGGGAAGGGCCCGAGTTGTCCACAGGCCGGACGGGCGTCGGGGCGCATTGTCAGTGGCAGGCGTTAGCGTCTTTGACGTGAAGCGATCGACTCAAGCAAACCGGGTGGAACCCATGGCAGGAACCGACCGCGAGAAGGCCCTGGATGCCGCACTCGCACAGATTGAACGGCAATTCGGCAAGGGCGCGGTCATGCGCATGGGCGAGCGGTCGATGGAGCCCATCGAGGTCATCTCGACCGGGTCGACCGCGCTCGACGTGGCTCTCGGCGTCGGCGGCCTGCCGCGCGGCCGCGTCGTGGAGATCTACGGACCGGAGTCCTCCGGTAAGACCACGCTGACCCTGCACGCGGTGGCCAACGCCCAGAAGGCCGGCGGCCAGGTCGCGTTCGTGGACGCGGAGCACGCCCTCGACCCCGAGTACGCCAAGAAGCTCGGCGTCGACATCGACAACCTGATCCTCTCCCAGCCCGACAACGGCGAGCAGGCCCTGGAGATCGTGGACATGCTGGTCCGCTCCGGCGCCCTCGACCTCATCGTCATCGACTCCGTCGCCGCGCTCGTCCCGCGCGCGGAGATCGAGGGCGAGATGGGTGACAGCCACGTCGGTCTCCAGGCCCGTCTGATGAGCCAGGCGCTGCGGAAGATCACCAGTGCGCTCAACCAGTCCAAGACCACCGCGATCTTCATCAACCAGCTCCGCGAGAAGATCGGCGTGATGTTCGGCTCCCCGGAGACCACGACCGGTGGCCGGGCGCTGAAGTTCTACGCCTCGGTGCGTATCGACATCCGTCGCATCGAGACCCTGAAGGACGGCACGGAGGCGGTCGGTAACCGCACCCGCTGCAAGGTCGTCAAGAACAAGGTCGCGCCGCCCTTCAAGCAGGCCGAGTTCGACATCCTCTACGGCCAGGGCATCAGCCGCGAGGGCGGTCTGATCGACATGGGCGTGGAGCACGGCTTCGTGCGCAAGGCCGGCGCCTGGTACACGTACGAGGGCGACCAGCTCGGCCAGGGCAAGGAGAACGCGCGCAACTTCCTCAAGGACAACCCCGACCTGGCCAACGAGATCGAGAAGAAGATCAAGGAGAAGCTGGGCGTCGGGGTTCGGCCCGAGGAGCCGGCCGCCGAGCCGGGCGCGGACGCCGCGGTCTCCGCCACCTCGGGCGACACCGCGAAGACGGTGCCGGCGCCGGCTGCGACCAAGGCTGCCAAGACCAAGGCCGCGACCGCCAAGAGCTGATCAGTACTGTGTCCGATTCAAAGGCGTGGCGAACCGACTGGGCCGAGTACACCGCCTGTCCGAACCCCCCGCGGGGGCGGGGGAGAGGCGGCGACGAGGGCTCCTCCGGTACGGGCGGACACACCGCCGGAGGAGGCACGGCCCATGACGCGGACGGGGGGAACGACGGCACGGCGCCGTACGGCGCGAGTGGCTCTCACGGCACTGGCGATGCGTACGGCACGAGCGACTCGTATGGCGCGGGTGGCTCCTACGGGGGATACGGCGATCACGGCGACGAGTCGGGCCCGGCGTACGGCGCCGGTGCCTCCGGTGGCGGCTCGCGTCGTGGCCGTGGTGGGACTCGGGGCTCGGACGGCCCACGGGGGCGTCGTCGACGCGGTCGTACCGAGTCGTCCGGTGAGGACGGAGGTGCCTCTTCCTCGTCGAGGGCCGAGGAGAGGACGCCCCCAGCGGACCCGGTGGAGCAGGCGCGGGCGATCTGTCTGCGCCTGCTCACCGGGACCCCGCGCACGCGGAAGCAACTCGCGGACGCCCTGCGCAAGCGGGAGATCCCGGACGACGCCGCCGAGGAGGTGCTGTCGAGGTTCGAGGAGGTCGGCCTCATCAACGACAGCGCATTCGCGGACGCCTGGGTGGAATCCCGGCACCACGGCCGAGGGCTGGCGCGGCGCGCGCTCGCCCAGGAACTGCGCACCAAGGGCGTCGACTCCACACTGATCGACGCGGCCGTCTCCCAGCTCGACTCCGAGCAGGAAGAGGCGACCGCCCGCGAACTCGTCGACCGCAAGCTCCGCTCCACGCGGGGCCTCGACCGCGACAAACGCCTGCGCCGCCTCGCGGGGATGCTCGCCCGCAAGGGCTATCCCGAGGGCATGGCCCTGCGAGTGGTCCGGCAGGCACTGGAGGAAGAGGGTGAGGACACGGAGTTCCTGGGGGACGAGGGCTTCTGATCGTCACTCCCCGCCCGCCCGCTGACAGACCGACCGAGCCGCAGGATCCCGGTCCCGAGCACGGTGGACGCGCGGGGACGCCCATCGCGTTCCGGGCCGGGATCACATGTGGTGGTGTGCAGGTGTGACCGGCGGTACGGCGACCGGTCAGGGGTGAGCGATCTCGGGCTGAGCCAGTGGTCAAGAGGCGTGTACGGCTCGGGTCGATGGAGGCGGGCCCACTTCCGTCGTCACCGGCAGCCCCTCCGCCCGCCAGGCCTGGAATCCGCCGACCAGATCGGTGGCCCGGCGCAGCCCCAGCCGCCGTAGCGACTCGACCGCGAGGCTCGACGCGTATCCCTCGTTGCAGATCACCACGACTCGCAGGTCGTGACTCGTCGCCTCGGGGGCGCGATGGCTCCCCTGAGGGTCGAGCCGCCACTCCAGTTCGTTGCGTTCGACGACCAGGGCACCTGGGATGAGGCCGTCCCGCTCGCGCAGGGCCGCGTACCGGATGTCGACCAGCAGGGCCTCGCCGCCCTGGGCGGCCTCATACGCGTCCCGGGGCTTGATCCGTTCGTAGCCGGCGCGCACCCGCTCCAGGAACTCGTCGATGCCGACCGGCGGCTCAGCCGCGCCGGCGCCACTCACTGGCGATCGGAAGCTCCTGACGGCCTGCCGCTCGCCCTCACCGCTCACGTCGTCGCCCCTCAACTCCGACTCCCCAACGGGCCGTTCACCCACTCCATGCACCACAGACTCGCCTCCCGCCCCGCTCACTGCCAGTCCTCCGGACGTTCCACCTGCTCCAGGCGCAGGATCGGTCCGCTGCGGCTGAAGCGGCGCATCTGTGGCAGGGGCGGGTAGTAGGCGTGGACGGAGATCGCGTGCAGGTCGGTGGACTCGTTGAGGACCTCGTGCACATGGTGGCGACCGAAGGAACGGCCCTTGCCGGCCGGCAGACGGCGTGAGCGGTCCACGTCGTCGGCCAGTTCCAGGGTCTTCCAGCCGTCGGCCGGCAGGCGGACGGCGAGGGAGTGCTCCCTGAGCTCACCGGCCGCCGTCACGAAGGCCCCGACCGAGTCGGCGTGGTCGTGCCAGCCGGTGCCGGTCCCGGGCGGCCAGCCGATCAGCCAGGCTTCGCTGCCGCCCGGGCCTTCGAGCCGTACCCAGGTGCGGCCCTCGGGATCGAGCGGGAGCGAGGCGATCAGTTCGGCGTCTGCGGCGGTGCGTCGTACGAAGTCGAGGAGTTCTGCCTGCGTCGGGGAGGAGTGCGGGGCAGGGTTCGGGGTGGAGTGGGGAGCGCGATCCGAAGCGGAGTTCGGCGTGGCAACCGGCTCGTAAGCGCCGACGACGGCGGGAGAGACAGACACGGGCACCGTCCTGGAGAGAGTTCGCGAAGAGCCCGCTACGGCACCGGCCGAGGGCGCGGCACGTGCGGGAAGAAGAAGGGGGATGCGAATTCAGCAGGACGGGCGACACACGCAGCCCGCATAGCGGACGAGGTCCATATGGACCCTCCGCCACAGGCGCACACAAGTGTCGGTCACGATCCGGAGTACACCATGCCGGTGCGGGCCGGTCAACTCACTGTCACTATGCGGACCGCACAGTGACGGTGAGTGCCGTTTTCCGGCGTGATCGGTGCCGCGGGTGATCACCTGCTGCCCGGATGCCTACCTGATTCCGTTCGGTGGGTGGTGGGTGGTGGGTGGTGCGTGGCGGGTGGCGGGTGGCGGGCCGTGGGCGGCGGGCGGCGGTCTCCGGGCGATCGGCCGCGGGAGGCAGCACCTGGGCGACGATGGATCACGGAGGCAGCATGCAGGACGGCCGTGCCTGCGGACGGCCGTGCCTGCGGACGGCCGTGCCTGCGGACGGCCGTGCCTGCGGACGGTCAGGCCTGCCGGACGGCCAGGCCTCCGACGAGCGGGCCCGCGACCGACAAGCCTCGGACGGACAAGCCTCGGACGGACAAGCCTCGACCAGACGAGGCTCGGATGGAAAAGGCTCGGACGGACCGGCCTCGGGCAGTAGAACCCGGACGGTCGGGCCCCCGGACGACGGCCGGCCTCAGCGTGAGCCGGCCGCCGCGCTCGCCTCCTCCGCGCTCGCCTCCTCCGCGCCCGCCGTGATCGGTCCGCCCAGTGCTGTCTCGGCCGCCGTGTACAGGTCGGCGGGCCGTACGCCGCTCAGCGCCGTCACCAGATGACCGTCGGGCCGCACCAGCAGGACGGTGTGCGCGGCCGCGCCCGGATAGCTCTCGGCGACGAGCAGCTCGGCCGGATACGGCAGTGCCGTCACCGCGGCCGCCAGCCGGGGCATGATCCCGGCGGTCGCCCAGTGCTTGCGCTCCCACACCCCCGTGCCCGGCGCGATCAGCAGGACCAGCATGGCACCGCGCCCGAGCCGGTCCCGCAGCTGGACGAAGGAGCCGTCCTCCGCGGTGACCCGTACATCCGCGACCGGCGCACCGCGCGGCGTGTTGACCGGGACCTCGCCCTCCAGTTGCTCGGGCGCGAGCGGCGACTCGGCGTAGTTGCCGGGCGAACCGATCGCTCCCTGCCCCAGGTGGCCGTCCGTCAGCAGGGTGTCCAGGCCCCGGGCGGAGCCGCGGACGTACGAGCGCAGCCCGCTGCCCGAGCGCAGCAGCGGCAGCGCCTGGTCGGCGGCGCGCAGCCGGGCGGCGACGACCGCGCGCCGCTCGGTCTGGTAGCTGTCGAGCAGCGCCTCGCGCGGGCCGTGGTGCCAGGCCGACGCCAGCTTCCAGGCGAGGTTGTCGGCGTCACGCAGACCCTCGTCCAGGCCGTGTGTGCCGAGTGTGCCGAGGCAGTGCGCCGCGTCCCCGGCGATGAAGACGCGGCCCACGCGCCAGCGGCGTGCCAGGCGGTGGTGGACCGTGTGAACCCCGGTGTCGAGGAGCTCGTACGACGGTGTCGGTCCCTCGGACCAGCCGGCCAGCGTCTCGCGGACGTGCCCCACGAGCAGCTCGGGTGTGACCAGGTCCTTGCCCGGCGGCAGCAGCCAGTCCAGGCGCCACACCCCCTCCGGGAGCGGTCGTCCGGTGACCTCCCCGCCCGAGGCTCCGGACGTCCGCCACGGCGGCATCCGATGGAGCAACGCCTGGCCCTCCCAGGGAAGTTCCACGCGCAGCGCGGCCACGGCGTGTCGTTCAACCGCCGTACGGCCGGGAAAGCGGATGTCCATGAGTTTGCGGACGGTGGAGCGCGGGCCGTCGCAGCCGACCACGTAACTTCCGCGCCACCAGGTGCCCTTCGGGCCGCGCGTGTGGACCGTGACGCCCGAGGTCTCCTGCTCGATGGCGTCCAGGCGGCTTTCCACGGCGATCTTGACCAGCGGCTCGCTGGCGAGTGCCGTACGCAGGGCGCCGGTCAGGACGTGCTGGGCGATGTGCAGGGGAGCGGGGTTCGGGACGCCGAGGTTCTCGGGGTCTTCCGCGGCGTCGTCGAACGTGACCTCGCGCATCACCTGCTTGCGCCGCATCGACCGCCATCCGGCCCAGCGGGTCCCGGCCTCCCCGAGCGGCACGCCGGCCAGACGTTCGATGAGGGCGGTGGTGTCCTCGCGCAGCACGACAGAGCGAGCGAGGCGGGGTTCGTCCTTGCCGGGGCCCTCGTCGAGGACGACACAGGGCACTTCCTGGCGGGCCAGTGCCAGGGCGAGCGTGAGCCCGACGGGCCCCGCTCCGACGATGATCACCGGGTCCACGGCGCGGCGCCCCCTGCCCGCAGCGGTGTCCCCAGGAACGCGAGTGAACAGAAAGTTGGAGCAGGGTGCACGATCACAGAACGTATGCAACCCATTGCCGGTGCTTGCGTCAAGTGACGGAGGGCAGTGGCGATCATGCCACTGCCCTCCGTGTGCTCAAGCGATGTGACCAGGGGTCAGATCGACCCTCCGGCGCCGGTCCCGAAGCTGCCACCCGTTGCCGCCGGGTTCAGCTCCTCCATGTCCTCGGCGCTGAGCACCGCACCCGTGCCCCGCTTGCTGCGCCGCAGCCGCTTCTCCAGCCAGCTGGCGAAGCTGGTGAGGATGAAGTTGAGGACGATGTAGATGATCGCCACGACGACGAAGCTGGGGATGACGTTGGCGTAGAAGGCGGCCAGCGTCCCACGCGCGTTGAGCAACTCGGTGAACCCGATCATCACGCCGCCCAGCGCGGTGTCCTTCACGATGACCACGAGCTGGCTGACGATGGCCGGCAGCATGGCGGTGACGGCCTGCGGCAGCAGGATGCTCCGCATCGTCTGGCCCTTGCGCAGCCCGATCGCCATGGCGGCCTCCGACTGCCCCTTGGGCAGGGAGAGGATGCCGGCACGTACGACCTCGGCGAGAACGGACGCGTTGTAGAGCACCAGGCCGGTGACGACCGCGTACAGAGGCCGCTGCTCGCTGCTGACGTCCGTCCAGCGGTTGTAGAACTCGTTCGCGAACAGCATCAGCAGCAGGACGGGGATCGCCCGGAAGAACTCGACGACCCAGGCGGCCGGAAGCCGCACCCACCGGTGGTCGGACATGCGCGCGATACCGAAGAACGCGCCCAGGGGAAGAGCTATCACCATGGCCAGAGCCGCGGCTTTCAGCGTGTCGGCAAGGCCCGGCAGCAGATACGTCGTCCAGGCCTGCGACTCGGTGAACGGCTTCCACAGGGCCCACTCCAGCTGGCCCTTCTCGTCCATCTTGTCCCAGACGAACCACGCGAGCAGGGCGAGCAGTGCGAAGAAGACCACCGAGATGACCACATTGCGCCGCTTGGCGCGGGGGCCCGGGGAGTCGTAGAGAACGGAGCTCATCGCTTCACCGCCAGTCGCTTGCTCAGCCAGCCGAGGAAGAGGCCGGTGGGCAGGGTCAGCACCACGAAACCGAAGGCGAAGACCGCGCCGATGAGCACCGTCTCAGCCTCGTTCTCGATCATTGTCTTCATCAGGTAGGCGGCCTCGGCCACGCCGATCGCGGCCGCCACGGTGGTGTTCTTCGTCAGGGCGATCAACACATTGGCCAGCGGGCCGATGACCGAGCGGAGGGCCTGCGGCAGGATGATCAGCCGGAGGGTCTGACTGAAGGTCAGGCCGATGGCGCGGGCCGCCTCGGCCTGGCCCATCGGCACGGTGTTGATGCCGGAGCGGATCGCCTCGCAGACGAAGGCCGCGGTGTAGGCGACGAAACCGAGGATCGCCAGGCGGAAGCCCCGGACGCCGAAGTCGGAGGCGCCCATCGTCACACCGAAGATGTCGGCGAGACCGAGCGAGGTGAAGATGATGATGACCGTCAGGGGGATGTTCCGGACGATGTTCACATAGGCCGTGCCGAACCCGCGCATGAGCGGGACCGGGCTGACCCGCATCGCCGCCAGGAGAGTGCCAAGGATCATGGAGCCGATGGCGGAGAAGAACGTGAGCTTCACCGTCATCCAGAAGGCACCCAACAGGGTCGGGTCGTTGTAGTCAGAAAGAAAATCGAACACGATCTCCCGCGCTTCCGGGTGGGTGGCGTACGTGGATAGCGCGGCGCGCCGCCGCCCTGATCGCGGTGGACGGCGGCGCGCCGGTGGACCCTTGCGCTACTGGACGATGTTGCCGATCTTCGGCGCGGGCTCGTTCTTGTAGTTGGCCGGACCGAAGTTGTCCTGGACGGCCTTGTCCCAGGCGCCGTCCTTGACCATCTTCTCCAGGGCGGCGTTGACCTTGTCCACGGTCTCGGTGTCGCCCTTCTTCACTCCGATGCCGTAGTTCTCGTTGCTGAGCTTGAGGCCGGCGAGCTTGAACTTGCCCTTGTACTGCTCCTGCGCGGCGTAGCCGGCGAGGATCGAGTCGTCGGTGGTCAGGGCGTCCACGGAACCGCTCTGGAGGCCGGCGATGCACTCCGAGTAGCCGCCGGTCTCCTTCAGGTTGGCCTTCGGCGCGAAGTCGTTCTTGACGTTCTGCGCCGAGGTGGAACCGGTGACCGAGCACAGGTTCTTGCCGTTGAGGTCGGTGGCCTCGGTGATGTCCGAGTCGGTCTTGATCAGCAGGTCCTGGTGGGCCAGCAGGTACGGGCCGGCGAAGTCGACCTTCTCCTTGCGCTCGTCGGTGATCGAGTAGGTCGCCGCGATGAGCTTCACGTCGCCACGGGCGAGCGCGTTCTCGCGGTCGGCGCTCTTCGTCTCGATGAACTCGATCTGGTCGGGCTCGTAGCCGAGTTCCTTCGCCACGTACGTCGCCACGTCCACGTCGAAGCCGGAGAAGCCGTTCGGCTCCTTCAGCCCCAGACCCGGCTGGTCGTACTTGATGCCGATCTTGATCTTGTCGCCGCCACCGGAACCCGACCCGCCGTCGCTGTCGCCGTCGCCACCACAGGCCGTGGCGGTGATGGAGAGGACGAGGGCGGCGGCAGCCGCGGCGGAGACCTTGCGGAGCTTCATGGTGAACATCCTTTGTGTGGAGAAGAGATGCGTGCCGCCGGAAGCGGCGGGGTGACGCAGGTCGTCGGCTGTTAGACGCAGTCCGTCAGTGGTGACGCAGTCCGTCGGTGGTGACGCAGTCCGTCAGTGGTGACGCAGTCCGTCAGTGGTGCGGGTGCGCACTCCGTCGGTGGAGCGGGTGCGCACTCCGTCGGTGGAGCGGGTGCGCACTCCGTCGGTGGTGCGGGATCCCTCAGTGGTGAAGGATCTTGGACAGGAAGTCCTTCGCGCGGTCGCTGCGCGGATTGCTGAAGAACTGGTCCGGTACGGCTTCCTCGACGATCTTGCCGTCCGCCATGAAGACCACCCGGTTGGCGGCCGAACGGGCGAAGCCCATCTCGTGGGTGACGACGATCATGGTCATGCCATCGCGAGCGAGTTGCTGCATGACCTCCAGGACCTCATTGATCATCTCCGGGTCGAGAGCCGAGGTCGGCTCGTCGAAGAGCATGACCTTGGGGTCCATGGCCAGAGCCCGGGCGATGGCCACACGCTGCTGCTGGCCACCGGAGAGCTGTGCGGGGTATTTGTCCGCCTGGGTACCCACACCCACGCGGTCCAACAGGGCGCGGGCCTTCTCCTCGGCCTTCTTCTTGTCCGTCTTGCGGACCTTGATCTGCCCCAGCATCACGTTCTCGAGCACGGTCTTGTGCGCGAAGAGGTTGAAGGACTGGAAGACCATCCCGACGTCGGCACGCAGCCGGGCCAGCTCCTTGCCTTCCTGGGGAAGGGGCTTGCCGTCGATGGCGATCGCACCGGAGTCGATCGTCTCGAGGCGGTTGATGGTGCGGCACAGGGTGGACTTCCCGGACCCGGAGGGTCCGATGACCACGACCACCTCACCCCGGGCGATCGTCAGATCGATGTCCTGCAGCACGTGCAACGCGCCGAAGTGCTTGTTGACGTTCTTCAGGACGACCAGGTCGCCGGTCGCGGCCACATCTTCCTTGGCCACCGATACTTCGGTCATCGCTCTCAGGCTCCGTCCTCCTCGGTTTCGGAGGACCTTAATAACCGTATCCGACCTGCGTCATTAGTTCTGAGGGGAATCTGAGCATCACGATCCGATAGCAATCGGACACCTGTCGTAGCACTTGCCACCTGGGCGCGTACCGGCTGGATAACGGAAGCCGCCCGCAACCGGAACCCTCTTGACGGCGTCCTCGTCCATCAGCGTGACTCTCATGGTGCACGCGCGCGTGCACACGCACTGTGTATCTGTCCGAATCGTACGGCCGGTGAACCGAGGGAGGCCGGGATGAGACTCCTCCTCGTCGAGGACGACAACCATGTCGCTGCCGCGTTGTCCGCGGTGCTGGCACGGCACGGCTTCGACGTCACGCACGCGCGCAGCGGCGAGGAGGCCCTTCAGGCGCTCGTCCCGGAGGGGAACGGCTTCGGCGTCGTCCTCCTCGACCTCGGCCTGCCCGACCAGGACGGTTACGAGGTCTGCGGCAAGATCCGCAAGCGCACCAGCACGCCGGTGATCATGGTCACCGCGCGCTCCGACGTCCGCTCCCGCATCCACGGCCTCAACCTCGGGGCCGACGACTACGTGGTGAAGCCGTACGACACGGGGGAACTGCTCGCCAGGATCCACGCCGTCAGCCGGCGCACCGCGGCCGAGGACACCGGGCCGGGCGGCGAAGGCGTGCTGCGCCTGGGCGCCGTACACATCGAACTGCCCACCCGGCAGGTCAGCGTCGACGGTTCGGTCGTCCAGCTGACGCGCAAGGAGTTCGATCTGCTCGCCCTGCTGGCCCAGCGCCCCGGGGTGGTCTTCCGCCGGGAACAGATCATCAGTGAGGTGTGGCGCACGAGCTGGGAGGGGACCGGGCGCACTCTTGAGGTGCATGTGGCGTCCCTGCGCGCCAAGCTGCGCATGCCGGCACTGATCGAGACCGTACGCGGCGTCGGCTACCGGCTCGTCGCCCCGGCCTCGTAGCGGGCACGGTGCGCACTCGACTTCTTCCGCTGCTCATCGTTCTGATGGCGGCCGTGCTGCTCGCGCTCGGCGTGCCGCTCGGCATCAGCCTGGCCTCGGCACAGCAGCAGAACGTGGTCGTCGACCGGATCGACGACACCGCGTACTTCGCGGCCATCGCGCGGCCCGCCGCGGATGTCGCCACCGGATCCCGCGACGACCTGCGCATCCTGAGCCGGGAACTGGAGAGCTACTACGACGTCTACGGCATCCGGGTCGGCGTCTTCCTGCCGAACGACACGCCGCTCGCCAACGCACCGACGACCTGGTTCCTGCCCGAGACCGGCGAGGTGCGCGACGCCTTCGAGGAGTCCCTGCTCAGCCGCCGCAGCCACGACCCCGAGCAGGTGTGGCCCTGGCAGCGCGGGCGCCTCGTGGTCGCCTCGCCGGTGATCCGGGACGGCGACGTCGTCGCGGTCGTCGTCACCGACTCGCCCACCGGTGGGATGCGCTCGCGGGTCCTGAACGGATGGCTGATCATCGCCGGCGGTCTCACGGCCGCGATGCTGGTGGCCGTCGGCGCCGCCCTGCGGCTGACGGGCTGGGTGCTCAGACCGGTGCGCGTGCTGGACGTGACCACGCACGAGATCGCCAGCGGCCGGCTGAAGTCACGGGTGGCGGTGGCCAGCGGACCGCCGGAACTCCGACGGCTGGCCCGGTCGTTCAACGAGATGGCGGACAACGTCGAGGACGTGCTGGAGCAGCAGCGGGCCTTCGTCGCCGACGCCTCGCACCAGCTGCGCAACCCGCTCGCGGCGCTGCTGCTGCGCATCGAGCTGCTCGCCTTCGAACTGCCCGAGGGCAATGAGGAGATCGCCTCGGTGCAGGCCGAGGGCAAGCGTCTCGCGCAGGTCCTGGACGATCTGCTCGACCTCGCCCTGGCCGAGCACACCGCGGCCGACCTGCGGCTGACCGACGTCGGCGCGCTGGCCGCCGAGCGCGTCGCGGCGTGGGCGCCGACCGCCGAGGCCAAGGGGGTCCGGCTGGTCGGGAGCTGCCCGCCCACCACGGCGTGGGCCGACCCGGTCGCGCTGTCCAGCGCGCTGGACGCGGTGATCGACAACGCGGTGAAGTTCACGCCGCAGGACGAGAACGTCGAGGTGACCGTCACCTCCGTCGGCGCCATGTCGACGATCGAGGTGGCCGACAACGGCCCCGGTCTCACCGACGAGGAGATCGCCCGCATCGGCGACCGCTTCTGGCGCAGCGGCCGCCACCAGAACATCAAGGGCTCGGGCCTCGGCCTGTCGATCTCCCGGGCACTGCTCTCGGCGGGCGGCGGCACCCTCTCCTACGGCCATCACGAGCCGCGGGGGCTGCGGGTGACGGTGACGGTGCCGAGGTCGGGACCGTCCGCCTGACCAGCCGTTGTGCTCTGGCCGCCTGACCAGCCCTTCTGTGCCCGCTACGGCTTGACCGAGCGGTAGTAGCGCCGAGCCCCGTCGTGCAGCGTCAGCGGGTCGGTGTAGATCGCCGTGCGCAGGTCGACGAGCTGGGCGGAGTGGACGTGGGCGCCGATGCCGTCACGGCTCTTGATCACCGTGCGGGTGAGCCACTCGGTGAGGCGGGGGTCCATGTCCTTGCGGGTGATCAGCAGATTGGAGACGGCGATCGTCGCCACCGTGTCGCCGTTCTGCACGGTCGGATACGCCGACTCCGGCATGTTCGTCGCCCGGTAGAAGTGCGCCGTGTCGCCCTGCGCGTGCACCTTGGCGACCAGGTCGGCGTCGATCGGCACGAACCGGAACGCGGACGACTCGGCGATCTTCTCCAGCCCGTCCGTCGGTACGCCGCCCGACCAGAAGAAGGCGTCGAGCTCGTGCCCGAGCCGCTTGGGCCCGGTGTCGATGCCGTCCGACCTGGGCGTGATGTCCTTCTCCGGGTCGATGCCGGCGGCCTCCAGCACCCGGGTGGCGATCAGCCGTACGCCCGAGTTGGGCAGCCCTATGGCCACCCGCTTGCCCTTGAGGTCCGCGACGGAGCGGATGTCCGAGTCCGGCGGGACGACGAGCTGTACGTAGTCGTCGTACAGCCGGGCGACCCCGCGCAGCCGGTCGGTGACGGGCCTGCCCTGCATCTTGTACGTGTCCACCGCGTCGGCGGCGGCGATGGTGAAGTCGGCCTTGCCGGTCGCCACGCGCTCGACGTTCTCCTGCGAGCCGGCGCTCGTCAGCAGCTTCACCTTCAGCTGCGGCATGTCCTTGGCGAGTTCGTTGCGCAGGAGTTCGCCGTACTCGTGGTAGACCCCCGCGCGCGTGCCGGTGCTGACCGTGATCGTCCCGCTCGGCGGGTCCTCGCCCAGGGGCAGCAGCCACCACAGCAGCAACCCCAGGGCCACGACCCCGGCGACCGTGGCCTGCGCGGCCCGGCTCCTGCTGATGCGGTCGAGTGCCTTGGACATGGCGGCGATCCTGCCAGCCGGAACGCCGTGCTGACCAGGGCCGAGGTCACAGGGGCGCGCCGCGTCCGTGATCAGGACCGCGACCGGGACTGTCCGACCCGGTCGCTACAGTCGCCGCATGAGTTCCTCTCCTGCCGACCTGGTCCGTGAATTCCACCTCGCCTTCGGGCTGGCCGCGCGCAGTACGCCGACGGAGGTGTCCGTGAACCTCGCCGCCCACAGAGGGGAACTGCTCGCGGAGGAGGCCGCGGAGGTCGCCGAGGTGTCGGTGACCGGCCCGCTCGACAGGCTCGCGCACGAGCTGGCGGACGTCGTCTACGTCGCGTACGGCACGGCCCTCGTCCACGGCATCGACCTCGACGCCGTCCTGGCCGAGATCCACCGCTCCAACATGACCAAGCTGGGCCCCGACGGCCAGGTCGCCCGCCGGTCCGACGGCAAGGTCCTCAAGGGCGAGCACTACGAGGCACCGGACGTGTCGGGCGTGCTGCGCCGCCAGGGCTGGGCGACCGAAGGCGCATGACCCCGGCGGCGCCGGGCGGACCGGGGCGCAGAGCGCAGGGTGCTTGGCGGACCAAGGCGCGCAGCCGTCCGGCACCCGGCGGCCGAAGGCGCGTGAGTGTCCGGCGCCGGGCGGACCGGGGCGCAGGGTGCTTGGCGGACCAAGGCGCGCAGCCGTCCGGCACCCGGCGGCCGAAGGCGCGTGAATGTCCGGCGCCGGGCGAGCCCATGAACAGGGGAAAGTCGTGCTCGACCATGCCCTGGAGCGCTCCGTCGGCGACCTTCCAGTCGAAGGGGTTGAGCGCGGCGGCGTGCAGCCGGACCAGCAGCTCGCCCGGTCCCGGTTCCGGCACGGGCAGATCGGTGAGGAGCGGCTCGGCCCCGAAGCCGGTGATCGTGACGGCCTTCACGTGACAGTGCCCTTCTCTCGGACGCCGGGAGGGCGCGTCAGTCCTGTGCGGGGTTCTCCTGGTCAGTGGGCTCGTCCCAGACGACGATCAGTTCGTTGCGCCGGCCGAAGCGTTCGAGGTGGCTGGCGACGACGTCCCGGATTGTGGCCTGCGTGGAGGCGTCGGGCGCCGTGACGCGGATCAGCAGGTGCTCGGGCCGGGGTTCGAGGGCGACCTCGGTGTTCTGGAAGGCGAGGCGGTGGCCGCCGTCCGGCGTCTCCTCGACCGGGATCTTCCGGCCGAAGTGGGAGGCGAGCTGCTTGGCGTAGCGCGGGGCGGCGTCGGTGGCGACGCGGGCGAGGGAAGTGGGCATGGGAGTGCTCCCGGGTGACGGGGACGTTCCTGCCGGGCGGGGACGGTCAGCCGGCCAGCGCGGAGACCGTGCCCGGGCCGGCCTGCTCGGGCAGCGTGATGGTGTGGTGGGTCCGCTCGGCCTTGGCGTGCAGATAGCGGACGTTGCTGTCGGTGGCGAAGACGCCGGTCGGCCGGACGAAGCGCACAGGCACGCCCAGGTCGCGCAACTGCCGCGCCTTGTCGGGATTGTTGGTGAGCAGGTCGAGCTCGCCGATGCCGAGGGCGGTGAGCATCTGGGCCGCGGCGGTGTAGTCGCGGCCGTCCTCGGGCAGGCCCAGCGCGGTGTTGGCGTCGTAGGTGTCCAGACCGGCGTCCTGGAGGGCGTAGGCGTCGAGCTTGTTGTAGAGGCCGATGCCGCGGCCCTCCTGGCGCAGGTAGAGCAGGACGCCGCCGGTGGCCGCGATGCGCTCCACCGCCTCGCGCAGCTGCGGACCGCAGTCGCAGCGGGCCGAGCCGAAGACGTCCCCGGTCAGGCACTCCGAGTGCAGCCGCACCAGCGGCGCGGGCGCGGCCGTGGGATCGCCGAGGACCAGCGCCACATGCTCCTCGCCGTCCGCCAGGCCGTGGAAGGTCACCGCGTCGGCGGTGACCTCGTAGCCGTCGGGGAAGCGGAGCGGGATGGTCACGCGGGTGCGTATCGAGGCGACGGCGGAGGGGCCGGAGGAGCTGGTGTGACCTGCTGCGGGGGCGGCGTCCATGAGTGCTCCTTCGAGGGTCGGCAGGTTCAAATTTGAACCTCGATGGCTCGACCCTAGCGTGAAGTTTCAAATTTTGAGCAACCTGTTCGGTGTTGCACCGGTCACATCCGGCGGCCGTACCCGACCCCGGGGTTCGAATTTGAACCATCGCGCTAACGTGGACGCATGGCCGAACCCCAGTGGCTGGACGAGGAAGAGATGCGCGCCTGGCAGGCCTTCGTGGCCGCGGGGGCGCTCGTCAACCGCCGGCTGGACCAGCAGCTCAAGGACGACGTCGGGATCACGCACCTCCAGTACGAGATCCTGGTGCGCCTCGCCGCCGCCGAGAACCGCGAAATGCGCATGAGCGGCCTCGCCGACGCGCTCCTCAACACCAAGAGCGGCCTGACGTACCAGATCACGCAGCTGGAGAAGGCCGGCCTGGTCACCCGGCGCTCCTGTCCGAGCGACGTGCGCGCGGTCTACGCCGTCCTCGCCGACGCCGGCCGCAGGATGCTGGAGCGGGCCGCACCGGGCCATGTCGCCCTCGTGCGCAAGCTGCTCATCGACGTCCTGACGCCACGGCAGCTCGCCACCGTCGCCGACGGTCTCGGGGAGGTCGTGCAGCGCATGCAGGAGGGCGAGGCCGGGGCCGCTCGGCAGTGATCACGCGGTACCGGGCGCCGGACCGGAGTTCGGGACAAGGCGCCTCCGGTGACCGCCTACCCTTGAACGCATGACCAGCAGCAGTGACCGGAGCCCGGCAGTGGAAGCCCGCGGAATTCTCACCTATGAGGTGCGCACCTACGGGTGTCAGATGAACGTCCACGATTCCGAGCGATTGTCCGGCCTGCTCGAGGACGCCGGTTACGTGCGCGCGCCCGAGGGCTCCGACGGCGACGCCGACGTCGTCGTCTTCAACACCTGCGCGGTCCGCGAGAACGCCGACAACAAGCTGTACGGCAACCTCGGCCACCTCGCCCCCAAGAAGGCGAGCCGGCCCGGGATGCAGATCGCGGTCGGCGGCTGTCTCGCGCAGAAGGACCGCGACACCATCGTCAAGAAGGCGCCCTGGGTGGACGTCGTCTTCGGCACGCACAACATCGGCAAGCTGCCGGTCCTGCTGGAGCGCGCCCGCGTGGCCGAGGAGGCGCAGGTCGAGATCGCCGAGTCGCTGGAGGCGTTCCCCTCCACGCTGCCGACCCGGCGCGAGAGCGCCTACGCGGCCTGGGTGTCGATCTCCGTCGGCTGCAACAACACCTGCACCTTCTGCATCGTCCCGGCCCTGCGCGGCAAGGAGAAGGACCGTCGCACCGGCGACATCCTCGCCGAGATCGAGGCCCTGGTCGCCGAGGGCGTCTCCGAGATCACGCTGCTCGGTCAGAACGTCAACGCCTACGGCTCCGACATCGGCGATCGCGAGGCCTTCAGCAAGCTGCTGCGCGCCTGCGGCAAGATCGAGGGCCTGGAGCGCGTCCGCTTCACCTCGCCGCACCCGCGCGACTTCACGGACGACGTCATCGCCGCCATGGCCGAGACACCGAACGTCATGCCGCAGCTGCACATGCCGCTCCAGTCCGGCTCGGACACCGTCCTGAAGGCGATGCGCCGCTCCTACCGCCAGGAGCGCTACCTGGGGATCATCGAGAAGGTCCGCGCGGCCATCCCGCACGCGGCGATCACCACCGACATCATCGTCGGCTTCCCGGGCGAGACCGAGGAGGACTTCGAGCAGACGCTGGACGTCGTGCGCGAGGCCCGGTTCGCGCAGGCCTTCACCTTCCAGTACTCCAAGCGCCCCGGCACCCCGGCCGCGACCATGGACGACCAGATCCCCAAGCAGGTCGTCCAGGCGCGCTACGAGCGTCTCGTCGCCCTCCAGGAGCAGATCTCCTGGGACGAGAACAAGGCGCAGGTCGGCCGCACCATGGAGCTGATGGTCGCCGAGGGCGAGGGCCGCAAGGACGGCGCCACGCACCGCCTGTCCGGCCGCGCCCCCGACAACCGCCTGGTCCACTTCACCAAGCCCGACCAGGAGATCCGTCCCGGCGACGTCGTCACGGTCGAGATCACCTACGCCGCCCCGCACCACCTCCTCGCCGAGGGTGCCGTCCTCGACGTGCGCCGCACGCGCGCGGGCGACGCCTGGGAGAAGCGGAACACCGCCGAGGCCGCCGAGCCGGCCGGTGTCCTGCTCGGCCTCCCGAAGATCGGCGTCCCCGAGCCGCTGCCGGCGGCGACGGGCGGCTGCGCGGCACACTGAGAACACACGACTCGACCAGGGGTGGACGGGGAAAACCCGACCAGGGGCGGACAGGGAAAAGGGGGGCGGGACATGGCGCAGTGGGTTGTAGTGGTGCAGTCCGGTTACGGCGATCAGTACCAGTACGACGAGGCCGCCCGCTTCCAGGGCACCCGGGATCAGGCCCGCGCCCGCCTCTACGAGATCGCCTGCACCCACAAGCACCGCAGCGGGCTGCGGCAGAAGCACCGCGAGGTGTTCCGGGTCGGTGACGGGGACGCGTACTACGCGGTCGTCGAAGGCCTGATGACCACCCATCGTGTCCTGTTCCAGCTGGCCGAGCGGGTGTGGAGCACCGACCCGGAGCCGAAACCCTGGGAGTAGGCTCCCGATCATGCTCGTCGCCGCCGCAGTCTGCCCCTGCCCCCCGCTCCTGGTGCCCGGCGTCGCCGCGGGTGCCGCATCCGAGCTGGACTCCGCGCGTGCCGCCTGCACGGACGCGCTGGGCCTGCTCGCGGCCGCCCGGCCGGACCGGCTCGTGGTCGTGGGACCGGGCGACGAGAGCGAGCACGGCGCGTACGCGGAGGGGACGCGGGGCACCTTCGGCGGCTTCGGTGTGGACATCGACGTACGGCTGGGGCGGCCCGGGGCCGGCGACCCCGTGCTGTCGGAACGCCCGCTCCCGACCTCGCTGGCCGTCGCCGCCTGGCTGCTGGAGCGGACCGGCTGGGCGGATGCCCCGATCGAGGGACTCGTGGTGGGGGAACCTCTGACGCCCGAGCGGTGTATTGAAATCGGAAGGGACGTCGCCGTCCGGGCCGAGCGGGTGGCGCTGCTGGTGATGGGCGACGCCAGCGCCTGCCGCACGCTCAAGGCTCCCGGTTACCTGGACGAGCGGGCGGCACCTTTCGACGCGTCCGTCGCGCGTGCGCTGGGCAAGGCGGACCTGGCCGCGCTCAAGGCGCTCGACACCGAGCTCGCATACGAACTGAAGGTATCCGGCCGGGCTCCCTGGCAGGTCCTCACGGGCGCCGCCGAGGAAGCGGGACTGTCCGGCGCCCTGCTGTACGAGGACGCGCCGTACGGGGTCGGGTACCTGGTCGCGACCTGGTCGTAGGCCCGGGGCGACTCCACAGACGCAAACGGCGGACGGCCGGGAGCCGTGAAGCTCCGCGGCCGTCCGTCGATGTGCCGTTTCAGGTGGTCGGCGGGGGTGAGTCCGACGGGGGCGTGCTGCCGCCGGACGCCGGGTGGTCGCTCTTGTGAGTGATGCGGTCCATGGCGCCCTTGGCCTTGCCCGTGCCCGTGTGGATCTTCTCGCTGTACTTGCCCTTGGTCCGCTTGTCGACGGCCTGAGCGGCCCGGTCGAGACCGTGATGCACCTGCTCCTCGTGCCGGTGCGCGAAGTCGGTGACCTTGTCCTTGGCCGGTGCGAGTTTGGCTTTCAAATTGTCCATCAGACCCATCGTTCACCTTCCCGCGCGGGGCAGTTACGTGCGGGCGCCCTCACCGGCCTCGCTGTCGGCGGCCTCGTCGGCGGACTGCTGCTTGGGGATCTCGACCCCGTCGTCACCGTCCGCCTCGACGGACTCCGACGCAGTCGGCTGAGCCGCCTTCTCCACCTCGGCCCCTGCCGACCCCTTCGCCTCTGCCGTCTCCTCCGCCGCCTGCTCCGCCGTTGGTGTGTCGGCCTGAACCTCGACGGTTGACGCCTCTTCCGTGGACTTCGACCGCCGGAAAAGCCGTGCGAAAACGCCCATATCCACTCCATACGTTACTCGTGCGGGCGAAATCCCGCGTCGTCCGGTGCGCCCCATCGCGCCCCCGGTGGCCGCCTCCGTGAAACCGGCGGCGAAAACCTCGCAACACGCAACGACCTCGCGCGTGTGCCGTCACGTAACTCGTTCGAGGCCACCCCGTGAGGTTTGCGAGACTGGGGCGGTGAGCAGTGCACCCCCCGCCCCGCGCGTCATCGCCGTAGTCGGTCCCACAGCGGCCGGAAAGTCCGATCTGGGTGTTTTCCTGGCCCGGCAACTCGGCGGCGAAGTCGTCAACGCCGACTCCATGCAGCTCTACCGAGGGATGGACATCGGCACCGCCAAACTGACGCCCGAGGAGCGCGAGGGAGTCCCGCATCACCTCCTGGACATCTGGGACGTCACGGTCACGGCGTCCGTCGCCGAGTACCAGCGCCTCGCCCGGGAGCGCATCGACGCCCTGCTCGCCGAAGGGCGCTGGCCGATCCTGGTCGGCGGCTCGGGGCTCTACGTCCGCGGGGCCGTCGACAACCTGGAGTTCCCCGGCACCGACCCCGAGGTCAGGGCCCGCCTGGAGGAGGAGCTCGCGCTGCGCGGCTCCGGGGCGCTGCACGCCCGGCTGGCCGCCGCCGACCCCGAGGCCGCGCACGCGATCCTGCCCAGCAACGGCCGCCGCATCGTCCGGGCCCTCGAAGTGATCGAGATCACCGGCCGGCCCTTCACCGCCAACCTCCCCGGCCATGACTCGGTCTACGACACCGTCCAGATCGGCGTCGATGTGGCCCGCCCCGAGCTGGACGAGCGCATCGCGCGCCGGGTCGACCGGATGTGGGACGCCGGGCTCGTGGAGGAAGTGCGCGCACTGGAGGCGCAAGGGTTGCGAGAGGGGCGTACGGCCTCGCGCGCGCTCGGCTACCAGCAGGTGCTCGCCGCGTTCGCCGGTGAGGGCACCCTCGAAGGGGCGCGAGCCGAGACGGTCCGGGCCACCAAGCGCTTCGCGCGCCGCCAGGATTCATGGTTCAGGCGCGACCCGCGGGTGCACTGGCTCAGTGGGGCTGCGGCAGATCTCACAGAACTTCCGCATCTCGCACTGGCGTTGGTCGAACGACCGGTTACAGCCTGATCACGTGATGGCATCGGGACGCTCCGGCCGCCGTTCCGGCCTCCGGCGCCATGCCATCATCGAGCTTCGATCGACCAAGTGGAGTCCGAGTTGGGAGGGCGCGTGGCGATGGAGGCCGGCCCTCGCGACACCGCACAAAGCACCGAGAACGTCACCACTGACACGGGTGAGCGGGAACCGGACGGCGACCGTCTGAGCCCGGACGGGCCCGACGAGACCGAGGGTGGCGTCACCGACGACGGTCCCGAGCCCGAGGAGATGTACGCGAGCGGTCCCGAGGTCGAGGTCGAGCTGCGCCCGCAGCGCAGGCTGCGCATCTGGCAGCTCGCGCCCATCGTGGGCCTCGCCGCGGTCGGCTCCCTGATGTTCGCCTTCCCGCTGGCCTTCGACTTCGGCGACAGCGGGGCCGTGATCGCCATGCTGGGGCTCCTGATCTGCTCCTGTGCGGCCGGCTGGGGCATGATGGCCGCCCGCCGGGTCGGCTACACCTGGCCCGGACTGCCGCAGCGCGGCGCGGGGCGCAGGCCCGACTGGCGCGTGGTGCTGGCGTACATCCTGGTCGTCGCCGCGGTCGTGGTTCTCGCCGTGTGGCGCGTGGCAAGGCTCCGCTGAAGCGGCCCCGACGCAGGCGCGGAGCTGTGCCGATACGCGGCTCCACCGCGTGAGCGCTTCCGGCCGCCACCGGCCCACGGCAAGGAACCGCCTTCACTTACGATCGGTGCATGAGCACGCGTACGCCGATCGCCTTCCTCAAGGGTCACGGCACCGAGAACGACTTCGTGATCGTCCCGGACCCGGACAACGTCATCGAGCTGTCCCCGGCCGCCGTCGCCGCCCTGTGCGACCGCCGCGCCGGCATCGGCGGTGACGGACTCCTGCACGTGGTGCGGTCCGCGGCACACCCCGAGGCCAAGGGCATGGCGGCCGAGGCCGAGTGGTTCATGGACTACCGCAACGGCGACGGCTCGATCGCGGAGATGTGCGGCAACGGCGTGCGTGTCTTCGCCCGCTACCTCCAGCGCGCCGGTCACACCACCGAGGGCGACCTCGCGATCGCCACGCGCGGCGGCGTGAAGACCGTGCACATCGCCAAGGACGGCGACATCACCGTCGGCATGGGCAAGGCCCGGCTGCCTGAAGGGGACGTGACGGTGAGCGTCGGCGAGCGCAGCTGGCCCGCGCGCAACGTGAACATGGGCAACCCGCACGCGGTCGCCTTCGTGGACGACCTCACGCACGCCGGCGATCTGTACTCCCCGCCGCCCTTCAGCCCGGCCTCGGCCTACCCGGACGGGGTCAACGTCGAGTTCGTGGTCGACCGCGGACCCCGGCATGTCGCCCTGCGCGTGCACGAGCGCGGCTCCGGCGAGACCCGGTCCTGCGGCACGGGCGCGTGCGCCGTCGCCGTGGCCACCGCGCGCCGGGACGGCACCGACCCGGCGGTGACCGGCGCCCCCGCGACGTACACCGTCGACGTGCCCGGCGGCACCCTGGTGATCACCGAGCGGCCCGACGGCGAGATCGAGATGACCGGTCCCGCGGTGATCGTGGCCGAGGGCGAGCTCGAGGCGGACTGGCTGGAAACCATCGCTCGCTGAACCGCTCGGGCTCTGGGATGGCGGGCCGTGGAGTGCCTGCGGATGCGGAGTAGCGGTTCTGACGCCCCGAAAGGGTTGGAAAACGCGAAGCCCGGCTGGTCGCGTGGCGCAAAATCGTAAACCTGCAAACCCTCGCTCGAATGGGTGATCCGTTTCACGCTCGGCGAGAGGCGGTCAGTCGCACGTGGTGGGCTCGGTAGCATCAAGCACCGGCCCGGACGGGGGACAAGCCGCCATCCCCTGAGCCGTGTCCGCCATGGGGTACCCCGTCCGCCGGTTAACGCAGCCGGAGGTGCCCATGAGTGCGGAGGCAACGAATTCCGCGACGCCAGGCCCGGTAGCAGGCCCTGTCCCGCCTGCCGTGCCACGCAGGAAGGCCCGTGCCCGCCTCGACCTGCGCCGCCTCGGCCGGGCGGCGCTGCTCGGCCCCGCCTCACGCGACCGGCTGCCCGACGCGATCGGCCATGTCGTCGACGCCCACCGGGCACACCACACCGACGCGGACCTCGAACCGCTGCGCCGCGCCTATGTGCTGGCCGAGTCCTCGCACCGCGGCCAGATGCGCAAGAGCGGCGAGCCGTACATCACGCATCCCCTCGCAGTGACCCTGATCCTCGCCGAACTCGGAGCCGAGACCACCACCTTGACGGCCTCTCTGCTGCACGACACCGTCGAGGACACCGATGTGACCCTCGACCAGGTCGGCGAGGAGTTCGGCGCGGAGGTGCGCTTCCTGGTCGACGGCGTCACCAAGCTGGAGAAGGTCGACTACGGCGCCGCCGCCGAGCCCGAGACCTTCCGCAAGATGCTCGTCGCCACCGGCAACGACGTCCGCGTGATGTCGATCAAACTCGCCGACCGGCTGCACAACATGCGCACGCTCGGCGTCATGCGCCCCGAGAAACAGGCGCGCATCGCCAAGGTCACCCGTGACGTGCTCATCCCGCTCGCCGAGCGGCTCGGCGTCCAGGCGCTCAAGACGGAGCTGGAGGACCTCGTCTTCGCGATCCTGCATCCCGAGGAGTACGAGCACACAAGAGAGTTGATCGTCGAGAACGCCTCCCGCGAGGACGATCCGCTCGCGGAGACGGCCGAGCGGATGCGGGCCGTCCTGCGCGACGCCGACATCCAGGCGGAAGTCCTCATCCGGCCACGGCACTTCGTCTCCGTGCACCGGGTGTCCCGCAAGCGCGGTCGGCTGCGCGGCGCCGACTTCGGGCGGCTGCTGGTGCTGGTGAGCGAGGACGCCGACTGCTACGGCGTACTGGGCGAACTGCACACCTGTCTGACGCCCGTCGTCTCGGAGTTCAAGGACTTCATCGCGGTACCCAAGTTCAACCTGTACCAGTCGCTGCACACCGCAGTCGCCCGTGAGGACGGGCAGGTCACCGAAGTCCTCATCCGCACCCACCAGATGCACAAGGTCGCGGAGGCCGGCGTCGTCGCGCTCGGCAATCCCTACGCGCCCTCCGCGGAGGAGCAGGCCGTCGCCGGTGACGGTGAGCGCGCCGACCCGACACGGCCCGGCTGGCTGTCCAGGCTCCTCGACTGGCAGGAAGCGGCGCCGGATCCGGACACCTTCTGGTCCACGCTGCGCGAGGACCTCGCCCAGGACCGCGAGATCACCGTCTTCCGGCCCGACGGCGGCACCCTGGGGCTGCCCGAGGGCGCGACCTGCGTGGACGCCGCCTACGCCCAGTACGGCGAGGACGCGCACGCGTGCATCGGGGCCCGCGTCAACGGGCGACTGGCGACCCTCAGCACGGTGCTGCGCGACGGCGACACCGTTCAGCTGCTCATGGGGCAGGATCCGGCCTCGGAGCCCTCCAGGGAGTGGCTGGAGCACGCCCACACGCCCGCCGCGCGGATCGCCATCCAGCGGTGGCTGGCCGCGCATCCCGCGCACACGGCCGCGGAACCCAAGGATGCCGAGGTGGCCTTCCGGGGCGAGTCGGACGGGCCCGCGAGTGCGGCGTCCGCCGGGGAGGGCACGGTCGTGCGCCCGGCCGGCCGTTCCGCCGCCAACGTCACGGTCGACCGGCCCGGTGCGAGCGTGCGCCTCGCCGGCTGCTGTACGCCCGTGCCGCCCGACGAGGTCACCGCATTCTCCGTGCGCGGGGGAGCGGTGACGGTCCATCGCGTCGAGTGCGCCGCGGTGGCGCGCATGAAGAGCGCGGGGCGGGCGGAGATCGACGTGTACTGGGGAGAGACCGCGGAGTGTCGGGTCACCCTGGTCGCCGAATCGTTCGTTCGCCCGCATCTCCTGGCCGACCTCACCGAAGCGATGGCCCAGGAGGGCGCGGAAATCGTCTCGGCGACGGTCGAGCCTCCGTCGCAGCAGCGGGTGCGTCACACGTACACGGTCCAACTGCCCGACGCCGCACTGCTTCCGGGCCTCATGCGGGCCATGCGCAATGTGGGCGGTGTGTACGACGTCAGCAGGGCCCAGCCGCAGACGCAGGGGGCGTGAAGGCGCGCGACACGGCGTGCGGCGGGTCGATAGGCGCGTTCCAGGCGTGCACCCACCTGACCTACCCGTTCGAGTGTGGCGGTCGCGCGTCGTCGACGTCCTCTGCTGGTGCGCTGATAGCCCTGGTCCATGCTGCTCAACCCCCGCAACAAGGCTCAGCGCGCTGCCCGTCCACGCCGGCGTCTCAAGGTGCCCGCGATGCTCGCCGGCGCCGTCTCCCTCTGCCTGCTCGCCGCCGGTGCCCCCGCCACGCCCCTGGGCGTCGGTGACCGTCTCTACCCGTATCTGGGCAACCCCGGCTACGACGTGGCGTCGTACGACCTGTCCTTCACCTATCCCGGCACCAACGACAAGCCCCTCCAAGCCGTCACCACCATCGACGCCTGGACGACCGAGGACCTGGAGCGCGTCAATCTGGACTTCGCTCACGGCAAGGTCGACTCCGTCGAGGTCGACGGGGAGCCCGCGTCGTTCCGCAGCGCCGGTGAGGACCTCGTGGTCACGCCCGGGCAGCCGCTGCCCGACGGCAGCTGGATGCGGATCACCGTGCGGCACACCAGCGACCCCGTCTACGGCAAGGAGCGCGAGGGAGGCTGGGTGCGGACCGCGGACGGGCTGGCCATGGCCAACCAGGCCGACGCCGCGCACGTGGTGTTCCCGTGCAACGACCACCCCTCCGACAAGGCCCTGTTCACCATCCGGGTCACCGCTCCGAACGGCTACACCGCCGTCGCCAACGGCCTGCCGACCGACGTGGACCGCGCGGGCGGCTCGACGACGTGGACGTACCGGACCCGTCACCCCATGGCCACCGAGCTGGCCCAGGTCTCCATCGGCCGCTCCAAGGTCGTGCACCGCGAGGGACCGCACGGACTGCCCGTACGGGACGTGGTGGCCACCGAGGACCGCGAGCGCCTCGAACCCTGGCTGAAGAAGACCCCCGGCCACATCGCCTGGATGGAGAAGAAGGTCGGACGGTACCCGTTCGAGACGTACGGCCTGCTCATGGCCCACGCCACCACGGGCTTCGAGCTGGAGACGCAGACCCTGTCCCTGTTCGAGCGGGAACTCTTCACGCAGTCCGCGTTCCCGCAGTGGTACGTCGAGTCGATCATGGTGCATGAGCTGGCCCACCAGTGGTTCGGCGACAGCGTCAGCCCGCGGACCTGGTCCGACCTGTGGCTCAGCGAAGGGCACGCCACCTGGTACGAGGCCCTGTACGCGGCGGAGAAGGCGGACCGGCCGTTCGAGACCCGGATGAAGGCCGCGTACGCCGCGTCCGACCGCTGGCGCGCCGCCGGTGGACCGCCCGCGGCGCCCAAGGCGCCCGCGCCCGGCAAGAAGAACGGGATCTTCCGGCCCAACGTCTACGACGGCGCGGCCCTGGTGCTGTACGCCCTGCGCCAGGAGATCGGCGCACCGGCCTTCCAGAGGCTGGAACGCCTGTGGGTGAGCCGCTACCGCGACGCATCCGCCTCGACCGCGGACTTCGTCGCCCTCGCGGAGGAGGTCTCAGGACGCCGGCTCGACGGGTTCATGCACCCGTGGCTGTACGGCACGAAGACCCCGCCGATGCCCGGTGAGCCGGAGTGGAAGTCCGTGGACCCGGCGAAGGCGGTCAAGAAGACGCACAAGACGGCCGCGGGCAAGACGGCGGCGCACAAGACGGCCGGCAAGAGCGGCGGCAAGAGCGGCGGCAAGGCCGTCGGCAAGGGTGCCGCTAAGGCCGCCGGCAAGAACGCCGGCAGGGCGACCGGTAAGTAGGACCGGACTGGACTGGACGGACCGGACTGGACGGGACTGGACGGGGCCGGACTGGACGGGACGGGACTGGACGGGGCCGGACGGGGCCGGACCGGGATGCAGGGCCCGTACGGGGCCGGGAGGCAGGACCGGTCGGGGAATAAGGCGGTGACGAGACGGGCCGTGCCGTGCGACCATCATCGGGTCGGCGCGGCACGGCCCGCGGGAATCTCCCGGGGCGCTCGTGCGTTGTGAGCAGTGGCGGAACAGGTTCCAGGTGCCACGGATTCGTTCCGCGGCGCCGCTGCCACCGTCGCCGTAACCGGATTCCCGATCGACGTAAGGACCCAATGACCTCCTCTTCTTCCTTTTCCCAGGACACGCAGCGTTTCGCGCAGACCTATGCCGACGGCCGTCGGGCCGATGCCCTGATGGAAGAGGACGTCGCCTGGAGCCACGAGATCGACGGAGAGCGGGACGGCGATCAGTACGACCGCTCCGAGCGTGCGGCTCTGCGCCGTGTGGCGGGCCTCTCCACCGAGCTCGAGGACGTCACCGAGGTCGAGTACCGCCAGCTCCGACTGGAGCGGGTCGTGCTCGTCGGCGTCTGGACCTCGGGGACCGCGCAGGACGCGGAGAACTCGCTGACGGAGCTCGCCGCCCTCGCCGAGACCGCGGGTGCGCTCGTGCTCGACGGCGTGATCCAGCGTCGCGACAAGCCCGACGCGGCCACCTACATCGGCTCCGGCAAGGCCTACGAGCTCCGGGACATCGTGCTGGAGTCCGGCGCCGACACCGTCATCTGCGACGGTGAGCTCAGCCCGGGCCAGCTCATCCACCTCGAGGACGTCGTCAAGGTCAAGGTCATCGACCGCACGGCGCTGATCCTCGACATCTTCGCCCAGCACGCCAAGTCGCGAGAGGGCAAGGCGCAGGTCGCGCTCGCACAGATGCAGTACATGCTGCCGAGGCTCCGCGGCTGGGGTCAGTCGCTGTCCCGGCAGATGGGCGGCGGCAAGGGCGGCGGCCTCGCCACCCGTGGTCCCGGTGAGACCAAGATCGAGACGGACCGGCGACGGATCCGCGAGAAGATGGCGAAGATGCGCCGGGAGATCGCGGACATGAAGACCGGCCGCGAGATCAAGCGTCAGGAGCGCAAGCGCCACAAGGTGCCCTCGGTCGCCATCGCCGGCTACACCAACGCCGGCAAGTCGTCCCTGCTCAACCGCCTCACCGGCGCCGGCGTCCTGGTCGAGAACGCCCTGTTCGCGACCCTGGACCCGACCGTGCGCCGGGCCGAGACCCCGAGCGGCCGCCTGTACACGCTGGCCGACACGGTCGGTTTTGTACGGCATCTGCCGCACCACCTGGTCGAGGCGTTCCGCTCCACCATGGAGGAGGTCGGCGAGTCCGACCTGATCCTGCACGTGGTGGACGGCTCGCACCCGAACCCGGAGGAGCAGCTGGCCGCCGTGCGCGAGGTGATCAGGGACGTCGGCGCGATCGACGTACCCGAGATCGTCGTGATCAACAAGGCGGACGCGGCCGACCCGCTGACGCTCCAGCGCCTGATGCGGATCGAGACCCGCTCCATCGCGGTCTCGGCGCGCACGGGCAAGGGCATCGACGAACTGCTCGCCCTGATCGACAACGAGCTGCCGCGGCCGTCCGTCGAGATCGAGGCTCTGGTGCCGTACACGCACGGCAAGCTGGTCGCCCGTGCTCACACCGAGGGCGAGGTGATCTCCGAGGAGCACACCCCGGAGGGCACGCTGCTCAAGGTGCGGGTGCACGAGGAACTGGCTGCGGATCTCGCGCCGTACGTTCCGGCTCCGAGCGCCTGAGCCGACCGCAACAGCCAGAACAGACGAAGGCTCGCCCCCTGCCACAGGGGGCGGGCCTTCCGGCTGTGCTCAGTACTGCCTGCGGGTCACCGGCCGCCGTACGTCCTGCTCATGTTCTGGTACAGCGTCTCCGCTCCCCTACCGAGCTGTGGGCCGGCCAGCCAGGTGTTGTCCTCCGGGCCGATCGAGGTGTTCGACACCAGCCTGGTGTCGCCGTTGACGACCCGGAACCAGCCGCCGCCCGACGAGCCGCCGGTCATCGTGCAGCCGATCCGGTACATCGTCGGCAACGCCGGGCTCAGCGAGAGGCGGCCCGGACGGTCGACGCACTTGAACATCTTCAGGCCGCTGAACGGCCGTGCCGCCGGGTAACCCCAGGCCCCCATCGTGTCGACTTCCGTCGCGGACGGGGCGGTGAAGTCGACACCCAGGGCGCCGGTGGTCTCCTCCAGGGACTTCTCGCCGGACTCCGGCTGCACATGCAGCAGCGCGTAGTCGTACGTGGCACCCGCGCCGCCCGTCTCCGAGCCGCCCTGGATCCACTCATTGGACGTCGAGACCCAGTCGGCCCACCAGTTGCCGTAGGGGGCGATCTCCGTGGGCGTGGCATTGCCCAGCTCCGCCTCGGACTTGCCGAGGTCGTTGTACGCCGGGACGAAGGCGATGTTGCGGTACCAGCCGCCACCCTGGCCGGCGTGCACGCAGTGGCCCGCCGTCCAGACGAGGTTGGACTTGCCGGGGTGGTTGACGTCCTTGACGACGGTGCCGGAACAGACGGCCGGGCCGTCGGGGGTGTCGAAGAAGACCTTGCCGACGGGCGCGGCGTTCTCGTGGTACGGCGTCTTCTCGGCCGTGGCCTGGACGGGCGCCGGCTCCGGATCGCTCACGCCCTGGTCGGCGGCGGCGTCCTGCGTGGTGACCGTCTTGTTGGCCTCCTTCGCGGACTGCATGCGATCAGGCTTCCACAGGCCCTCGATGACCGGGTTGACGAAGTCCTCGGCCTCGCTGAGCCACTTGTCCTGGTCCCAGTCCTTCCAGGCGCCGTCCTTCCACCTGTCGACGTCGATCCCGTGCTCCTTGAGCTTGTCCGCGATCTCGGACGGGATCTGGATCTCGCCGTCGCCGGTGTTGCCGGAGTCACCGGCCCCGGCGGCCTGGGAGGCGGCTGCGTCGGCCTTGTCGCTCGCCGGGTCGTCGGCGGAGCCGCCGCAGGCGGTCGCGGCCAGCGCCAGCGCGGCGACGAGGCCGGTGGCGGCGAGAACGGAACGCCGCCTGCGATCTGGAACTGCGGGCGATGGTGCGGAACGCGTGGAACGCATGGTGCGGTAACCCCCCGTTGAAGCGTGGTCCCTGCGAATGGGCGCCGTGACGTCAGGTGCTTGCTCGCCCCTCTCAGGGGCCGACTGCCATCTCAGCGCGGCCCCCCGGACGCGACATTCCACTATGCCCGTGGAGTTGAGAGCGAACGGCGACGGGGCGGTGAAGGTTTCACCCTGGTGACGCTTCCTCCCCGGCACCGGGTTCCCCCTGCTATGGGGCCTCCGGCAATGGTTCTCTGGCAATGGTTCCAGGTGACGGTTCCCCTCACCGTGCCACCGCCGCCGTCGCTGTCAACTCCGTGCTTCGGCGTGCGTCACTGACCGGTGAACTTCTCGCTCACCCCGTCGAAGACGGACTTGGCCTCCTTGCCCAGCCGCGGACCCGCCAGCCAGCCCGCGTCCACCGGGCCGATCGAGGTGTTCGACACCAGCGCCGGCTTGCCGTTCGAGCCCGTCGCGATCCAGCCGCCACCGGACGAACCGCCGGTCATCGTGCAGCCGATGCGGTACATGGTCGGGTCGGACGCCCTGAGCGACAGCCGGCCCGGCTGGTCCTGGCACTGGTACAGCTTCTGACCGTCGAACGGCGCGGCAGCCGGGTAACCGACGGCCTTGATGCTGTCCACGTCGGGGACAGCCGGCGCGTTGAAGTTCACGGGAAGGGCCGAACCGACCGTCTCTTCCAGGGACCTGCCGTTGCCGCCCGCCTCCGGCTTCACATGCAGTACGGCGAAGTCGTACGGCGCGCCGTCCCCGCCCGTCGGACCGCCCTGAGCGATCCACTGGTCCGAGGTCTGCACCCAGTCCGCCCACCAGACGCCGTACGGGGCCGCCTGCTCCTTGGTGGCGTTCTCCATCGCGGCCGTACTCATGGCCTTGTCGTTGTACGACGGTACGAACGCGATGTTGCGGTACCAGCCGCCGCTCTTGCCGGCGTGCACGCAGTGGCCCGCCGTCCACACCATGTTGGACTTGCCGGGGTTGGCCGGGTCCTGTACGACCGTCGCCGAGCAGACCATCGTGCCTTCGGGGGAGTCGAAGAACACCTTGCCCGCCTCGGGGGCGTTGGCGTGGTACGTGGGCGACACGGCCTGCGCGTCCACGGGCTGTGGCGTCGGGTCGGTCACACCCTGGTCACCGGAGAGGTCGCTGTCGTCGACGCCCCGGTCCGGGTCCTCGGCGTCGCGCATACGATCCGGGTCCCACAGGCCCTCGATGATCGGGTTGATGTAGTCCTTGGCCTCGCGCAGCCAGTCGTCCCGGTCCCAGTTCTTCCAGGCGCCGTCCTTCCACTTGTCGAGATCGATCCCGTGTTCCTTGAGCTTGTCCTTGATGTCGTCCGGGATCGTGATCTTGCCCTCGCCGCCGGCCGCGGCGGACGCACCGGCCTCGCCACCCGCATCGGCGTCGCCCGACTCGCAGGCTGTGACGGTGAGCGTCAGCGCCGCGGCGAGCGCGACCAGGGGCAGCGGGGAGGTTCTGCGGCGCGCACTCCTCCCTCGACGGGCGGTGAACGACGGCCGTATCGATCGCATGATCTGTCTCCCCCTGAGGTGACGGTTCGTGGTGCCGCAGCCGTGAGGCTTTCGCCGATCGCTTGCCGATCCCTTGCTGATCGCTCGCTGATCCTGCGTGCTGTCACGGCGCGTTGGGACGGCCTCACACACTATGCGCTCGCTGTGGGTGAGTTCCGACGGAACGGCAACGGTTTCGCTACGGGCCGTCTGAACAGGCAACTTGTCGTGGGGGACGCCGATTTGAAGTATGCCTGGTCCGGTTTTGTCGGGCGTGGTCTTGTCGGGTGGGGGTGTCTTGTGAGGCGCATGCCACCGCGAGGTTCGTGACGGTGCGGTGGGCTGATGTGGTGGGTGACGGGTGACGGGTGACGGGTGACGGGTGACGGGTGGTGGTCGGCGTGCGGTGCGTGGACGGGGCGGCGCGCGGCGATGGTGCGGCGCGCGGCCGTGGGGCGGCGTGGGTACGTCAACTGCGAGCCGGAGGGAGTCCGGCGGCGACGAGCCCTTCAGCTGCGGGCAGAGGCATAGGCAGAGGCAGGGACAGAGGCAGGGACAGAGACAGAGGCCGGGACACGGGCAGGGCGCCCGGGGACCGGACAGCCAGGCCACCGTGCCTGTCGGACGCCGCCCCCTGTCGCAGGTGCGGCCCGCCGGCGACGGTTTCGTCTCGGCAAGGATCTTGAACCAACCCGTAACCCGGTGAACGGTCCACGGTTGGTAGCCGTGGGGGTCCGCCGCCTGTGAGCGGCCCCCTGTGCCCAGTTCCCCGGAGTTTCGAGTGGACGCTCGCGGGGCTTCGTATGTCGGGTCGGGCGAGGATGTGAAAGACCTGCTCGCCCCTGGACAGCGGGAGGACAGGGAGCCATGGCCGTGACCGAATCTGTGCGCGGGGATACGTCCGAGTCGGCGGAGGTCGGCGCCGTGCACGAGGGGATCCTGCGACGGCAGTCGGCGCGCGAGTCGGCGGCGCGGACCTACGCGCGCGCCCTGCCCATCGTGCCGGTGCGAGCACGTGGGCTGACCATCGAGGGCGCGGACGGCAGCCGCTACTTGGACTGCCTCTCCGGCGCCGGGACACTGGCGCTCGGACACAACCACCCCGTCGTCCTGGAAGCCATCCGCAAGGTCCTCGACTCGGGCGCCCCCCTCCACGTCCTCGACCTGGCGACCCCCGTCAAGGACGCCTTCATCACCGAGCTGTTCCGCACCCTGCCGCCCGGGCTCGCCGACAAGGCGCGCGTGCAGTTCTGCGGGCCCGCCGGCACCGACGCCGTGGAAGCCGCCTTCAAACTCGTCCGGGCCGCAACCGGACGCACCGGCATCCTCGCCTTCAGCGGCGCCTACCACGGCATGACCGCCGGCGCCCTTGAGGCATCCGGAGGCGCCTTCGACGTCCGGGTCGCACGCCTGCCTTACCCGCAGGACTACCGCTGCCCCTTCGGCGTCGGCGGCGAACACGGCGCCGAACTCGCCGCCCGCTGGACCGAGTCCGTCCTCGACGACCCCAAGTCGGGCGTCCGACACCCCGCCGGGATGATCCTCGAACCCGTCCAGGGCGAAGGCGGAGTGATCCCCGCCCCGGACGAGTGGATGCGCCGCATGCGCCAGATCACGGCCGACCGGTCCATCCCCCTGATCGCCGACGAGGTCCAGACGGGTGTCGGCCGAACCGGCTCCTTCTGGGCGGTGGAGCACAGCGGCGTCACCCCCGATGTGATGGTCCTCTCCAAGGCCATCGGAGGCAGCCTGCCACTGGCCGTCATCGTCTACCGTGACGACCTCGACGCCTGGCAACCCGGCGCCCACGCCGGCACCTTCCGCGGCAACCAACTCGCCATGGCCGCCGGCATGGCAACCCTCGCCTACGTCCGCGAGAACCGCCTCGCCGAGCGCGCGGCTGACCTGGGCAGCAGGATGCTGAACCAACTCTGCGGACTTGCAGCTGGGTTCGACTGCATCGGGGATGTGCGCGGCAGGGGTCTGATGATCGGGGTCGAGGTGGTGGAGCCGGAGGCTGAACCCTTGCGCGAGCTGGAGCGGTCGGCGGGCCAGGCGGGCGAGGGTGGAGTGCTGACTGATCCGGACTGGCGTGGGGTCGTGGGCGACCTGGCGATGCTGGGAGATTCGGCTGGCCCCGGGAAGCCTTGCGATGCCGACGATGCTGGAGGCGGAGCCGGCGGGCGTGCGCGCCTCGCCCCTGTCCGCACTGCGGGCCGTTCGCCGGCGGGCGTCGGCCCTGCCGACCGGGCGGCAGGAACGGCAGTGGCGGCGATGCAGAGCGGCCAGGACCGCCATCCTCGACCGGCAGCCCCCGCGCTTGCCGTCGCCATCCAGCGCGAGTGCCTGCGACGTGGCCTGATCGTCGAACTCGGCGGCCGCCACTCCAGCGTCGTCCGGCTCCTCCCGCCCCTGACCATCAGCGACGAGCAGGCGACCGCTGTGCTCGACCGACTCGCGGATGCGGTGGACGCGGTATCCCGCAGCCACCCCGGCCACGGCCGACTGCAACGCCCGCAACATGGACAGCAGCGTCGCGCCGACCGAGCCCAGGCTGCGGACCGCGACGATCGTGCAGACCGAGGCGACCGCGCCGATCACGTGGAGTAGCGCGGCAGTCAACAGCCGGGACGTGACGGTACGTTCCCCGATCCGTACCCCGGCCTCGTCGTCAGTCCGTCGCACCCACCCCAGCCGACGGCCCCTCCGCGTGCAAAGCATCCCGTCCCTCCGCAACCTCGCATCCAACTAACACACCCCCTCCATCTGCACCTTCCGAACGCCGCACGCCAGCCGCCCCCCACAGCGCAGTACGGCTGCAATCGCCGCATGAGCCGGAACCACCTCACGAGGACCAACCTTGAACAGCACCCCCACAACTGCCGGCCGTCGTCCCACCCCACCGGAGCAGGGAGACGCACCGCAGGAACCCGCCTCGGCAGCCAGGGCAGCTTCCGCGTCGGCCCACGCAGCGGACGCGGCGCGTGGACCGGTCGGCACACCGACCCAGGCAGACGTCCCGGACGCTGAACGGCTGCGGGGCGAAATCTCCGACCTGTTGGAACACCCCGATCCGCACACCGCAGCTCAGGCCGCCGCCGTGGAGAACCTGCTCCGCTGCTGGGTACGGGAGACCAACATCCCGGCACCTCACGACGGGATTCTCCGCATCCTGTTGCCCGCCACCGGCACAGCCCTGGTCGCCCCCGTCCACTACTGGTCCCCGACGGGATGGCACCGCTTCGGCCTTCCCTACCTGGCCGCCGCTACGGATCAGTCCTCGCTCATCGACTCCGTCACGCTTGCCGCACTACTCACCAGGGAGGCGCTGTACCGGACCCTCGATGCACCCGAGACACCCTCGGTACCGACGCCCGCACTCGTGGCGCTCACCGGGATGGCCGCCGCCACCGACCTCGTCGCCCGCGTCGCCGACTCCGCGCAACGAACCGTCACCTTCATCGGCGGGCGTCGGGAACATCCGGCCGACAGCCCTGACCTCTTCCTCGCGGCCGAGCAGGCGCTGCTCCTCGGACACCCGCACCACCCGACACCCAAGAGTCGCGAGAGCCTCTCCGAGACCGAGGCCCGGCTGTACTCACCTGAGTTGCGCGGCTCCTTCCCCTTGCACTGGCTGGCTGTCTCCCCTTCCGCACTCGCCACCGACTCGGCGTGGACCGAACGTGGCCGTGTCATCTCCGCGTCTCAGCTCACCGCCCGACTTGCCGGCCCTGAGCTGTCCCTGCCTGACGGCTACGCGGCCCTGCCCCTCCACCCCTGGCAAATGCGCGAAGTTCGGCACCGCGCCGCGACCGCCGCCCTCTTCGATGCCGGCCTGCTCATCGACCTCGGCGACCACGGCGAGCCATGGCATCCCACCTCCTCCGTACGCACCGTCTATCGATCCGGCGCTCCGGCCATGCTCAAGCTCTCGCTGGGCCTGCGTATCACCAACTCCCGCCGTGAGAACCTCCGCAAGGAACTGCACCGTGGCGTAGAGGTGCACCGACTCCTGCGCAGTGGACTCGCGACACAGTGGCAGGCCGCGCACCCAGAGTTCGACATCGTTCGCGACCCTGCCTGGCTCGCCGTCGACGGGCTGGACGGAATCCCCGTCCCGGGCCTCGACGTCATGATCCGGCACAATCCCTTCCGGCCTTCCGACGATGTGTCCTGCGTAGCCGGACTCCTGTCACCCCTTCCTCACTCACAATCCGGCAGCGCCGCAGCCCGACGCCGGCCGGACACGGAGCCGCTACGGTCCCGGCTGGCCGAGCTGATCATGCGTCTCGCCGCACGAACCGGTCGACCCCGGGGAGCCGTGGCCGCCGAGTGGTTCCTGCGTTACCTCGAACACGTGGTTCGCCCCGTGCTGTGGCTGGACTCCGAGGCCGGTGTCGCCCTAGAGGCGCACCAGCAGAACACGCTGCTCCTGCTGGACGACGAGGGCTGGCCCTCGGGCGGCCGGTACCGCGACAACCAGGGTTACTACTTCCGTGAGTCCCGGCGCGCGGAGCTGGATGCCCGACTGCCCGGCATCGGCGAGCACAGCGACACCTTCGTCTCGGACGAGGTCACTGACGAACGGTTCGCCTACTACCTCGCGATCAACAACGTCCTTGGTCTCATCGGCGCATTCGGCTCTCAACGTCTCGTCGACGAAGGGTTGTTGCTCGCCGCGTTCCGTCGCTTCCTCGGCGAGGTGGCCGCCGGTCCCACCCGGCTGCGCACGTCACTGCCGGCTCACCTGCTCGACTCGCCGGTCCTGCGCTGCAAGGCCAACCTGCTGACCCGAATCCACGGCCTCGACGAACTCGTAGGCCCGGTCGACACCCAGTCCGTCTACGTCACGATCGCCAACCCCCTCCATTCCTGAGAAACATGCCCTGTCCCGCTTCCTGAGAGGAGCGTCCCGTGCCTCCCACCGACGCGAGTGCCAACGCAGGCACCGCCCCGGTCACAGACACCGGCACCGGCACCGGCACCGGCACCACGAGTCCGACCGCTCATGAAAGCCGTATCGGTCCGGCTGGCGATGCGGGTGCAGACAGCGAGGACACGTTGGACCTGCATCTGCCCGACGAATTCGTCGCGCTCTTCGCGGAGGACGCCGGCGCCCATGCGAGACGAAGCCTTGGCGCAACCGCAGGTCCAGCACGCGCGTCAGCCACGAGCGCTGCCGCCGTCGCAGGCACAAGCACTGCCGCCATCGCAGGCGCAACCACGTGTGCGTCTGAGGCCCCGCCTGCTTCCCCCGTCCCGAACCCCGAAGATCTCCTCGGCGGCGTAGGCGGCTGGGGCCCGGTCAGCACCCCGGCAGGGGCACTGCACCTAGTACCCGTACGGATTGAGCGAGACCTCCCGATCATCAGCTGCTGGATGAACGACCCTGCCGTCACGGTGTTCTGGGGCCTCGCCGGACCGGAGAACGCCATCGAGGAGCACCTGCGGTCCCAGCTCCTCGGCGACGGACGCAGCGTCCCGTGCATGGGCCTGCTGGAAGGCACGCCGATGAGTTACTGGGAGATCTACCGAGCCGACCTCGACCCGCTGGCTCGCCACTACCCGACGAGGCCCCATGACACCGGAGTCCATCTCCTCATCGGTGGTGAGGGTGATCGAGGGCGCGGAGTCGGCGGAACCCTTCTCCGAGCCGTCGCCGACCTCGTACTCGACAAGCGGCCCGCCTGCGCTCGCGTCGTCGCCGAACCGGACATTCGCAACACCCCTTCCGTCGCTGCCTTCCTGACAGCCGGCTTCCGGTTCTCCGCCGAGATCGACCTGCCCGCCAAGCGGGCCGCCCTCATGATCAGAGACCGGAGCCTGCGTCACCTGCTGTGACGTCGCGTCGCAACGTCGTCACTTTTGGTACACCGCTCACGCCGATCCGGTTCCCGCTCCCGACGAACCGAATTCCGCCCGAGTCGATCTCCATCTGGACGCAGCGTGACTGCACCACCAACCGATCAGCTCTGCCAGAGCTCAAAGCCCCCAGCCCGATGACCGAACCACCCCGACGCGACTCCGAAATCACCCGGCCAAAGTCGACCGACCTTGATTGCGTCCGGCGCGCAACCGACCACCTGACCACTCCTGCGACCCACCTGAACCATCTCCGACCATGACCGAACGGACCTCGCACGCACTCGACCCGATTCCATCGCCACCCGAGCCGAGCCGATCCTCATCCGGCGATCACCCCGTCTTGATCCAGTCCTCCGGCCCGACCGTGAGCGCTCGTTTGTCAGTGCCGAGTCGTAGGGTGGTCGCTCTATGGAAAAGCCCTCACTCCCCGAACTCCTGCACGCCGCTGTCACCGCTGTCGGCGGCACGGAGCGCCCTGGCCAGGTGACGATGGCCGAATCCGTCGCGGAGGCGATCGACGGCGGCAGCCACCTGCTCGTCCAGGCCGGCACCGGCACCGGAAAGTCGCTCGGGTACCTCGTGCCCGCGCTCGCGCACGGGGAGCGCGTCGTCGTGGCGACGGCCACCCTGGCGCTGCAGCGCCAGCTCGTGGAGCGGGACCTGCCGCGCACCGTCGACGCCTTGCACCCGCTGCTGCGCCGGCGCCCGGAGTTCGCGATGCTCAAGGGCAGGTCGAACTACCTGTGTCTGCACCGCCTGCACGAGGGCGTCCCGCAGGACGAGGAGGAGGGTCTCTTCGACCAGTTCGAGGCAGCCGCACCCACCAGCAAGCTGGGCCAGGACCTGCTGCGGATGCGCGACTGGGCGGACGAGACGGAGACGGGCGACCGCGACGACCTGACGCCCGGCGTGTCCGACCGCGCCTGGGCACAGGTGTCGGTGTCGTCGCGGGAGTGCCTCGGCGCCACGAAGTGCGCCTACGGTGCGGAGTGCTTCGCCGAGATGGCCAGGGAGCGGGCCAAGCTCTCGGAGGTCGTCGTCACCAACCACGCGCTGCTCGCGATCGACGCCATCGAGGGCGCCCCGGTCCTCCCGCAGCACGAGGTCCTGATCGTCGACGAGGCGCACGAACTGGTCTCCCGCGTCACCGGAGTCGCCTCCGGCGAACTCACGCCCGGCCAGGTCAACCGCGCGGTGCGCCGCGCCGCGAAGCTCGTGAACGAGAAGGCCGCCGACCAGCTCCAGACAGCCGCTGAGGGCTTCGAACGGCTGATGGAGCTGGCGCTGCCCGGCCGTCTGGAGGAGATCCCGGAAGACCTCGCCTACGCGCTCATGGCGCTGCGCGATGCCTGCCGCACCGTGATCTCCGGCATCGGCGCGACTCGCGACAAGTCCGTGCAGGACGAGGACGCGGTCCGCAAGCAGGCGCTGGCCTCGGTCGAGTCGGTGCACGACGTGGCGGAGCGGATCACCAACGGCTCCGAGTGGGACGTCGTCTGGTACGAACGTCACGACCGTTTCGGTGCGTCTCTGCGCGTGGCGCCCATGTCGGTGTCTGGTCTGCTGAGGGAGAAGCTCTTCGCCGACCGTTCCGTCACCCTGACCTCCGCGACCTTGAAGCTGGGCGGCGACTTCAATGGCGTCGGCGCCTCACTGGGGCTCGCTCCGGAGGGCACGGAGGGCGACGACCTCCCGCAGTGGAAGGGCGTGGATGTCGGCTCACCGTTCGAGTACCGCAGGCAAGGCATCCTGTACGTCGCCAAGCACCTGTCGCGCCCCGCGCGGGACGGCGACCGCGTGGACATGCTCGATGAGCTGACCGAGCTGATCCAGGCGGCCGGCGGCCGCACGCTCGGCCTGTTTTCCTCGATGCGAGGAGCCCAGCTGGCGGCCGAGGAGCTCCGGTCCCGCATCCCCGAGTTCCCGATCCTCCTTCAGGGCGAGGAGACGCTCGGCGAGCTGATCAAGAACTTTGCCGCCGACCCGAAGACCTGCCTGTTCGGCACGCTCTCGCTCTGGCAGGGCGTGGATGTGCCAGGCCCCAGCTGCCAGCTGGTCGTCATGGACAAGATCCCGTTCCCGCGCCCCGACGACCCGCTGATGAGCGCTCGCCAGAAGGCGGTGGAGGACGCCGGCGGCAACGGCTTCATGGCGGTCGCCGCCACGCACGCCGCACTGCTCATGGCCCAGGGCGCCGGCCGCCTCGTACGGGCATCGGGGGACCGGGGTGTGGTGGCCGTACTGGACCAGCGGCTGGCGACAGCCCGGTACGGGAGCTATCTGAAGGCGTCACTCCCTGACTTCTGGTACACGACGGACCGTAATCAGGTCAGGAAGTCGCTCGCCGCCATCGACGCGTCGGCGACGCAGGCGGAGGCCGAAGCGGCGGCGAAGTAGCTGAGGGACACCGTGGTTAGCCTGTCGCGGCACCGCGACAGGCTAACCACTCGTCCAAAAGCCGCGGACGCCGGGTCTGGTCCGCGCAACGTCCGACCGCGACTACGCCGCCCACCAGCGCTGGCCGTGGCGGCCAGCCATACCGTCCAACGCGCCCTAGACAGCACAGGGCCCCGGAACCGGCGCAGGGGTCCCGGGGCCCGGTCAAGGGGCGACGCCTATCGCTTCGCCCGCCGCAGCCGTCACACGCGCCGCAGCACTGCCACCACCTTGCCCAGGATGGTCGCGTCATCCCCGGGGATCGGCTCGTACGAGGAGTTGTGCGGGAGGAGCCAGACGTGGCCGTCCTCGCGCTTGAAGCGCTTGACGGTGGCCTCGCCGTCGAGCATCGCGGCCACGATGTCGCCGTTCTCGGCGACCGGCTGGCGACGGACCGTGACCCAGTCGCCGTCGCAGATCGCGGCCTCGATCATGGAGTCACCGACGACCTTGAGCACGAACAGCTCGCCGTCGCCGACCAGCTGCCGGGGGAGGGGGAAGACGTCCTCGACCGACTCCTCGGCGAGGATGGGGCCACCGGCGGCGATGCGGCCGACCAGCGGGACGTACGACGCTGCGGGCTTGCCGGCGGTGTCCGTGGGCTGCACGGAGGCGGCCTGGTCGGAGCCGCGCACCTCGTAGGCGCGCGGGCGGTGCGGGTCCCGGCGGAGGAAGCCCTTGCGCTCCAGTGCCATCAGCTGGTGCGCCACCGAGGACGTGCTGGACAGGCCGACCGCCTGGCCGATCTCCCGCATCGACGGCGGGTAGCCACGACGCTGCACGGAATCCCTGATGACCTCGATCACGCGGCGCTGGCGGTCGGTGAGCCCTGAGCTGTCCGCCCGGATGCCGGGAGGTCGACCCGGAAGGGAGCGCTTTTGTCCCTCGGGATTCATGGCTTCGTTCATCGCATGCACCGGCTCGAGTCGGCCCTGGGAGCGGTCCTGGGCAGTGATGGTGGCACTGTCTGCGGTGGTGGTCACGTCGGCCCCTCTCGATGGTCTCCCTGCTGCACAACGGTAGTTGCTTTCGAAAGGTTGCGCCAAACACACGTTCGAGTGAAAAATCGCGAATCGGCTTACGTGATCGCGTGTCGGGGTGTATGGCTGACGAGCTGTCCGGCGGGCAAAAGGGCCCATTGTTGTACTCTTCACCGCCGGGCTGACGACCTCGTGGGTTGTTGCCCCAGTCTGCCATCCGGGATCAGCCAAGCCGGGAACCGACCCCCATCTGTGCGGGAGTCCCACGTCCCCTGCGTGTGGCGCTCACGGTATCTCCGTATGTGCCGCAGCGATACGGCTGTGCATCGGAGTGTCCGGCGGGCGGGGGTGGTCGTACGCCACCTGCTCATGTCTGTGCGACACGCGCATACGGCCTGGATGTATGAGCCAATCCCCACATCTAGTGGTTGGATTGCGGCAGCAGCCCAGAAGTTGTGGTCCCCCCGGTCTTCGGACTCTCGGAGATCGCCTATGCTTGGGGCTGCTTCGCGGGGCCCATGAGGTCCAGCGAGGCTATTGAGTCTGCTGTGAAGGAGGGTTGGAGTTATGCACTGCCCCTTCTGCAGGCACCCCGACAGCCGTGTCGTCGACAGCCGTACGACCGACGACGGCACGTCGATCCGCAGGCGCCGCCAGTGTCCTGACTGCTCCCGTCGTTTCACGACGGTGGAGACATGCTCGCTGATGGTGATCAAGCGGTCCGGAGTCACCGAACCGTTCAGCCGTACCAAGGTCATCAACGGCGTGCGCAAGGCATGCCAGGGACGACCTGTCACCGAGGACGCGCTCGCTCAGCTCGGCCAACGGGTCGAGGAGGCGGTGCGGGCCACCGGAAGCGCCGAGCTGACCACCCATGACGTGGGGCTGGCCATACTCGGCCCGTTGCAGGAACTCGACCTCGTCGCCTTTCTGCGATTCGCCTCCGTCTACCGGGCTTTCGACTCGCTCGAGGACTTCGAGGCCGCGATCGCAGAGCTGAGGGAGCCGACGGGAAGCCCCGCCGCGGACGAGGACGACCGCGAGGACGACGTGGGCGCAGTCACGGGGGGCCAGGAAGACCACCGCGGGTCCGGAGGGACTGCACAAGTCCCCGTGCCCGCCAACGCCGCCGACTAGGGCGGGCCGGATCCGGACGCCAGACCGGGATCCGGCCGAGAGAGCGGCGACAGAAGACCTGCTGCGGGCGGCGATCAGAGGGTGCTCGCAGCACCAGACACAACACGTGCCACGGGGAACATCGGGGCACTTCAGGGCGTTTTAGCCCGTACAGGGAGGCGGCATGACAGAGACGGCGAGCGGTCCGGCACGGAGTTCCCGCGCCAAGGGCACCAAGGCGACCAAGGGACTGCGTATCGAGCGCATCCACACCACCCCCGGCGTGCACCCGTACGACGAGGTGGCCTGGGAGCGCCGTGACGTCGTCATGACCAACTGGCGCGACGGCTCGGTCAACTTCGAGCAGCGCGGCGTCGAGTTCCCCGGCTTCTGGTCGGTGAACGCGGTCAACATCGTCACCAGCAAGTACTTCCGCGGTGCCGTCGGCACCCCGCAGCGCGAGGTGAGCCTCAAGCAGCTCATCGACCGCATCGTGAAGACGTATCGGAAGGCCGGCGAGGACTACAAGTACTTTGCCTCGCCCGCCGACGCCGAGATCTTCGAGCACGAGCTGGCGTACGCCCTCCTGCACCAGATCTTCAGCTTCAACAGCCCTGTCTGGTTCAACGTCGGCACGCCCCAGCCGCAGCAGGTCTCCGCCTGCTTCATCCTGTCCGTCGACGACTCCATGGAGTCGATCCTCGACTGGTACAAGGAAGAGGGCATGATCTTCAAGGGCGGCTCCGGCGCCGGCCTGAACCTCTCCCGGATCCGCTCCTCCAAGGAACTGCTGTCCTCCGGCGGCAACGCCTCGGGCCCGGTCTCCTTCATGCGCGGTGCCGACGCCTCCGCAGGAACGATCAAGTCGGGCGGCGCCACCCGTCGCGCGGCCAAGATGGTCATCCTCGACGTCGACCACCCCGACATCGAGGACTTCATCGAGACCAAGGTGAAGGAAGAGGAGAAGATCCGCGCTCTGCGTGACGCGGGCTTCGACATGGACCTGGGCGGCGACGACATCACGTCCGTCCAGTACCAGAACGCCAACAACTCGGTCCGCGTGAACGACACCTTCATGAAGGCGGTCGAGTCGGGCGGCAAGTTCGGCCTGACCTCCCGTATGACGGGCGAGGTCATCGAAGAGGTCGACGCCAAGGCCCTGTTCCGCAAGATGGCCGAGGCCGCCTGGGCCTGCGCCGACCCCGGCATCCAGTACGACGACACCATCAACCACTGGCACACGTGCCCGGAGTCCGGCCGCATCAACGGCTCGAACCCGTGCAGCGAGTACATGCACCTGGACAACACGTCCTGCAACCTCGCCTCGCTGAACCTGATGAAGTTCCTGAAGGACGACGGCAAGGGCAACCAGTCCTTCGACGTCGAGCGCTTCGCGAAGGTCGTCGAGCTCGTCATCACCGCGATGGACATCTCCATCTGCTTCGCGGACTTCCCGACGCAGAAGATCGGTGAGAACACGCGCGCGTTCCGCCAGCTCGGCATCGGCTACGCCAACCTCGGCGCCCTGCTGATGGCGACGGGCCACGCGTACGACTCCGACGGCGGCCGTGCCCTCGCCGGTGCCATCACCTCCCTGATGACCGGCACGTCGTACCGCCGTTCCGCCGAACTCGCCGCGGTCGTCGGCCCGTACGACGGCTACGCCCGCAACGCGACGCCGCACCTGCGCGTCATGAAGCAGCACGCCGACGCCAACGGCAAGGCCGTCCGCATGGACGACCTCGACACGCCGATCTGGGCCGCCGCCACGGAGGCCTGGCAGGACGTGCAGCGCCTGGGCGAGAAGAACGGTTTCCGTAACTCCCAGGCGTCCGTCATCGCCCCGACCGGCACCATCGGCCTGGCGATGTCCTGCGACACCACCGGTCTCGAGCCCGACCTCGCGCTGGTCAAGTTCAAGAAGCTGGTCGGCGGCGGCTCGATGCAGATCGTCAACGGCACCGTCCCGCAGGCCCTGCGCCGCCTGGGCTACCAGGAGGAGCAGATCGAGGCGATCGTCGCCCACATCGCCGACCACGGCAATGTCGTCGACGCCCCGGGGCTGAAGCACGAGCACTACGAGGTGTTCGACTGCGCCATGGGCGAGCGCTCCATCTCCGCGATGGGCCACGTCCGGATGATGGCCGCGATCCAGCCGTGGATCTCCGGCGCCCTGTCCAAGACGGTCAACATGCCGGAGTCGGCGACCGTCGAGGAGGTCGAGGAGATCTACTTCGAGGCCTGGAAGATGGGCGTCAAGGCGCTCGCGATCTACCGCGACAACTGCAAGGTCGGTCAGCCCCTCTCCGCGAAGACCAAGGAGAAGGAGAAGGCCGAGATCACGGAGAAGGCCGAGGCCGCCATCCGTGAGACGGTCGAGAAGGTCGTCGAGTACCGCCCGGTCCGCAAGCGTCTCCCGAAGGGCCGTCCCGGCATCACCACGTCCTTCACCGTCGGCGGCGCCGAGGGCTACATGACCGCCAACTCCTACCCGGACGACGGTCTCGGCGAGGTCTTCCTGAAGATGTCCAAGCAGGGCTCGACGCTCGCAGGCATGATGGACGCCTTCTCGATCGCGGTCTCCGTCGGCCTCCAGTACGGCGTGCCGCTGGAGACGTATGTCTCGAAGTTCACGAACATGCGCTTCGAGCCGGCCGGCATGACGGACGACCCGGACGTGCGGATGGCGCAGTCGATCGTCGACTACATCTTCCGTCGCCTGGCGCTGGACTTCCTGCCCTTCGAGACGCGCTCCGCGCTCGGCATCCACTCCGCCGAGGAGCGTCAGCGTCACCTCGAGACGGGCTCCTACGAGCCCAACGAGGACGAGGTCGACGTCGAGGGCCTGGCCCAGTCGGCGCCGCGCGCCCAGGAGCTGAAGGCGGTCGCCGCGCCGAAGGGCGAGGCCTCGGTGGTCAAGCCCGCTCCGCAGCAGGCCCACACCAGCGCCGAGCTGGTGGAGATGCAGCTGGGCATCCAGGCCGACGCCCCGCTCTGCTTCTCCTGCGGCACGAAGATGCAGCGCGCCGGCTCCTGCTACATCTGCGAGGGCTGCGGCTCGACCAGCGGTTGCAGCTGACACCGGCCGCGGCTGGACCCCGACCGTCGGACAGCCCTGAAGGGCTCTGACGGCAGGTAGCTCACAAAGAGGGGCGCCGACGACATGTCGGCGCCCCTCTTCGTTGTACCGCCCGCGCGTTGGCGACTACGTCCACGCGCGTGTGCGAGCGACTGTCAGGGCCGGCGATCCCTGCCCATGACCGCTGTGAACGTCGCCGGGTCGTCCTCGAAACCGCGGATGCCCGCGCGGAACTCCCATGTGCTCGATCCCTCGCGCACGAACTCCGCGACCGTCGCCGCCGTCGAGCCGAGCACGCCGCCGAAGTCGTCCTCGGCCATGACGGTGTAGCCCTCACGGATGCGCAGGGCCGGCTTGATGACACTGACGAAGGTGCGCTCCGCCGGGCGCTGCTGGATCACGACGCCGACCATCACGCGCGCGTACCGGCTGTCGAGCCGGTCGAGCTCCACGGTCAGCACCTCGTCCCAGCCGAAGCCCTTGCCGTCCTTGCTGTCCCGGTTGAGATAGATGGTGCCGTCGGGAGAGCGGCTGTCGAAGTGCACCACGTAGGCGGGATCGCCGTAAGGATCACTCGTCAGATAGGTCGCGGCCACTATGTCCAGATCGGTGGGCGGCTGCCCGGCCGGACTCGGATCCCACTTGAGCGAGATCTCGACTTTCCGGGCTCCCTTGTTGATGGCGTTCACCAGGCTTCCCCTTCCCCGTGATGCGAAATGCTCCCAGCCTGAACTGCCCTGCGGACAAGGCCGGTTGTCCATCCTGCCACGCGCGTGGGATCACGCGTGGGGGACCTGTGGCGCCGACGGTGACCAGCGCCACGCTGAGTGGCCTTACCATGGCGCGGTGCTGGTCAAGTGGATTCGCTGCACCGTGGTGGACCGCCGCGGCTTCGAGCGGGGGCAGCGAAAATGGGCGGGGCTTCTGGGGGAGCCGGGATTTCGGGGGCAGGGTGGTGGCTGGAGCCGGGGGCGGCAGGGGGTGGCGCACATCTTCTCGTTCTGGGAGAGCCGTTCCTTCTACGACTCCTTCATGGCCCGCTCCCATGACCGGCTGGCCGCGGCCCAGTCCGGCACCTTCAAGGACGTGCAGGTCAAACTGTTCGACTACCGCTTCGACGTGAAGACCGGCTTCGAGCCGCGCTTCACCGACGCCGACCTCGTCCGGGTGGCCCACTGCCGGGTCCACGAGGAACGTGCCGAGCACTTCACGCTCATGCAGGAGAAGGTCTGGAACCCCGCCATGGCCGGCTCCCCGGGCATGGTCCGCGGGCTGTTCGGTGAGGCGCCGGGCCATGAGTTCCTGGTGCTGTCGATGTGGCACTCGGCCGCCGAGCACGGCAAGTACCGGACCGAGCGCGTGGAGCGACTGGCGCTGCGCGCCCAGATCGAGGCGGATGTCGCGGCCCTTACGGGTGACATCGTGGAGCTCGAAGCAGCCTGGACGGTCTGAGATAGTTTGAAATCCAAACCCGCTGTGTGAGTGTCTTAATGTGGCCGGTGATACAGGAAATGTGTGACCTACGCCGTATGGAGCCCGTACGAGTGCTCGATCAGGTGTCAGCCGATCTAGGGTTTTGGCATGGCACGACCACGGCGCATCGTCCTTGTCCGACACGGGGAGTCAACGGGCAATGTTGATGACACCGTTTACGAGCGTGAGCCCGACCATGCGCTGGCCCTGACCGAGCGGGGCTGGCGACAGGCGGAGGAGACGGGCAAACGCCTGCGGGAGGTTTTCGGCCGCGAGCGCGTCAGCGTGTACGTCTCGCCCTACCGCCGTACCCACGAGACCCTGCGCGCCTTCCACCTGGACCCCGAGCTCATACGGGTGCGTGAGGAGCCCCGCCTGCGCGAGCAGGACTGGGGGAACTGGCAGGATCGCGACGATGTACGCCTCCAGAAGTCCTACCGGGACGCCTACGGCCACTTTTTCTACCGCTTCGCCCAGGGTGAGTCAGGTGCCGACGTGTACGACCGGGTCGGCAACTTCCTGGAGAGCCTGTACCGCAGCTTCGAGGCGCCCGATCATCCGCCGAACGTGCTGCTCGTGACCCATGGGCTGGCCATGCGGCTGTTCTGCATGCGCTGGTTCCACTGGACGGTCGCCGACTTCGAGTCGCTGTCGAACCCCGGGAACGCGGAGATGCGGATGCTCGTTCTCGGGGACGACGGCAAGTACACGCTTGACCGGCCGTTCGAACGCTGGCGTGACCCGGAACCGTACGGGATCACCGGATAGAGTGGCAGGGCGATGACCGCTGACTCCTCCCCCGAAGGGCGCCTGGACCGCGCCCTCACCAGCCTGCGCGGACTCGCGGTGGGGGATGCCCTCGGCTCGCAGTTCTTCGTGCCGGTGAACTATCCGCTGCTGAAGCGGCGCGAGCTCCCGTCCGGCCCCTGGCAGTGGACGGACGACACGGAGATGGCCTGCTCCGTGGTCGCCGTCCTGGCCGCCCACCAACGCATCGACCAGGACGCGCTGGCCAGCTCCTTCGCCGAGCACCACGACTTCGACCGCGGCTACGGGCCCGCGGTCAACCGGCTGCTGCGTCTGGTCAGGGAGGGCGGGGACTGGCGCGAGCTGTCGGCCGCGCTGTTCAACGGCCGGGGCTCCTGGGGCAACGGCGCCGCGATGCGGATCGCACCCCTCGGGGCCTGGTACGCGGACGACCCCGAGCAGGCGACCCACCAGGCCGAGATCTCCGCCTATCCCACCCATCAGCACCGCGAGGCCGTGGTCGGCGCCATGGCCGTCGCCGCGGCTGCCGCGCTGGCCGCTGCCCCTGGCGGTCCGCCCAGCCCGGAATCGCTCCTGGACGACGTCATCGCTCTGGTGCCGAAGAGCGCGGTGGGGGCAGGTCTGCGGCGTGCCCGGGACATGCTCGACTACGGCGACGGGGGCACCGTCGCGGCCGTCCTGGGCTGCGGACGGCGTACGACGGCCCATGACACGGTGCCCTTCGCTCTCTGGTCCGCCGCACGGGCCCTGGGCGACTACGAGCGGGCTTTCTGGACGACCGCGCAGGTCGGCGGTGACGTCGACACCACGTGCGCCATCGTGGGCGGTGTGATCGGCTCGGGGAAGGCCGGGGCGGTGCCGGCCGATTGGGCGGAGCGGACGGAGGCGCTGCCCGAGTGGGCGCCGACGGTGATGACC
>NZ_JBYIVZ010000044.1:0-80802 GCF_057710365.1 Streptomyces sp. bgisy027
GGTCGGACTGCGAAGCCTCATGTGACCAGCCCCGACACGGAAGCCGAGCACGTGGAAGCCGCCAACCTCCTGTACCGCGATCCGGCGCTCTGCGACGTGGTCCAGTCCGACAGCACGAGCGCAGGAATGTGCCAGACCCTGATCGAACTGCACCAGCCGGACGCCCGGACCCTGGTCGACTTCGGATGCGGTACCGGCCGCGACCTGGAGATCCTGGCCAAGCGCTTCGAGTGCATCGGCGTGGACCTCCAGCCCGGCCTGGTCCACTACGCCCACCAGGCCCGGCCGGAGCTGGACATCCGCACCGGAGACATGCGCACCGCACGACTCGGCAAACGCATGGACGTAGTGACCTGCATGGGCAACAGCCTCGCCTACGTCCACGACAACCACGGCATCAGCCAGGTCTTCGCTACCTTCGCCGCCCACGCCCAGCCGACAGCGCTGCTCGTGCTGTGTTCCCCCATCGCCCCGATCACCCGGACCGAGCCGACCACCGCCACGGTCGACACCCCGCGAGGCCCCGCTACCGTCACCATCCGCCACACGTGGAACCTGCGGACCCAGATCAACACCATGCACCGACACTGGACGCTTCCCTCGGGCAACGAGGCCCGAGACGAGATCCGCAGACGCATCCTGTTCCCCCAGGAGCTCGAACGCTACGCGGAGGGCGCCGGCTTCGAAGTCCTGGACATGAACGACGGCGCAGAGACAGGGTTTACCGGACCCATCGCGTACACAGTTGCCCGATACACCCGTGATGACCGACAGGGCTAGAGAGGACACCAGCACCAGCCACCGGGCCCTGACAGCGGTAGCGACGGCAACAACCACGGATTGCCCCGCACGACCACGGACACCAGCGGAACACACATCATGCGCTGACCTGCGAAGAAGCAGGTAGAGGGGTACTGCGTGGTGGGGAGCCCAGCCGTGATGCGCGACCAGTGCGCGCGCTTGTTGAGGGTCGGTCAGCGCCCCAACATCCGTGTTCAGGTTGTTCCGGCTGGCCTCTACGGCATTATCCGCCCCACGTCATCCATGTCGTTGATCATGCTGCCCGACGGGGAGCGGTGGGTCTACTCGGAGTCGCTGAGCCATGCCCACTTCAACAATGATCCGGAGGTCTGCGCGCGGCACAACCGAACCTATGATCTGCTCAGGGCAGACGCTCTGTTTGCCCCGAAATCTGCCGCATGATCGGCGAGACGATGGAAGGGCATGAACGCGATCATGAACAGGCACGAACTGAGCGCGGCGACCTGGATCAAGAGCAGTTACAGCGGCAACGACGGCGGCACTGCATAGAAATAGCCCCCGCCATCCCCGCCGTCGTCCCCGTCCGCGACAGCAAGAACCCTGACGGCCCGGTCCTGGTCGTCAGCCGCCCGGCCTGGCTGGCGTTTGTATCCCGTCACGGAGAGTGACGGCTCCGCACCGCTTGGCGGAGCCGTTACGCTGGAGGCGTGGCAGTCGTCGATGTATCCGAAGAGCTCAAGTCCCTCTCCTCGACCATGGAGTCGATCGAGGCCGTTCTGGACCTCGACAAGCTGAGGGCAGACATCGCCGTGCTCGAGGAGCAGGCGGCCGCGCCGTCCCTGTGGGACAACCCGGACGAGGCGCAGAAGATCACCAGCAAGCTGAGCCACCTCCAGGCCGAGGTCAGGAAGGCCGAGGCGCTGCGGGGGCGGATCGACGATCTCGCCGTGCTCTTCGAGATGGCCGAGGAGGAGGACGACCCGGACACCCGTGCCGAGGCCGAGTCCGAGCTCGCGTCCGTCCGCAAGGCGCTGGACGAGATGGAGGTCCGCACGCTCCTGAGCGGTGAGTACGACTCCCGTGAGGCGCTCGTCAACATCCGCGCCGAGGCGGGCGGCGTGGACGCCGCCGACTTCGCCGAGAAGCTGCAGCGGATGTACCTGCGCTGGGCGGAGCAGAAGGGCTACAAGACCGAGCTCATCGAGACGTCGTACGCGGAGGAGGCCGGCATCAAGTCGACCACCTTCTCCGTGCAGGTGCCGTACGCCTACGGCACCCTCTCGGTCGAGCAGGGCACCCACCGGCTCGTGCGCATCTCGCCCTTCGACAACCAGGGCCGCCGCCAGACGTCCTTCGCGGGCGTCGAGGTGCTGCCGGTGGTCGAGCAGACCGACCACATCGAGATCGACGAGTCCGAGCTGCGCGTGGACGTCTACCGCTCCTCGGGTCCCGGCGGCCAGGGCGTGAACACCACCGACTCCGCGGTGCGACTGACCCACATCCCCACCGGCATCGTCGTCTCCTGCCAGAACGAGCGGTCGCAGATCCAGAACAAGGCGACCGCGATGAACGTCCTCCAGGCCAAGCTCCTGGAGCGGCGCCGGCAGGAGGAGCAGGCCAAGATGGACGCCCTCAAGGGCGACGGCGGCAACTCCTGGGGCAACCAGATGCGTTCGTACGTCCTGCACCCGTACCAGATGGTCAAGGATCTGCGGACCGAATTCGAGGTCGGCAACCCCGAGGCCGTTTTCAACGGTGAGATCGACGGCTTCCTCGAAGCCGGAATTCGCTGGCGCAAGCAGCAGGAGAAGTAAGTTTGTCGACAAGGCAACTGCCGCCATCTCGGCGGCAGTTGCCTTTTCTGTGCCTGCATGTCTGGGTTTTACATCACACTCACAGCTTCCAACCCCTGCCAAAGAGGCCGTACTTGGACATCGCGCGCGCAACGGCCTTGACGAAGACTTGAAAAATGGGAAGGGTGAAGTGCGGCATGCGTATCTCTGGGGCGCATGTGAACCGGGGGCTCTTGTTCTGCTGCCTCCGTCGATCACGGCCCCGTGCGCTGCCTCACCGACGATTCAGCTACTGGGGGTAGCAAGAACATGACTAACAAGACGCGGGTCCGTGTCGCTCGGATAGCGGCCGGTGCCGTGATCGCGGCCGGTGCCTCGCTGTCCCTCGCTGGTGTCGCCTCCGCTGACGAGGGCTGCGACCTCATCGTCGTCTGCCCTGAGCCGACGCCGTCGCCGACGACGAGCGAGCCCGAGCCCGACCCGGAGATCCCGACCAACCTTCCGGAGGAGCCGCCGACCACGGAGCCCGAGCCGGAGGAGCCCACGCTCGAGCCCACCGAGCCCGAGGAGCCGCCGGCCACCGAGGACCCGTCCACCGACCCGACCGACCCGGGCAACGGCAATGGCAACGGTGGCGGCAACGGCAACGGCAACGGCAACAACGGCGGCGGCAACAACACCGACCCCGACGGTGGCACGTCCCCGCAGGAGGAGGGCTCCTCTTCCCTGACCGACACCGGCGCCGACAGCACCGGCACGGGCACCAGCACCACCGCCCAGGGCGGCGGCGACGAGCTCGCCGAGACCGGTGCCGCGCAGACCACGTTCCTGCTGGTCGGCGCCGCCACCATGATCGCCGGTGGCATCGGCTTCCGGGTGCTGCCGCGCCTCGCCGCCGGCCGTGGCGGTGCGGCTGCCTGACGGTAGCCGAACGTCTACGCCGTGTGACTGACGTCGTACGGCCGAGGGGCCCGGAGCGTGCTTCGCTCCGGGCCCCTCGTCATGTCCATGCGCGGTGTGTGCGGTGTCCTACACGGTCTGATGCGCCAGCAGGGCCGCCGCCGCGATCAGTATCGCCAGCAGGGCGATCAGCGTCATCGGGTTCAGGCCCGCCAACGGGTTCTCCTGCTGAAGCCGCTCGCGATTCGCCCGGCAGACGGGGCAGCGGCCCTCACTCACGGGCGCGGCACAGTTCGCGCACACCAGCCGGTCGTACGTCATGCGCCACCCTCCTTGCGAGTCCCTCCGGGGGTTCAACGGGTTCGGCCCCGAGAACGTTCCCTCTCTCCACAATGCCAGGTTCTCCGGCAAAGGGCTCGGGCGCCCCCGGAGGGGTGGTTTCCATTGTCTCGCGGCTGCGGGCCGTGCGGGGCTGGTCGCGCACACGCGGCGGAGCCGCACATCGACATTCCCGCGCTCCGCGGTCCCGCGCTCCACGGTCCCGCGCTCCGCGGTCCCGCGCCCCACGGCCCCGCGCCCCTTGCAGGGCGTCACCTGATCCGGCACAAATGCGAACAACCCTTACGCAACCCCTTCCGGCGACTGCGCCCCCACCCCCGGTTCGCGTATGGTCACGCTCATCTACCCCCGGCTACCCGTGGTGCATCCGTGATCCGATTCGACAACGTCTCCAAGGTCTACCCCAAGCAGACCCGCCCCGCACTCAGGGATGTGTCCCTGGAAGTGGAGAAGGGCGAGTTCGTGTTCCTCGTGGGGTCCTCCGGCTCCGGAAAGTCCACCTTCCTGCGGCTGATCCTCCGCGAGGAGCGGGCCAGCCACGGACAGGTGCACATCCTGGGCAAGGACCTCGCGCGCCTCTCCAACTGGAAGGTGCCGCAGATGCGCCGCCAGCTGGGGACGGTGTTCCAGGACTTCCGGCTCCTTCCGAACAAGACGGTCGGCGAGAACGTCGCCTTCGCGCAGGAGGTGATCGGCAAGTCGCGCGGCGAGATCCGCAAGTCCGTGCCGCAGGTGCTCGACCTCGTCGGGCTCGGCGGCAAGGAGGACCGGATGCCCGGCGAGCTGTCGGGTGGTGAGCAGCAGCGGGTGGCCATCGCCCGCGCCTTCGTGAACCGGCCCAAGCTGCTCATCTGCGACGAGCCCACCGGCAACCTCGACCCGCAGACCTCCGTCGGCATCATGAAGCTGCTCGACCGGATCAACCGGACCGGGACGACGGTCGTGATGGCCACGCACGATCAGAACATCGTGGACCAGATGCGCAAGCGCGTCATCGAGCTGGAGAAGGGCCGCCTCGTCCGCGACCAGGCACGCGGCGTCTACGGCTACCAGCACTGACCCGACCCGTCCACTTCGAAGGCCTGAAAGAGACGCCATGCGCGCCCAGTTCGTACTGTCCGAGATCGGTGTCGGTCTCCGCCGCAATCTGACGATGACCTTCGCCGTCATCGTCTCCGTCGCCCTGTCGCTCGCCCTGTTCGGCGGGTCGCTCCTGATGAGCGACCAGGTCAACACGATGAAGGGCTACTGGTACGACAAGGTCAACGTCTCGGTCTTCCTCTGCAACAAGAGCGACGCCGAGTCCGACCCCAACTGCGCCAAGGGCGCGGTCACCGAGGACCAGAAGAAGGAGATCCTCGCCGACCTGGACAAGGTCTCGGTCGTCGACAAGGTGACGTACGAGTCGCAGGACCAGGCGTACAAGCACTACAAGGAGCAGTTCGGCGACTCGCCGCTGGCCGCCTCGCTCACGCCGGACCAGATGCAGGAGTCGTACCGGATCAAGCTGAAGGACCCGGAGAAGTACGAGGTCATCGCGACCGCCTTCGACGGGCGGGACGGCGTGCAGTCGGTGCAGGACCAGAAGGGCATCCTGGACAACCTCTTCGGGCTGCTCAACGGCATGAACTGGGCCGCGCGGGCGGTGATGGCGCTGATGCTGGTCGTCGCGCTGATGCTGATCGTGAACACCGTGCGCGTCTCGGCCTTCAGCCGGCGGCGCGAGACCGGCATCATGCGGCTGGTCGGCGCCTCGGGCTTCTACATCCAGGCCCCGTTCATCATGGAGGCCGCGGTCGCCGGGCTCATCGGCGGGTTGGTCGCCTGCGGCTTCCTGGTGGTGGCGCGGTACTTCATCATCGATCACGGCCTGGCCCTGTCGGAGAAGCTGAATCTGATCAACTTCATCGGCTGGGACGCGGTGTTGACGAAGCTGCCGCTCATTCTCGCGACAAGCCTGCTGATGCCGGCGCTGGCGGCGTTCTTCGCGCTGCGCAAGTACCTGAAGGTGTGACCAACGCCAATGGGGCCGTACGGGCAAGGCGCCGTACGGCCCCTTCGCGTTGTCCTAGACTCACCGGCATGTCAGGTCGTGACCTGTTCTGTCAGCCCCGCCGCTTCGGCCGCGGGGCCGCCCTGACGTTGGTCTTCGCGAGCGTGCTCGTCGCCGGTGCCGCGACCGGCTCGCTGCCCGGCCCTGACCGGAAAACCCCGGAGGACGCGTCCCGTTCGGCCGCCTCCGCGGGCCGGCACGAGGAGGTCGCCGAGGCGGCCGCCAAGGCCATGGCCGCCGGCAAGTCCCCCATGGAGGCCGCCGAGCGAGCGGTCAGCCGCAGCGGGGACCGCTGGGGCGCCGTCTACTCCCAGGGGGAGTACGAGGAGTTCGAGGAGGCCCTCGACGGCGCGTACACCGGCGTCGGGCTGTGGGCGCGCCGCGAGCGCGACGGCCGTATCGAGGTGACGAGGGTGCGGGCGGGGTCGCCCGCCGCCACGGCCGGGATCCGCGCGGGCGACCGGCTGCGCAGCGTCGACGGGGAGAAGGTCGACGGGCGTCCGGTCACCGAGGTCGTCGCCTTACTGAGGGGTGACGCCAGGGACAAGCCCGCCGGCACGCCGGTGAAGGTGGGCATGGAACGCGGCAGGCGCGCGTGGGACCTCACGCTGCGACGCGCCCGGCTGTCCATCGACTCGGTCACCGCGCGGGAACTCCCCGGCGGCAGCACCGTCATCCGGATCGCGTCCTTCACCAAGGGCGTCGGCGCCGCGGTCCGGGACGCGGTGCGCCGGGTCCCGGCCGGCTCCGGCATCGTCCTCGACCTGCGGGGCAACTCCGGCGGTCTGGTCACCGAGGCCGTCACCGCCGCCTCCGCCTTCCTCGACGGGGGCCTCGTCGCCACCTACGACGTCGACGGCGACCAGCGCGCCCTGCACGCCGAACCCGGCGGCGACACCGGCAGGCCCCTGGTGACCCTCGTCGACGGCGGCACCATGAGCGCCGCCGAGCTGCTCACCGGTGCCCTCCAGGACCGCAGCCGCGCGGTCGTCGTGGGCACCCGTACCTTCGGCAAGGGCTCGGTCCAGATGCCGAGCCGGCTGCCCGACGGCTCCGTGGCCGAGCTGACCGTCGGCCACTACCGCACCCCCTCCGGCCGGACCGTCGACGGGCGGGGCATCACCCCCGACCTGGAGGCCGACCGCGGTGTCCTGGGGCGGGCCGAGACGGTCCTCAGCGGGCTCGGAGAGTCGTAAATCGGCTTTCCGTGCACCCCCTCCGTAGTGCGAAAATGGACGGCACTATGAGCAAGGGAATGTACGTACCCAAGGAGTCCCAGCCCAAGCAGGGCGGCGCGGCCGCGAAGGGCAGGGACGGCGAGAAGGGCGGCAAGCGCAAGATCGTCGCCCAGAACAAGAAGGCCCGGCACGACTACGCGATCATCGACACGTACGAGGCGGGCCTGGTGCTGATGGGCACCGAGGTCAAGTCGCTGCGCGAGGGCCGGACGTCGCTGACCGACGGCTTCGTCCAGATCGACGGGGGCGAGGCGTGGCTGCACAACGCCCACATCCCGGAGTACCACCAGGGCAGCTGGACCAACCACTCCGCACGCCGCAAGCGCAAGCTCCTGCTGCACCGCGAGGAGATCGACAAACTGGAGGCGAAGTCCCAGGAGACGGGTCACACGATCGTGCCCCTCGCCCTGTACTTCAAGGACGGCCGGGCCAAGGCCGAGATCGCTCTCGCGCGAGGCAAGAAGGAGTACGACAAGCGCCAGACCCTGCGGGAGAAGCAGGACCGGCGGGAGTCGGACCGGGCGATCGCGGCCGCGAAGCGCAGGCAGCGGGGCGTGTGACCGCCCGGGAATACGGTGGCATCCGCGTGCGCTGGTCACGTACGATGGCATCGCACCCCAACGCAGGGTGCACGCTTTGAAAACACAACATGGGGATGATCGGTTTCGACAGCGGCTGTCGAAGCAGGGGAAGCGTGTCGAGGAAGCGGCAATGATCTCGTAAACCATATGTCGCAAAAAATAATCGCCAACACCAAGCGCGATTCCTTCGCCCTCGCTGCCTAAGTAGCGACTTGCGAAGTGTCAGCCCGGGGCTGTTCCCGACCCGGATCCTGGCATCAGCTAGGGAACTAAACCTTGATCCCGGTCACGGGGTGAAGAGGGAAACCAAACAGTGACTGGGCCCGTCGGCGACTTGTTCGCGTGATCGCCGGGGCCGAGAAAATCACAGCGAACTGCACACGGAGAAGCCCTGATTCTGCACCGTTGGACGCGGGTTCGATTCCCGCCATCTCCACGATCGGGAGGTTTCCGGACCTCCTCACCCATGTGGGCAAAGGCCCCGTCGCGCATCAGCGGCGGGGCCTTTGCCATGCGGCCCGAGAGGCTGGAGTGATCTGTGACACTGCTGTGACCGGAAGTGTGGGTTCCGCCACAGCCCGTGGGAGCGGTCCCTTGGTGAGGTGGGCGGATGTCGAGAGCCTTCCGCACCGCCCCTGCCGCCGTCGCCGGACTCCTGCTGCTCGCCGCATGCGGTACGCAGAGCGCCTCAAGGGACGACGCGCGGTCGCAGGCCGGCGGTGACGGACGGGTCAGGGCCGAGGCCCTGTGCCCCTCGGACTACACGCGGTACGGCAGCCTGCCGACGCCCGCCGACTCGCCCGTCACCCCCTCCGGCACCCCGACCCCGCTGCCCCTGCCGCCGCCCGCCGCCACGGACGAGACCGGCGTGCGGGTCACCGGGCTGTACGCCTGGGCGGAGGGGAGCGGCTGCGCCGCCGACTACAGCGCGGAGTTCGAGGTCACCAACCAGGGGACGGAGGCCGTCACCTACACGGTGACCGTCGGGTTCCTCTCGGCGTCCGGCGGCGCGGTCGACAACGTCGAGAAGACCGTCGAGTCGGTCGGGCCCGGACGGACCGCCAAGGCGGTCGTCGCCATGCGGGAACCGGCCGTGCAGGCACCCGAGGTGGCAGGCGTCGACGTGATCAAGGTGCGCAGCGTTCCGGTCGGTGAGCTGTCGTCCGCCTCGGGGCCCTGCCCCGCCTCCGGGGTGCGGGTGTTCGCGGACCGGGGGGACGCGGCGATGGGGCTGCGGGTCGTCGGACTGCACCTCGTCAACTGCGGCACCCGGCCCTACCGGGTGGACGGCTACCCGGAGTTGGAGCTGCTCGACGAGGACCGCGACACCGTCGACGGCGTACGGATTCTCCACGGAACCGACCAGATCGCCGCCACCGGTCTGGCCGGGGGCGGCGAACCGCGGCCCGTCGTGCTGCGCCCCGGTGAGGCCGCGAGGGCCTCGCTGGCCTGGCGCAACACCACCGGCTTCGGTGAGGCGGTGAACGCGCCGTACGTCCGCGTGCGGGCGAAGCCCGGCGCGGACCCGGTGACGGTGACCCCGGAATTCGACCTCGGGACGACGGGCAAGCTCGGCGTCGGACCCTGGGAGCGCGACGAGACCTACCGGGATTCCGCCGCCGAGATCCCGCGCCCGTGACCGGGTTCCTCGTCCTCCTCGGCTGCGCGGCGGCGCTGTACCTGCTCGCCCTGTCGCGCATCGCGCCCGGCATCAAGGTGGTCGTCCTGACCGCGCCCCCGGTGGTGGTGCTGATGTGGCTCCTGGACGCGGTGTTCGACCGGCGTGCCGTCGCGGTCGGGACGGGCGCGGTGTATCTCGTCGTCCTGGTCGCGCTCAACGGAATCCTCGGCCATCCCCGCCTGCCGACCTGGACGAAACCGGTCGTCTTCGCCACCGTCCCGGTGACGGCGCTGGCGTGGCTGCTGGTCGTCACCGCGGACGACACCGTGAAGGACCCCGGCGAGGACCCGTGCACCATGCGCTACGGCGGGGTCGGTGTGTCGGAGGTGTTCCCGCCCCAGGCGTACTGCCGCTACGAGGGCGGCGGCACCCGTGACCTCGCGACGGGCGCCCAGTTCGTGTTCTGGGTCTGCTTCGTGATCAGCCTGGCGCTGCTCGCCGTCGGACTGTGGCAGGTCGCGCGGGACCCGAGGACGCTCGTGCGCCAGTTCAGCGGACCGCGCACCGGCTGAACAACCATGGCGGGCGCGCCCGTTGTGGTGCCCCACGCCATATCGGCGGGTGGTTCACGCTTCTACCGTCCCTCGGCATGACACCGACCAGAGCCGCAAGCCGTCATGTCACTGTCCTGGCGACCCTGCTCGTCGCCCTGATCGCCGCCTTCCTCACTCCGGGCCGCGCCTCGGCCGCCTCCCTCCAGGAGGTGACCGGGTTCGGGACCAACCCCGGTGCCCTGCGCATGTTCCGGTACGTCCCCGACGGGCTGCCCGCCGGCCGGCCCGTGGTCGTCGCGCTGCACGGCTGCACACAGAACGCCTCCGGCTACGGCACCGGCAGCGGATGGCTCCAGCTCGCCGACCGCTGGGGCTTCTCCGTCGTCCTGCCGCAGCAGCAGACCGCCAACAACGTCTCGTCCTGCTTCAACTGGTTCCAGACCGGCGACATCGCGCGCGGCCGGGGCGAGGCCGCGTCCGTGGCCCAGATGGTCGACCGGCAGCTCGCCGACACCTCCGGCGACACCTCCCGCGTGCATGTCACGGGGCTGTCCGCCGGGGGCGCGATGACTGCCGTGATGATGGCGGCGTACCCGGAGAAGTTCGCCTCCGGCGGGATCGCGGCCGGGCTGCCGTACGGGTGCGCGCAGGCCGCCGGTTCGCCGTACGTGTGCATGTACGTCGGCGCGACGCAGACCGCGAAGCAGTGGGGCGACCGGGTGCGTGCCGCCCGGCCCGGCTTCAGCGGCCCCTGGCCCACGCTGGTCGCCTTCCAGGGCACGGCCGACTACACCGTGAAGCCCGTCAACATGACCGACCTGATGCGGCAGTGGACCGATGTGCACGGCGCCGACCAGAGCGCCGACGTCAGCGACACCGTCGCCGGCTATCCGCACCAGGTCTTCCGGGACGCGGCCGGGCGGGCGGTCGTGGAGACGTACAGCATCACCGGGATGGGGCACGGCCAGCCCGTCGACCCGGGCAGCGGGAGCGAGCAGTGCGGAACCGCCGGGGCGTACGTCCTCGACGTCGATCTGTGCGGCGCGTACCGGATGGGGCGGGCCTGGGGGCTGGGCTGAGAGAAGGTGCTCTGTCGCCGCGGGCGGTTCTCCGGGATGCTGCTGAGGCATGAGCAGACCCGTGAGCGATTCCGGGAGCCGCCCGAACTCCCTTGGCAGACTGTGGACCTGGCCTCTCGCCGTGGCGCTCGTCGCCGCCGTGCTGGGGCCCGGCGCGCAGGCCGGTGCGGACTCCGACCGGACCGGCCTGCCCGAGGCCGTCGACACGATCCTCGGCGATCCGCGGATGGAGGGCGGCGTGGCGGGCGTCGTGATCGCCGACGCCGGCAGCGGTGAACTCCTCTACCAGCACCTGCCCTCCACCCGGCTGATGCCCGCCTCCAACACCAAGCTCGCCACCTCGGCCGCCGCGATGGAGATCCTCGGGCCCGACCACCGGTTCGGCACCGACGTCCTGGCCACCGGGCGGCAGTCCGGCTCCCGGCTCAAGGGCGATCTGTATCTGCGCGGCACCGGGGACCCCACCCTGCTCGCCGGTGACTACGACGCGCTCGCCGAGCGGATCGCGGCGGCCGGGATCACCCGGGTCGACGGACGCCTCGTCGCCGACGACACCCGGTTCGACGACCGTCGCCTCGGCCGTTCCTGGGCCGCCGACGACGAGTCGTCCTACTACTCCGCGCAGATCAGCGCGCTCGCCGTGGCACCGGACACCGACTACGACACCGGCACCGTGATCGTGACGGTCCGGCCGGGGGCGGCGGCCGGGGACGCACCCGTCGTCACCGTCACGCCCGACACCGACTACGTCGACATCGAGGTGGACGCCGACACCGTCGCCGCCGGCGGGGCGAACGACCTCACCGTCGAGCGGGAGCACGGCACGAACACCGTCGCCGTCAGCGGTACGACACCCGTCGGCGGCGCCGGTGCCAAGGAGTGGGTCACCGTGTGGGAGCCCACCGGATACGCCGCCGCCGTCTTCCGGGACGCGCTCGCGAAGCACGGCGTCAAGGTCGCCGGACCCACCCGGACCGGGCTCGCGACCCCCACGACGGCACGGCGGCTGGCCTCCCACGACTCCATGCCGCTGAAGGACCTGCTCGTCCCGTTCATGAAGCTCTCCAACAACATGCACGCCGAGATCCTCACCAAGGCCATGGGGCACAAGGTCTCGGGGGAGGGGAGCTGGGACGCCGGGCTCGCGGCGATCGGCGGCTACCTCAAGGGCGCCGGCCTCGACACCGGCAAGCTGCGGCAGGTCGATGGCTCCGGGCTCTCCCGGATGGACAACTTCACGGCCGGACAGCTCGTCCAACTCCTCCTCGCCGTGCGCTCCGAGCCCTGGTACGCCGACTGGCGCCGCTCCCTGCCCGTCGCCTGCGCCCCCGACCGCTTCGTCGGAGGCACCCTGCGCTCACGGATGTGCGGCACCCCCGCAGCCCTCAACGCCCGCGCGAAGACGGGGTCGTTGACGGGCGCCTCGGCCCTCTCCGGCTACGTCACGGACGCCGCCGGACGCGAACTCGTCTACGGCATCGTCCTCAACAACTACCTGGCCTCTTCCGTGAAACCCCTGGAGGACGCGATCGTGGTGACGCTGGCCAGGTCGACGGCGGAGACGGCCGGGCCGGCGGCGGTGCGTGGGGGCGGGACGGACGCCGACATCGAGTGCAGCTGGCGCAAACCGGCTCTTTGTTGATTACGCACAGCGAGTGATCCGCGACCGGTAGTATCTGCGTCGTGACGCACCTCTGGGTGCGTCCTCCCTTCACGGCCGGACCTCGCTCCTCGGGGCCCGGCCCGACGAGAGCGGTCCCGGGCCTGTGAGAGGCCGCCTCACGTAGAAGGGAGGACGCCTCGGTATGTGCTGTCACGAGGAGCAGAAACTGACTCTCGTCATGCGGCTGATCCGGCTTCTGCCGGAGCGAGTGGCAAGGCACGCGAGGAGGTGGCTGCTCTGGTGGCTCACCAGGTAGTCGGATATCCCCAAAAGGCCTGGGGACATCCGACAAACACCTGCTGAGCCGGGGTCCTGCTCGGAGTTACAGCTCCGAGTGGGGCCCCATCTGTTCCCACCTGGGCGGGCGCCGAAGCCGGATATCCCCACATGGCCTGGGGACATCCGACACCAGCCCGAGCGGGCGGTGAAGCAGATACAAGTACAGCACACGAGCCCCCCTCAGGCACCACGATCAGCCGCCCGTCACGCCCTGGACGGGAGGCCTCGCACGGCGCGAAAGTATGTGCGATCCAGGGTGAGTCGACGTCGTGGGCCGGATCCTGTTCGGCACGGATGTGAAGCAGGTATTCGAGACCATCGAGCGCACCCTGCCGCAGCTCCAGGAGTACTCCCTGAAGCGCGGCCTCTCCCCGTTCAAGGCGCCCCGCACCTGGCCCACCCCCGCCAACCGCCGTGCCGTACGGCTGCAGTCGGAGCTGTTCGGGCTGTGCGACGGGATCATCGCCAGCCGCCGGGACCGCGAGGACGGGGACGACCTTGGTCACCCTCCTCGTGCACGCCGAGAACGCCGAGGACGGCAGCCTCGACACCGACGAACTGCGCGAACAGGTACTGATCTTCCTCCTCGCCGGCCACGAGACCACCGCCACCGCGCTCGCCTTCGCCCTGCACCTCCTCGCCCGGCACCCGGAGGAACAGGGGCGGGTGCGCGAGGAGGTGGACCGGGTGCTCGGGTACTGGGACTGGCGGTGCTGCTGCGGGAGTTCGAGCTCACGGACGTGCAGGAGGGCGAGGTGCCACTGGGGCGGGGATCACGCTGATGGCCAAGGGACCGGCACGGGTCCGGGTCAGGGCGCGCTCGTGACACCGGGTCCTGCCAGGGGGCGGTCCCGACGCTCGGCCTGTCAGGGCGCGCTCGTGACGCCGGGTCCTGCCAGGGGGCGGTCCCGACGCTCGGCCTGTCAGGGCGCGCTCGTGACGCCGGGTCCTGCCAGGGGGCGGTTCCGACGCTCGGCCCGTCAGGGCGCGCTCGTGACGCCGGTCTCGTCAGGCGTCCGCCGCCGTCCTGACGCCCGGCCCCGTCAGAGCGACGAGCAGCGCCACCGCCGCCGCCGTGACCGGTACGCCGTAGCCGGCCGGCGGTGCGAGGTGCTCCACCACCCACCCTCCGGCCGCGCTGCCGCAGGCGATGCCGCCGAGCAGGGCGGTCACCGCGAGGGTCATCCCCTCGTTGAGGCGGCCGTCCGGGGTGCGGCGCTGCACCAGGGTCATGTTGGTGATCATGGTCGGCGCCGTGGCCATCCCGGCGACCGGCAGCGCGGCGGACAGCAGCAGGAGCGAGCCGGTCAGGGACGCGGCGAGCAGCGGGAGGATCAGCAGCGCGGTCATCGCGGCCACGCACCACGGGTAGCGGTCCTCGGCGGGCCCTGCGAACCGGATCCTGCCGTACAGCAGACCGGCCGCGCAGGACCCGCCCGCCTGGAGCGCGAGCACGACACCGGCGGCCGTGCGGTGGCCCTGCGCCTCGGCGAAGGCGATCGTGACGACCTCCATCGACCCGAACACCGCGCCCAGGGCGAGACAGACGGCGAGGAGCGGGGGCATGCCGGGGGAGCGCAGGGGTGAGGGTGGTGGTGTGGGTGGGGTGGTCGTCGTGCGGGGCGAGGGTGGTGGTGTGGGTGGGGTGGTCGTCGTACGGCCCGACGGCGGCGGCTCGGTCGAGCGCTGGGCCGCGAAGGCCAGGACGCCCGTCACCAGGAGCACCACCCCGACCAACGTCCCCGCCTCCGGGAAGAACCCCCCCGCACAGGAAGGCCGCGAGCACCGGGCCCAGCATGAAGCACAGCTCGTCGGCGGCCTGCTCGAAGGAGTTCGCCGTGTGCAGGGCGTCGCCGTCGCCGTCCAGGAGGTGGGCCCAGCGGGCGCGGGACATGCCGCCGGTGTTGGGGGTCGTCGCGGTGGCGGCGTACGCGGCGAAGAGAGTCCAGGCCGGGGCGTCGTACCGCACGCACAGCAGCAGCGCGAGGCTCCCCAGTGCCGCGACGAGCGTGGCGGGTACGGCCACCCGGGCCTGGCCGTACCGGTCGACGAGCCGCGCGGTCCAGGGCGCGACCAGCGCGGTCGCCGCGAGGCCGGTCGCGGTGACGGCGCCGGCGAGGGCGTACGACCCCCTGGTCCCGGCGATCATCACGACCGCGCTCACGCTGAACATGCCCATGGGGAGCCGGGCGAGCAGGTTCGCCAGGGTGAAGGCCCGGGTGCCGGGCCGGGCGAAGAGGCGGCCGTACGGGCCGGGCGCGCGGCGCCTGGTGCGGGGGCCGAAGTCGACGGCGACGAGGGTGTCGGCGGTGACGGTGAACAGAGGGGTTCCTCTGGCGGGCTGCTGCGGCATGGCTCCACCGTCGCCGGAAGCCGATCAAGGGGTCCAACACCTGTTCGATGCGGATTCACGCACCTGCGTTGTAGGTTCGCCGCATGCCCGCTCCCGCCCACCTCGACCCGCGCCTGCTGCGCGCCTTCCTCGCCGTCGCGGAGGAGCTGCACTTCACCCGCGCCGCGGCACGGCTGTACGTCGCCCAGCAGGCGCTCAGCCGGGACGTACGGCGGCTGGAGCGGGAGTTGGGCGCCGAGCTGTTCGTGCGCACGACCCGGCAGGTCACCCTGACCGGCGACGGCGAGCGGCTGGTGCCGTACGCGCGCCGGGCCCTCCAGGCGCAGGACGACCTGCTCGCCGCCTTCGGGCAGGCCCGCCCGCTGCTGGTGGACCTGAACTCGCCGGGCCTGGCCACCGGCCGCAGGGTGCTGCACCGGGCCCGCGCGCTCGCCCCCGACCTGGAGCTCATGGCCCGCTACGAGAGCGGCCTGACGGGCGCCGCCGGCGAGATGGTGGCGGGCCGGCTGGACTGCTCGTTCGGACGGTTCGCCGGACTGGACCCCGCGCTGCGGGCGGGTCTGGACCACCGACCCGTGCGTTTCGAGCCGATGGCGATCCTGCTGCCCGAGGACCATCCGCTGGCCGAAAAGCCGCTGGTGCCCCTGGCCGCGCTGGCCGGCGAGACCGTGTACGCGGGTGCCGGAAATCCCCGTACACCGGAGTGGACCGATCTCGCGCGGCAGTTGTTCGAGGAGTGGGGCATCGAGCTCGCCGCGCCCGCGCCGCTCGCGATCGGTGACGAGGAGTTCCAGCGGATCATGGCCAAGACGCGGAACCCGATCCTCGCCGTGGTGGACTTTCCGGCCATGCCGTCGACGGTGCTGCGCCCGCTCGTCGAGCCCGTGCCGCTCTCGCCCGTGTCCCTGGTGTGGCGGAAGGGGCTGGTGCACCCCGCGTTCGAGGCTCTTCGGCGCGCGGCGGCCGAGGTCTCGGCGGAGGAGGGATGGCTCCGCAGGCCCGCCGATGGGTGGATTCCGGCCATGGATTCGGTCACCATGAGGGTGCACAATTGACACTCTGGAACCGCAAAACCTCCGCGTGCGCTACATTCGTGGCCTGAGCACGTTGTGGTAGAGGGGGGCGCTCGGCCGGGTGGGGGCTCGGTACGGCGACGGGTGCTCAGTGTCGTACGCGCACCCGGAACGGTCCCGTGGGGGGATGTGCGTGCGCGTGAAGAAATGGCGAGAAGACGCCCAACCGGAGTGGCCCGATGTCGCATCGGCGTCGGGTTCCGGCGGGGGTTCTTCCGTGGGGGGGACGAGGGGTGACACCCAGGCCTTTCCGGCCACCGGCGAGACAGCCGTGGCCGGCGTGCCTGGTCCCAGCCATCGCTCCCGATCCGAAGCAAGGGAGACGGAGATACTCCACGGTGGCGGGCGTGCCTACTCGGACGCCGATGAGACACAGGTCCTGCGAGGCGCCCCCGGGGCGTTCGCGGCCGATGCCGATCAGACCGCGGTCCTGCCGCCGGTCGGGTCGGCGGGCACACGCATACCCGGCGACGGGTCGGACGCACGCCGGCCCGACTCCGCACGGGCGGACGGCTGGTCGGCCTTCGACCGCCCTACGGCACGCCGTACCGACGCCTTCCCGGCGGCCGGTGAGACGCGTCCCGCGCCCGCCGTACGCGACCCGTGGGCCGACCAGCCGGAGGAGTCCGAGCGGCCGGAGCGGTCCGCGCGGTCCGACGGCCCCGGCGCGACCCACGACCCGAACGAGGTCACCGTCCAGCTCGACGGCGTCGGCCTCCACCTCGACAACATGCTGCGCGCGGCCAAGGAGGCCCCGCGCGGCGGCGAGAGTTCCGACGGACCGGTGTTCGTCGACGAGTCGGGCCGCCGCAGCCGCCGCTTGCGCCGGATAGGCATGGCGGTCGGGCTGGCCTGCGCGGTCTACGCCGTGGTCATCGTCGCCACGGTGCTCTCCGGCAACTCCGACGCGCCGTGGCTGCCCGTCGAGAACCCCAAGGAGAACCCGGCCGGCCAGGTCGACACCCCGCCGCTGCCCGCGGAGTCGGCACCGCAGCCCTCCGCCACCGGCAGCGTCTCGCCCGGCACTTCGCCGACGGCAAGCACGGACACGACGGCGTCCCCGGACGCCGACGCCGGTGCGTCCGGCGCCCCGGCCACCGCCGAGAACCCCGGCACCTCGGCCGACCCGAAGCCGACCGCCACCAAGAGCACCACCAACCCGGGCACCGGCTCCACCCCGGATCCGGATCCGCCCACCCAGCCCACCACCAGCGACCCCGACCCGAGCCCGACGGACGGCGGCGGCCCCACCCAGGAGCCGACCGATCCCGCGACCACCGACGAACCCGCCACCGGGACGGTCGCGAACGGCCCGAGCGACCCCTCTCCTCTCGCGGAGGGCACCAACGCCTCCGCGCTCGCCGCCCCGTCCCCGGAGTACACCTTCTGATGGCCTCCCGCACCCGCCGTCACGGGCCCGCGACCGGAGCCCCCGACGGCTCCCGGCGCCGCCGTGTGCCCATGCGCCTGCTGCTGCCCTCGCTCGTCCTCGTCGCGCTGATGGCGATGCTGATGCTGCGGGGGTACGTGCACAGCGAGATCCTGGCCGACCACCGTGTCCGTCCGCCCGCCTCCTCCGACCAGGTGCCGGAGAAGATCCTCGGCGGCGGCCCGGTCATCGACACCCGCAGCGGCCGCACCGAGAGCCTCAGCCTCCAGGACCACCGGCTCGTCCTCACCTTCGACGACGGCCCGGACCCGACCTGGACCCCCAGGGTGCTGGACGTGCTCAAGGAGCACGACGCGCACGCGGTCTTCTTCGTCACCGGGACCATGGCCTCGCGCTACCCGGACCTGGTCCGGCGGATGGTCGAGGAGGGCCACGAGGTCGGCCTGCACACCTTCAACCACCCCGACCTGTCCTTCCAGTCGAAGAAGCGCATCGACTGGGAGCTGTCCCAGAACCAGCTGGCGATCAGCGGCGCGGCCGGCATCCGCACCTCCCTGTTCCGACCGCCGTACTCCTCCTTCTCCGACGCCATGGACAACAAGTCCTGGCCGGTGACCGAGTACATCGGCAAGCGCGGCTACATCACGGTCGTCAACAACACCGACAGCGAGGACTGGCGCAAGCCCGGCGTCGCCGAGATCATCCGCCGGGCCACGCCCAAGGGCGGCAAGGGCGCGATCGTCCTGATGCACGACTCCGGCGGCGACCGGCACCAGACCGTCCAGGCGCTGGACACGTTCCTGCCGGACATGAAGGCCGAGGGCTACGAGTTCGACAACCTCACCGAAGCCCTCGGCGCCCCCAGCGCGCACACGAAGGTCGCCGGCCTCGACCTGTGGAAGGGCAAGGCCTGGATCTTCCTGGTCCAGGCGTCGGAGAACATCATGGGCGTGCTGGCGGCCGGCCTGGCGGTGATCGGCTTCCTGGTCATCAGCCGGTTCGTGCTGATGCTGCTGCTGTCGGGCGTCCACGCGCGCCGGGTGCGCCGCCGGGGCTTCCGCTGGGGCCCGCCGGTCACCGAACCGGTGTCGGTGCTGGTCCCCGCGTACAACGAGGCCAAGTGCATCGAGAACACCGTCCGGTCGCTGATGGCGAGCGAGCACCCGATCGAGGTGATCGTCGTCGACGACGGATCGAGCGACGGCACGGCACGGATCGTCGAGGCGATGGGCCTGCCGAACGTCCGCGTGGTGCGCCAGATGAACGCGGGCAAGCCCGCCGCACTCAACCGCGGTCTGGCGAACGCCCGCCACGACATCATCGTGATGATGGACGGCGACACCGTCTTCGAACCGGCGACGGTGCGGGAACTGGTACAGCCCTTCGGCGACCCGAAGGTGGGCGCCGTCGCCGGCAACGCGAAGGTCGGCAACCGCGATTCACTCATCGGCGCCTGGCAGCACATCGAGTACGTCATGGGCTTCAACCTCGACCGCCGGATGTACGACATGCTGCGCTGCATGCCGACCATCCCGGGCGCGGTCGGCGCGTTCCGCCGCACGGCCCTGGAGCGGGTCGGCGGCATGAGCGACGACACGCTCGCCGAGGACACCGACATCACCATGGCGATGCACCGCGACGGCTGGCGCGTCGTCTACGCCGAGAACGCGCGCGCCTGGACCGAGGCCCCGGAGTCGGTCCAGCAGCTGTGGTCGCAGCGCTACCGGTGGTCGTACGGCACCATGCAGGCGATCTGGAAGCACCGCAAGGCGCTGGTGGAGAAGGGCCCCTCCGGCCGCTTCGGCCGCGTCGGACTGCCCCTGGTCTCCCTCTTCATGGTCCTGGCCCCGCTGCTGGCCCCGCTGATCGACGTCTTCCTCCTCTACGGCCTGATCTTCGGCCCGACGCAGAAGACCATCGGCGCCTGGCTGGGCGTCCTGGCCATCCAGGTGGTCTGCGCCGCGTACGCCTTCCGCCTGGACAAGGAACGCATGACCCACCTCATCTCCCTCCCGCTCCAGCAGATCCTCTATCGCCAGCTCATGTACGTCGTCCTGCTCCAGTCCTGGATCACGGCCCTCACCGGCGGCCGCCTGCGCTGGCAGAAGCTGCGCCGCACCGGCGTGGTCGAGGCGCCCGGCGGACCCGTGCCGCGGCAGCGCTCGACGGGCACCCGCGACGGTGATCGGAGGCCGGTCGGATGACGCCCGGATACCGGCCGACGGACACCGGCGCGCACGCCGGACCGTCGGATCCCGCCTGGCCGGCGGCGCCGTACGGTGTGCCGCAGCAGCGGGTGACGGAGCCGGAGCCGGCCGCAGCCGAACCCCCCGCGCCCGCGCCCAAGAAGCCGGGCCGGGACCGCTACCTGGACCTGCTGCGCTCCATCGCCCTGGTCCGCGTCGTGGTCTACCACCTCTTCGGCTGGGCCTGGCTGACGGTGCTGTTCCCGTCCATGGGCGTGATGTTCGCGCTGGCCGGCTCGCTGATGGCGCGCTCCCTGAACCGCCCCGCCTGGGGTGTGATCAGGGGACGTGTCCGGCGTCTGCTCCCGCCCCTGTGGGTGTTCAGCGCGGTGGTGCTGGCGATGATGTTCGCGGGCGGCTGGAACCCGGTGAAGGACCCCGACCACGGCGGCACCTGGGCCCTGGTCGACCTGATCAACTACATCGTCCCGATCGGCGCACCGCCGTTCCCCTGGCACATCGGCTCCAAGTCGGGCCTGCTGGAGGACACGTGGGCGGTGCAGGCGGCGGGTGTGCTCTGGTACCTGCGTGCCTACCTGTGGTTCGTCGTGGCGTCGCCGCTGCTGGTGTGGGCCTTCCGCCGGGCGCCGTGGCCGACGCTGCTCGCCCCGCTCGGTCTGACGGCCGTCGTGGGCACGGGCATCGTCACGATCCCCGGTGAGACGGGCAACGCGGTCACCGACTTCGCCGTCTACGGCAGTTGCTGGGTCCTGGGCATCGCCCACCACGACGGGTTCCTCGCGAAGATCCCGCGCTATGTGGCGGTCTCCTGCGCGGCCCTCGTGATGGCCTTCGGCCTGTGGTGGGCCTCGGGCCACCTGGGCCCGGACGGCTGGGACCTCAACGACATCCCGCTGGCCCAGGCCACCTGGTCCTTCGGTTTCGTGGTGATCCTGCTCCAGTACTCCCCGTCCTGGCAGGAACTCCCGGGCGGACTCGCCAAGTGGGACAAACTGGTGACCCTCTCCAACAACCGAGCGGTCACCATCTACCTCTGGCACAACCTCCTGATCATGGCCACGGTCCCGATCCTCGACCGCCTCTACGAACTCCCCTTCATGCAGGACGAACGAGCCACAGCGGCCCTCGACTCGACCTACATGATCTGGATGCTCTTCCTCGTCTGGCCCCTCATCGGCCTGGCCGTCGTGGCCGTGGGATGGGTGGAGGACATCGCGGCGAAACGAAGCCCGAGACTCTGGCCGAACGGCACGAAGCCCAGGAGAAGAAGATCCTCCCGGTCGGGGCACCGGGCGAAATAGCCGGGGCACCGGGCGAAATAGAGGTGTACCGGGTCGGCCGGGTTCCACTGATCGTGGAACCCGGCCGACCGGCTTTTCCGTCGGCTTGCCGCCGTGGAAGACTGGCCGGGTTGCGGACGTGAACGGGGTGGCCCGAGGGGTTGGGGGCCGGTGGGGAGTTGGTGTCGGTGAGCAGGCGGCAGGTGCAGAAGATGCTGCGGTTGATCGCGACCGGGGAGCCCGTCGAGCTCACCAGTCCGATGGCCTCCGTGAAGAAGCTCGCCAAGCTCGCCTTCATCGCCCAGCAGTTCGGCTACGAGTACATGGACGTACGGCAGAGCGGCGGGCGCAACAACGCGCTCGTCATGCTGATCGTGCCCGACCCGAGCCCCCAGTCCCGTGCCCGCGCGGCGCAGAACTGGGCGCAGTACCCGAACGCCGGTGACGGGGTCTCCGTACCGCCCCTCGTGCCCGACGCGCACGAGCTCCTCAAAGCCCGCATCAACTTCGACCTCACCGGCAAGCACGCCGAGAAGAGGATGTACTGGGCGGCGGGAGGCATCACCCTCGGCTTCGTGGTCGCCCTCGCCCGGGCCGGCGGGGACGGCGACGCCCTCTTCTTCGCCGGTCTCGGGTGGGCCGGGCTCATGGCGCTGCTCGGGGTCGGGCTCGTCGTGACGCGGAAGCGGAACGCGAAATTCGCCGTCCGGCTCCAGGCCGCCGGGTTCATGCCGGTCACCGATGAGAGCGGGCGGGTGCGGTATCTGCCGCCGGGCGGGCAGTTGCCGGGGCACGGGAATCCGTTCGGCGGCATCACCGGTCCCTATGCCAATCAGCCCGCCCCGGGTCCGTACGGTCACCAGCCGGCTCCGGGGCACGCAGGGCACCAGCCGGCTCCGGGGCACGCAGGGCACCAGCCGGCTCCCGGTCACGCAGGGCACCAGCCGGCTCCCGGTCACGCAGGGCACCAGCCGGTTCCAGGCTCCTACGGCAATCAGCCGGTTTCGGGTGGCTATGGTCATCAGCCCGCCCCGGCCGCCCCTTACGGCGCTCAGCCCCCAGCCGGTCCCTACGGCAATCAGCAGCCCGCCGCTCCTTACGGCAATCAGCAGTCCGCCGCTCCTTACGGCAACCAGCCCGCCCCCGGCCACTACCCTCCGCTGCCGCAGCAGCCGTACCCCCAGCAGAACCCCCACTGGCAGCCTCCGCAGCAGTAGTGAGGCCCCGCTCCGCCCTGTACAGGGGCTCTTACGGGGCCTGTACATAGGGGCACGGCCAGCAAAACCTCTCATCCCCCCTCCTCACCCGGTGAGAGCAAAGTTCCTTTCCGGTCACCCGGTGCCACAGGCAGGAAACGCGCTCTCCCTACCTTCGGGGTCAGCCACTCGTAGTGCGACCGAAGCTCCGGAGAACCGTGGAGGCGTGAGATGACAGCCCCGACCACCAGTAGTACACCCCACAAGGGGTCCCGCTGGATCCAGACGTGGGACCCCGAGGACGAGATCTTCTGGGAGTCGGAGGGCAAGAAGGTCGCCCGCCGCAACCTGACCTTCTCGGTGATCTCCGAGCACATCGGCTTCTCCGTGTGGAGCATGTACTCCGTGCTGGCCCTGTTCATGGGCCCCGAGTACGGCATCGACCCGGCCGGAAAGTTCTTCCTCGTCGCCGTGGCCTCCCTCGTGGGTGCCTGCCTGCGGGTGCCGTACGGCTTCGCCGTCGCCCGCTTCGGTGGCCGGAACTGGACCATCTTCAGCGCGGGCCTGCTGCTGGCACCGACTCTCGCGCTGCTGTTCGTCATGGAGCCCGGCACCTCGTACTCCACCTTCATGCTGGTGGCGGTCCTCACCGGTGTGGGAGGGGCCAACTTCGCCTCCTCCATGACCAACATCAACAACTTCTACCCGCTGCGCCTCAAGGGCTGGGCCCTCGGTATGAACGCGGGCGGTGGAAACATCGGAGTCGCCGTCGTCCAGCTGCTGGGTCTGCTCGTCATCGGGGTCGTGGGTGCCGGTCACCCGCGGGTCCTGCTGTCGATCTACGTCCCGTTCATCATCCTCGCGACCGTACTGAGCGCCCGCTACATGGACAACCTCGCGCCGGTGCGCAACGACACCGGGGCGGCGAAGGAAGCTGTGCGTGAGGGACACACCTGGATCATGTCCTTCCTCTACATCGGCACCTTCGGCTCCTTCATCGGCTACAGCTTCGCCTTCGGCCTGGTGCTGCAGAACCAGTTCGGACGCACGCCGTTGCAGGCGGCAGCCCTCACCTTCATCGGTCCGCTGCTGGGCTCGGTGATCCGGCCCGTCGGCGGGCAGCTCGCCGACCGGATCGGCGGTGCCAAGGTCACGTTGTGGAACTTCGCGCTGATGGCGGCCGCCACCGGCGTCATCGTCACCGCCTCGGTGCAGAAGTCGCTGCCGCTGTTCATCGGCGGCTTCATCACTCTGTTCGTCCTCACGGGCGTCGGCAATGGCTCCACGTACAAGATGATCCCCGGCATCTACCGCGCCAAGGCCGCCGCGAAGGGGATGGCCGGTGAGGAAGCGGCCGTCTACGCCCGCCGGCTGTCCGGTGCCTCGATGTCGTTGATCGGGGCGGTCGGCGCCCTGGGTGGCCTCGGGATCAACCTGGCGCTGCGCCAGTCGTTCCTCTCCGTGGGCTCCGGAACCGGCGCCTTCATCGCCTTCCTCGCCTACTACGGCCTCTGCTTCGTCGTCACCTGGGCCGTATACCTTCGCCGCTCCGCTGTCACCGAGACCGACGCCACACCGGCCGCGGAGGCGAAGCCGCAGCTCAGCTACGCCGAGGTGTGACGTAACACCGCCGACACGCAGCCGATCCGAGCCTGTCACGCACCGTTGACAGGCTCGATCGGCATGCAGATGGGACCACCACGGGTGTGTTCAGGAACACCCGACGGTGTGCTCACCTGAAGCAAGCAACACGACTCGAGTGCGGGACGAGAGTTTATGTACGACGAACAGCAGCAACCCGAACACGGGCCCCTCGCGGGGTTCACCGTGGGCGTGACCGCCGCGCGCCGCGCCGATGAGCTCGGTGCCCTGCTCCAGCGGCGCGGCGCCGTCGTCCTGCACGCCCCCGCTCTGCGGATCGTGCCGCTCGCCGACGACAGCGAGCTGCTCGCGGCCACCAAGGAGATCATTCAGCGGACGCCGGACGTCGTGGTCGCCACGACCGCGATCGGGTTCCGGGGATGGATCGAGGCCGCCGACGGCTGGGGGCTCGGCGAGGATCTGCTGGCCCGGCTGCGCGAGGTCGAGCTGCTCGCGCGCGGGCCGAAGGTCAAGGGCGCGGTACGGGCCGCCGGGCTGACCGAGGAGTGGTCGCCGTCCAGCGAGTCCATGGCCGAGGTGCTGGACCGGCTGCTGGAAGAGGGCGTCGAGGGGCGCCGTATCGCCGTACAGCTGCACGGTGAGCCGCTGCCCGGGTTCGTGGAGTCGCTGCGGGCCGGGGGAGCGGAGGTGCTCGGGGTGCCGGTGTACCGGTGGCTGCCGCCGGAGGACATCGGGCCGGTGGACCGGCTGCTGGACGCCGCGGTCTCCCGTGGACTCGACACCGTCACCTTCACCAGCGCGCCCGCCGCCGCGTCGCTGCTGTCCCGGGCGGAGGAGCGGGGGCTGCTGCCCGAACTGCTCGCCGCCTTCGCCCACGACGTGGTTCCCGCCTGCGTCGGGCCGGTCACCGCCCTGCCTCTCCAGGCGCTCGGCGTCGACACCGTCCAGCCCGAGCGCTTCCGGCTCGGGCCGCTGGTGCAGTTGCTCTGCCAGGAACTTCCCGGTCGGGCGCGCTCGTTGCCGATCGCCGGTCATCGGGTGGAGATCCGGGGGCACGCGGTCATGGTGGACGGGGCGCTGCGGCCGGTGCCGCCCGCGGGGATGTCGTTGCTGCGGGCGTTGTCGCGGCGGCCGGGGTGGGTGGTTGCTCGTGCCGAGTTGCTGCGGGCGCTGCCGGGGGCCGGGCGGGACGAGCATGCGGTGGAGACGGCGATGGCTCGGCTGCGGACGGCTCTCGGGGCGCCGAAGTTGATCCAGACGGTGGTGAAGCGGGGGTATCGGCTGGCGCTCGATCCGGCTGCGGATGCCAAGTACGCGGACGCGTGAGCCGCGTAGCGGGGCGCCGGCGTTGACGTGACCCGGCGTCGGTGCCGCCGTCCCCGGGGGCTGCCGCCCCCGGACCCCCGCTTCGGCCTGAACGGCCTCGTCCTCAAACGCCGGAGGGGCTGAAGGGTTGTGGACCGGCTTGTCGGCGTCGGGTGCCGGAGGGGCTGAAGGGTTGTGGACCGGCTTGTCGGCGTCGGGTGCCGGAGGGGCTGAAGGGTTGTGGACCGGCTTGTCGGCGTCGGGCGCCGGAGGGGTTGAAGGATTGCGGCCCGGCTCGTCGGCGTCGGGTGCCGGAGGGGCGCGGGCGAGGATGTGGAAGGCCCGGCGATCAGGGCGGTCGCGACCGTGGCCGCGCCCAGTACCGTTCCGGCGATCGTGTCGTTTCGCATCATGTCCCTCAGACAACGGCCGCGCGGGCGCCCCGGACATGGCCGTCACGCACAGCCGCATACGCGGTCGTCCAGCGCCGACAGCCCGGTACGAGGGGTTCCGGCCCCGCCACGGGGCAGGCACTGTTAGGGGGAACGGTTCCCCCAGCTCTCCTCACGGCATCTCACCGATCCCTCCTGACCGGGTTGACCCCTAGGCGGTGACAGGCACATGGCACTGGGTACGGCCACGGACCCGTACGAACTGCGCTTCGACGCCGGGCGGATCTCCCTGGATCTCCTCGCGACCACACACCCGGAGGAACGGTTCGACTCCGTCGAGGTGCTGTGTGCCTGGATCGTCGGCGCCGGTCTCGTCCCGCCCGGCACCCCGCTGGCCCACGCCGGGCCGCCCTGGCTGGTGGACTTCCGTGAACTGCGCGGACGTATCGGACAGTTGGTGCGCGGCTCGCTCGCCCCCGAGCCCTGGCCGTCGTACGACATCGCGCTCGCCCGGGTGAACGACGTCGCCCTCGCCGCGCCCCCGGCCCCGCGTGCCGTACGCGGGGAGGACGGCACGCTGGTGCGGGAGTTGGATCATCCGCCGGAGTGCGCCGCGCTGCTCGGGGCCGTCGCGCGGGACGCGCTGGAGCTGCTCACCGACCCCGTCGCGCGGGCCGCGCTCAGAGAGTGCGAAGGGGACAACTGCCCCATCGTCTACCTCGACACCTCGCGGGGGCGCAGGAGGCGTTGGTGCTCCAGTGAGGTCTGCGGGAACCGCGAAAGGGTGGCCCGGCATCGTCGCCGAGTGGCACTCACCCGAGCCTGACGGTCCGTTATGGGGCTTTTGTGGAACGGCAGTCGAAGTGATTTCGATTACATGCCGTTTACCTACGCCACCGTAGGGGAGCGTGTAGATGATCTTGCCGATGTGACGGAAATGTAAAGATCGCGCGGTGGGAATGTGCTGCCATGTCCCGCTCGTCACGTCACTCGGAAGAAAACTGTCGCCTCACTTTGAACATCCAACGCGCCCCTTCCGTAAGGGTGGTCGAGCGACCGACTGGGGGAACCCCCGGACATCGGAGGTGGGCGTGCGCAAGGATTCCGTCGTGGCCAATGAACGTGGATCGAGGGCCCGACATCGCATGTCCCAGCCCTCGGAACCTGATGAGGAGCTGATGCGTGCGCTGTACAGAGAGCACGCCGGACCCCTCCTCGCGTATGTCCTTCGACTGGTCGCCGGTGACCGGCAACGAGCAGAGGACGTTGTGCAGGAGACACTCATCCGTGCCTGGAAGAACGCCGGACAGCTCAATCGAGCGACCGGATCGGTACGCCCCTGGCTGGTGACGGTCGCCCGGCGCATCGTCATCGACGGCCACCGCAGCCGGCAGGCCCGGCCGCAGGAGGTCGATCCGTCGCCGCTGGAGGTCATCCCCGCGGAGGACGAGATCGACAAGGCGCTGTGGCTGATGACGCTGTCGGACGCACTCGACGACCTGACCCCCGCCCACCGGGAGGTTCTCGTCGAGACGTACTTCAAGGGGCGTACCGTCAATGAGGCGGCTGAGACGCTTGGCATACCCAGTGGCACCGTTCGCTCAAGGGTTTTCTACGCCCTGCGGTCGATGAAGCTGGCTCTGGAGGAGCGGGGGGTGACGGCGTGATGAGTGTTTACGGGGGAAACCAGGGATTCGGGATGGGCGGTTCGGGTATGTCTGGGTCCATGAGCCCCATGCAGGGACAGCCGGGCCCGAGCGAGCACGAAACCGTCGGCGCCTACGCCCTCGGGATTCTCGACGACGCCGAGGCAACCGCTTTCGAGGCTCACCTCGCGACCTGCGAATGGTGCGCCCAGCAACTGGACGAACTCGCCGGAATGGAACCGATGCTGGCCGCGCTCGCGGACCTGCCCGGATCCGGCTCACCCGCGATCGGTGAGTCCCTGTCGGCCAAGCCCAGCCCGCGCATCGTGCACAACCTCGTGGACGAGGTCGCCGAGCACCGCGCCCAGAAGCGCCGGCGCAGCTTCTACATGGTGGCCGCGGCCGCCGCGCTGATCGTCGCCGGTCCGTTCGCCGCGATGGCGGCCAGCGGAGGCAACGACAGCGGCGGTGACGGCGGGAACCGGGTCGTGACCGCGGCCAATCCCGCCAAGGACCTGTTCACCGGCATCGAGAACAAGGTCTCGGGCTCCGATACGAAGACCGGGGTCAGCGCGACCGTCGGTCTGGACGAGAAGCCCTGGGGCACCCAGACGGGCCTTGAGCTCAAGGGCGTCAAGGGCCCGCTCAAGTGTTCCCTGATCTTCGTCGGCAAGGACGGCCAGCGCGAGACGGCGGCCTCCTGGTCCGTCCCCAAGTGGGGCTACGGCATCCCGGACGCCAAGACCGAGCAGGCCAGGAACCCGCTCTACGTCAGCGGCGGCGTGTCCATGGCACCCGACGAGGTCGATCACGTCGAGGTCATGGACTTCGACGGAAACAAGCTCATCGAGGTCGACGTGTAGTCGACGTAGCTTTTCCGGGTCCCCTTCGCGTACGGTTGACGGCTGCCCAGCACGTCAGAAGGGGGCCCGGTGGCCGCTCAGGCTCCACAGGAAACCGCGCTCGACTCCCTGCGAGACCGCGAGATCGACGTCGAACAGGAACACCTCGACCGGGTGTACCGGCGCCTCGAGGAGAAGATCCACGAGGCGGAGTTCCTGATGAACGACGCGGCCAAGCGCGGCCAGGTCGGCACACCCGGCGCGCTCGCCGAGCGGGACGCGCAGGTCTTCCGTGCCGGCGTGCACCTCAACAGGCTCAACAACGAGTTCGAGGACTTCCTCTTCGGACGCATCGACCTGCTGCTCGGCAAGGACGGCAAGAAGGGCCCGGACGGCGCCTACACCGCCGTCGAGCCCGCGGAGGGCGCGGTGCGCGAGGACGGCACCGCCGACATCGCCGAGACCCTGCACATCGGCCGCATCGGTGTGCTCGACTCGGACTACGCCCCACTGGTCATCGACTGGCGGGCCCCGGCCGCGGCGCCCTTCTACCGCTCGACCCCGGTCGACCCCGGGCGGGTCGTACGGCGCCGGGTCATCCGCTCCAAGGGCCGCAGGGTCCTCGGCGTCGAGGACGACCTGATGCGCCCCGAGCTCAAGGCGTTCCTCGACGGCCGGGAACTGCCCGTCATCGGCGACGGCGCCCTGATGGCCGCCCTCGGGCAGGCCCGCGGCCACACCATGAGGGACATCGTCGCGTCCATCCAGGCCGAGCAGGACCTGGTCATCCGCGCCCCCGCCGCCTCGGTGACGTACGTCGAGGGCGGCCCGGGCACCGGCAAGACCGCCGTCGCCCTGCACCGCGCCGCCTACCTGCTCTACCAGGACCGGCGCCGGTACGCGGGCGGCATCCTGATCGTCTCGCCCACCCCGCTGCTGGTCGCGTACACCGAGGGTGTGCTCCCCTCGCTCGGCGAGGAGGGCCAGGTCGCCATCCGCGCGATCGGCTCCCTCGTCGACGGCGCCGAGGCCACGCTGTACGACTCCCCGGCCACGGCCCGCGCCAAGGGTTCGTACCGCATGCTGAAGGTGCTGCGGAAGGCGGCGCGGGGTGCGCTGGAGCTGGGCTCCGGCGGCTCCGGCGGCACCGGGGCGGACCGCGGCGGGCAGCTCGCCCTCGGTGACGACGACGCTCCTGTGCCGGCCCCCGCCGGACCGCCCACCCCCCTGCGCGTCGTCGCCTTCGGGCGCCGGCTGGAGCTGCAGGCCGACGCGCTGGAAGCCATCCGCCGCACCGCGCTCGGCGGCACGGCACCCGTGAACCTGCTGCGCCCGCGCGCCCGCAAGCTGCTGCTCGACGCCCTGTGGGCGCAGTCGGGCGGCGCCACCCGGCACACCGACCCGGAGCTCGCCGCCGAGCTGCGCTCCTCCTTCGACGAGGACGTGGCCACGGAGGACAGCTTCATCGCCTTCCTCGACGCCTGGTGGCCGGAGCTCACCCCGAAGGCGGTCCTGGCGGCGATGGCCGACGAGCGCCGCCTCGGCCGCTGGGCGCGCCGGATCCTCAACCCCGGCGAGGTGCGCAAGGTGGCCCGCTCGCTCAAGCGCGACGGCCTCACCGTCCACGACATCGCCATGCTCGACGAGCTCCAGGCGATCCTCGGCACCCCGGCCCGCCCGCGCAGGAAGCGCGACCTGGACCCGCTGGACCAGCTCACCGGTCTGGAGGAGCTGATGCCGGTGCGCGAGGAGTCGCAGCGCGAGCGCGCCGAGCGGCTGGCGGCCGAGCGCACCGAGTACGCCCATGTCATCGTCGACGAGGCCCAGGACCTCACGCCGATGCAGTGGCGCATGGTCGGCCGCCGCGGCCGGCACGCCACCTGGACGGTGGTCGGCGACCCCGCGCAGTCGTCGTGGTCCGACGTGGACGAGGCCGCCGAGGCACGCGACGAGGCCCTCGGCACCCGCCCGCGCCGCCGCTTCCAGCTCACCGTGAACTACCGCAACCCGGCCGAGATCGCCGAGCTCGCGGCGAAGGTGCTGGCCCTGGCCATGCCGGGCTCGACTTCCCCGTCGGCGGTGCGCTCCACCGGCGTACGGCCGCGTTTTGTCACAACGAACAAAGGACACGGCACGGTCGTACGCGACCCGCTCGCGCAGAGCGTCCGTGAGGAGGCGGCCCGGCTGCTCGACCAGGTCGACGGGACGATCGGCGTCGTGGTCGCCATGCGGCGGCGCGAGGAGGCGGCCAAGTGGCTCACCGGGCTCGGCGACCGCGTCGTCGCGCTCGGCAGCCTGGAGGCGAAGGGCCTGGAGTACGACGCCACGGTCGTCGTCTCCCCGGCGGAGATCGCGGACGAGTCACCGGCCGGACTGCGGGTGCTGTACGTCGCGCTGACCCGGGCCACCCAGCAGCTGACGGTGGTCTCGGGGGACCGGGACGAGCCGGACGCGTCCGGGGTGCCGGATCTGCTGCGGGACTGAGCGGGGCCGAACGGGGGCTTTGCCTGTGGCGGGGAAATGAACTCGCGGTACGGGAATGGCCTTACGAGATCTGTTTGTTAGCCTGGACGTGACACCGGCTCGATCCAAGCCCCCGGGCCCAACCTTCGTCGCTACGAGCGACCACTTGCCGCGAGGCGAGCATGGCGGGTCGGTGTCATGAACGCAGGAGAGGCCCACGTCACCATGTGACGTGGGCCTCTTTTCCTGCGAAGGCGTGGCGAACAATACGTTCGCAATCCACGCCCGGCTAACTCCTACTCAGCGGTAGGTGCGACGATCGGACGGCATACCAGCCACACGGTGAAAGCAGAGGAAGTCGGCCATGGCAACGGCGCCCAGCGTCTCCTACTCGATGACGGTCCGGCTGGAGGTGCCCGCGAGCGGAACCGCGGTCTCCCAGCTCACCACGGCCGTGGAGTCCCACGGAGGCTCGGTCACCGGCCTCGACGTCACCGCCTCCGGGCACGAGAAGCTCCGGATCGACGTCACCATCGCCGCGACCTCCACCGCGCACGCCGACGAGATCGTGGAGCAGCTGCGCACCATCGAGGGCGTCACGCTGGGCAAGGTCTCGGACCGTACGTTCCTCATGCACCTCGGCGGCAAGATCGAGATGCAGTCCAAGCACCCCATCCGCAACCGTGACGACCTGTCGATGGTCTACACGCCGGGTGTGGCCCGCGTCTGCATGGCGATCGCCGAGAACCCCGAGGACGCCCGCCGCCTCACCATCAAGCGCAACTCCGTTGCGGTTGTGACGGACGGCTCGGCCGTGCTGGGCCTGGGCAACATCGGTCCGAAGGCCGCGCTGCCCGTGATGGAGGGCAAGGCGGCCCTGTTCAAGCGGTTCGCCGGCATCGACGCCTGGCCGATCTGCCTCGACACCCAGGACACCGACGCGATCGTCGAGATCGTCAAGGCGATCGCCCCCGGGTTCGCCGGCATCAACCTCGAGGACATCTCGGCCCCGCGCTGCTTCGAGATCGAGGCCCGCCTGCGCGAGGCCCTCGACATCCCCGTCTTCCACGACGACCAGCACGGCACCGCGATCGTCGTCCTCGCCGCCCTGACGAACGCGCTTCGCTGCACCGGCAAGGCCATCGAGAACATTCGCGTCGTCATGTCCGGTGCCGGCGCCGCCGGTACGGCCATCCTCAAGCTGCTGCTCGCCGCCGGTGTGAAGAACGCCGTCGTGGCCGACATCCACGGCGTGGTGCACGCCGGCCGCGAGGACCTGGTGAACGCCGCGGCCGACTCGCCGCTGCGCTGGATCGCCGACAACACCAACCCCGAGGGCCTGACCGGCACGCTGAAGGAGGCCGTGCGCGGCGCGGACGTCTTCATCGGCGTCTCCGCCCCGAACGTCCTCGACGGCGCCGACGTGGCCGCCATGGCGGAGAACGCGATCGTGTTCGCGCTCGCGAACCCGGACCCCGAGGTCGACCCCGCAATCGCCCGTCAGACGGCCGCAGTTGTGGCCACGGGCCGCTCCGACTTCCCGAACCAGATCAACAACGTGCTGGTCTTCCCGGGCGTCTTCCGCGGTCTGCTGGACGCCCAGTCCCGCACCGTCAACACGGACATGATGCTCGCGGCCGCGAAGGCGCTGGCGGACGTGGTGACCGAGGACGAGCTGAACCCGAACTACATCATCCCGAGCGTGTTCAACGACAAGGTCGCGGGCGCGGTCGCCGGCGCGGTGCGGGAGGCCGCGAAGGCGGTGTCCGCGGTGACGCCGGGCTAGTAATCGCACGGGTTCGGCGCCTCACAGCCCTGAAAAGTGTGCATGGGCTGTGAGGATCGCCACGGCAAGCCCTTGTAACGGCGCGTCGTGGAACCTGGGGCCTTGGGACGCCGTTTATCGTGACGGCCAAGCTCAGGCCCTCTCTTCGTGTGACACCCACGGGTGTTCTCACGGCTCCTCCGGGCGCCGGATTGGCTTTCCCGCCGCAGGTAGGGGCAGGATGCGTCTCTGGGCGCGAGGGTCTGACGACGGACCCGGGTCCCGGGTCGCACCGAGGACCCTGGCAGCATCGACATCGCTGTGCCCGACATGCGGCTCCGCCGCGTGGCACGCCTCAAGGCAAATGAACACGGGAGTAACAACATGAACCGCAGTGAGCTGGTGGCCGCGCTGGCCGACCGCGCCGAGGTGACCCGCAAGGACGCCGACGCCGTGCTGGCCGCGTTCGCCGAGACCGTCGGCGAGATCGTCGCCAAGGGCGACGAGAAGGTCACGATCCCCGGCTTCCTGACCTTCGAGCGCACCCACCGTGCCGCTCGCACCGCCCGCAACCCGCAGACCGGCGACCCGATCCAGATCCCCGCCGGCTACAGCGTGAAGGTCTCCGCGGGCAGCAAGCTCAAGGAAGCCGCCAAGGGTAAGTGAGCGCTCCGCTCTGAGCGCCGGGAACCGGACGCCGTTGGTGTCTGAGCGCCATCGGTGTCGGCCGGTCCGATGCGGCCGGTCGCGCAGTTCCCCGCGCCCCTAGGGGCAGCGCCCCCGCGGGGCGCCCCCACAGGCCAAACGCCGAAGGGGCGGCCACCCGGAAACCGGGTCGCCGCCCCTTCGGCGTACGTGTGAGGAACCTCAGCCGAGCGCCTTGCCCGGCAACTCCACCTTCGCGCCCAGTTCCACGAGCTTCTCCATGAAGTTCTCGTAGCCGCGGTTGATGAGGTCGATGCCGTGGACCCGGGACGTGCCCTGGGCCGCGAGGGCCGCGATGAGGTACGAGAAGCCGCCGCGCAGGTCGGGGATGACCAGGTCGGCGCCCTGGAGCTTCGTCGGTCCCGAGACCACCGCGGAGTGCAGGAAGTTGCGCTGGCCGAAGCGGCAGTCGGAGCCGCCGAGGCACTCGCGGTAGAGCTGGATGTGGGCGCCCATCTGGTTCAGCGCGGACGTGAAGCCGAGGCGGGACTCGTAGACCGTCTCGTGGATGATGGACAGGCCCGTGGCCTGCGTCAGGGCCACGACCAGCGGCTGCTGCCAGTCGGTCTGGAAGCCCGGGTGCACATCCGTCTCCAGGGCGATGGACTTCAACTGGCCACCGGGGTGCCAGAAACGGATGCCCTCGTCGTCGATCTCGAAGGCACCGCCCACCTTCCGGTAGGTGTTGAGGAACGTCATCATCGAGCGCTGCTGGGCGCCGCGCACGTAGATGTTGCCCTCGGTCGCGAGCGCGGCGGACGCCCAGGAGGCGGCCTCCAGACGGTCCGGCAGCGCGCGGTGGTTGTAGCCGCCGAGCCGGTCCACACCGGTGACGCGGATCGTGCGGTCGGTGTCCATCGCGATGATGGCGCCCATCTTCTGCAGGACGCAGATGAGGTCCTCGATCTCCGGCTCCACGGCCGCGTTCGAGAGCTCGGTGACGCCTTCCGCGAGGACGGCCGTCAACAGCACCTGCTCGGTCGCGCCGACGGACGGGTACGGCAGCCGGATCTTCGTGCCGCGCAGCCGCTGCGGGGCCTCCAGGTACTGGCCGTCGGCGCGCTTCTCGATCGTCGCGCCGAACTGCCGCAGCACCTCGAAGTGGAAGTCGATGGGCCGGCCGCCGATGTCGCAGCCGCCGAGGCCCGGGATGAAGGCGTGCCCGAGGCGGTGCAGCAGCGGACCGCACAGGAGGATCGGGATCCGGCTGGAACCCGCGTGGGCATCGATGTCAGCGACGTTCGCGCTCTCCACGTGCGAGGGGTCCATCATCAACTCGCCCGGTTCCTCACCGGGCCGGACCGTCACCCCGTGCAGCTGCAGCAGGCCGCGTACGACGCGCACGTCACGGATGTCCGGCACGTTGCGCAGTCGACTCGGCTCACTGCCCAGCAGGGCGGCGACCATTGCCTTCGGTACGAGGTTCTTCGCACCGCGGACACGGATCTCGCCCTCCAGCGGGGTTCCGCCGTGGACAAGCAGGACATCGTCGTTGACGGTCATGTATCTCGCGTTCCGATGAGTTGGGCAGGGGCCAGAAGGGAAAGGGTAATCGCCGCCGACCCCCCTTCAGTAAGCCCAAGTACGGCTCAGGAACGTCATAGCTCTGTCACAACACGAACGGTTCACCCTCGGGCACGAGCGGTCACCGTAGGGGGCCGTGCACCGGGCGGCGTTTCTGTCCGCCCACCCGTCTCCCACCACCACCCTCAAACGAGGCCTTACCAGGCCACTCCTTAATTCATGGCTGCATTCACTCCCGAACCGGCATTGCCTCCCCACACGAAGGGAAGATGCGGGATCATGTCTGGCATGACCGAGGTGTCCTCGCTCACAGGGCGGTTGCTCGTGGCAACGCCCGCCCTGGCGGACCCGAACTTCGACCGCGCGGTGGTGCTCCTTCTCGACCACGACGAGGAGGGCTCCCTCGGCGTCGTCCTCAACCGTCCGACCCCCGTCGACGTGGGCGACATCCTGGAGGGCTGGGCCGACCTCGCCGGCGAGCCCGGTGTCGTCTTCCAGGGCGGCCCGGTGTCCCTGGACTCGGCGCTCGGCGTGGCGGTCATCCCCGGTGACGCGAACGGCGAGAGCGCCCCGCTGGGCTGGCGCCGGGTGCACGGCGCGATCGGCCTCGTGGACCTGGAGGCACCGCCGGAGCTGCTCGCCTCGGCCGTCGGCTCCCTGAGAATCTTCGCCGGTTACGCCGGCTGGGGCCCCGGCCAGCTGGAGGACGAGCTGGTGGAGGGCGCCTGGTACGTCGTGGAGTCCGAGCCGGGTGACGTGTCCTCGCCGTCCCCGGAGGGACTCTGGCGCTCGGTGCTGCGCCGCCAGCGCAACGAGCTCGCGATGGTGGCCACGTACCCGGACGACCCGTCGCTCAACTGATGCATGTGAGCTTCAGTACTCTTGGCGGTATGAGCACTCTCGAGCCCGAGCGCGGGACTGGTACGGGGACCCTCGTCGAGCCCACGCCGCAGACTTCCCACGGCGACGGCGACCACGAGCGCTTCGCCCACTACGTCCAGAAGGACAAGATCATGGCGAGCGCCCTCGACGGGACCCCCGTCGTGGCGCTGTGCGGCAAGGTCTGGGTGCCCGGCCGCGACCCGAAGAAGTACCCCGTGTGCCCCATGTGCAAGGAGATCTACGAGTCCATGGGCGCCGGCGGCGACGACAAGGGCAAGGGCGGCGACAAGAAGTAGCCCTCCCTCCCGTCCGAGGTCCACGAAGGCCCCCGGGGCGCGTTTCGGCGCGCCCCGGGGGCCTTCGCGTGTCACGAAGTGGTTGAGACCTCTTGTGGACATGTTCACGCAGTCCCTAGGCTCCGTTGCGTTGTGCAGAGCGAAACCGTCATTGCATATGTTGCAACGCACGCCCGGAGGACCGCTCCATGAAGCTCGCCCCCAGACTCGCCGTACTGCTCACCGCCCTGGCCGTCACGGCCTGCGCTCCCCAGACCTCCGACAACGCCTCCTCCGACAAGGACGAGAAGACCGGCACCCTGCGGGTCTGGCTGTTCCAGGAGGTCGGCAACGAGCCGAAGGAGAAGGTCGTCGACTCCGTCGTCGCCGACTTCGAGAAGAAGCACGAGGGCGCGAAGGTCGACGTCGAGTACATCCCGGTCGAGACCCGCGCCCAGCGCGTGAAGGCCGCCTTCAACGACCCGAAGTCCGCCCCCGACGTCATCGAGTACGGCAACACCGACACCGCCGGCTACGTGAAGGACGGCGGACTCCTCGACGTCACGAGGGACTTCGGCGACTGGAGCGAGTCCAAGGACACCGACCCCACCGCCAGGCAGTCCGTCACCGTGGACGGCAAGATCTACGGCGCCCCCTTCTACGTCGGCGTGCGCGCCCTGTACTACCGCACCGACATCTTCGAGGACCTCGGCCTCGAAGTGCCGGGGACGATGGCCGAGTTGGCGACGACGGCCCGCAAGATCCGCGCCGCCGAGCCCGAGCTGTACGGGCTCGTGGTGGGCGGGGCGTACACGTACGGCGCGATGCCGTTCGTGTGGGCCAACGGCGGCGAGCTCGCCACCGGCAAGGGCGGCTCGTACGCCTCGGCCATCGACAGCGAGGCCGCGCGGAAGGGCATCGAGGAGTACACGTCCCTCTTCTCCGACGACAACTGTCCCGCCGCCAAGTGCGCGGGCATGGGCGGCAACGACACGGTCACCGCGTTCGCGGCCGGCAAGGCGGGCATGGCGATCGCCGGCGACTTCAGTCACGCGGCCGTGGAGGCCGGGAAGGTCAAGGGCAAGTACGCGGTCGTGCCGCTGCCGGGAGTGAAGGCCGGGTCCGTCGCGCCGGCGTTCGCCGGGGGCAACAACATCGGCGTCCTGAAGAGCACCTCGCACCGGACGCTGGCGGTCCGGCTGATGGAGCAGTTGGCCTCGAAGGAGACGCAGGCGTCCATGTTCGACGCGATGGGGTTCCTGCCGACGTTCGGAGACGTGCGGGAGAAGGCCGCGGCGGAGACGCCGTACGTGAAGCCCTTCGTCGAGACGCTGGCCTCGGGGACGAAGTTCGTGCCCGCGTCGCCGGCCTGGTCGGAGATCGACTCGTCGCTCGTCCTGCCGACGATGTTCCAAGAGGTCATCAGCGGTAAGAAGGATGTCGCCGGGGCTGCTGGGGATGCGGCGAAGAAGATGGATGGGGCGTTTGGGTCCGTCGGATGACAGTTCCTACCCGGGTGGGGGCTGCGGATCGGTCGCGCGTGCCGGCCGCCGGTGGCTTGTCGCGCACACGCGGCGGTGGCCGCAGATTCAACGCGGCCCCGCGCCCCTACCGGCGTCCGCGCGGGCGGAATCAGAAGACACCCTGGCTCTATCTCGCCCCCGCCCTCGTCGTGCTCGGCGGGCTGCTCGTCTACCCCGTCTATCAGCTCGGGCTGATCTCGCTCTTCCAGTACACCCAGGCCCAGGTCAGCGGTGGGGAGCCGACCACCTTCCGGGGATTCGGGAATTACTCGGAGCTGTTCTCGGACCCGCAGTTCTGGCAGGTGCTGCTCGCCACCGTCGTCTTCGCGGCGGCCTGTGTCGCCTCGACGCTCGCCGTCGGCTGTGCGCTCGCCGTGCTGCTGACGCGGGTCCGTGCCGTGCCGCGGCTGGCGCTGATGCTGGCCGCGCTGGGGGCGTGGGCGACACCGGCCATCACCGGGTCGACGGTGTGGCTGTTCCTGTTCGACCCGGACTTCGGGCCGGTGAACCGGCTGCTGGGGCTCGGCGACCACTCCTGGACCTACGGGCGGTTCAGCGCCTTCTTCCTGGTGCTGCTCGAAGTGGTGTGGTGCTCCTTCCCGTTCGTGATGGTCACGGTGTACGCCGGTATCCGCTCCGTCCCGGCCGAGGTGCTGGAGGCCGCCGCGCTGGACGGCGCCTCGCAGTGGCGGATCTGGCGTTCGGTGCTGGCGCCGATGCTGCGGCCGATCCTGGTCGTCGTCACCATCCAGTCGGTGATCTGGGACTTCAAGGTCTTCACCCAGATCTACGTCATGACGGGCGGCGGCGGCATCGCCGGCCAGAACCTCGTGCTGAACGTGTACGCCTACCAGAAGGCGTTCGCGTCCTCGCAGTACAGCCTCGGCTCGGCGATCGGCGTGGTGATGCTGCTGATCCTGCTGGCGGTGACGCTCGTGTATCTGCGGCTGCTGCGCAGACAGGGGGAGGAGCTGTGAGTTCCATGAATCCGACGCGGCTCGTACGGCGGCCCTGGCGGCTGCTCGCGGAGGCGTCCGCGCTGCTGATCGCCGTGGTGGTGGCGTTTCCGCTGTACTGGATGGTGCTCGGCGCCTTCAAACCGGCCGGGGAGATCGAGTCGAGCGAGCCGCGGCCGTGGACGCTGGACCCTTCCCTGGATTCCTTCAGGCGGGTCTTCGAGCAGAACGAATTCGGCCGTTACTTCGTCAACAGCCTCGTCGTCGCGTGCACCGTCGTGATCGCCTCGGCCCTCATCGCGTTTCTCGCGGCGACCGCGGTGACACGATTCCGGTTCCGCTTCCGGACCACCTTGCTGATCATGTTTCTGGTGGCCCAGATGGTGCCGGTGGAGGCCCTGACGATCCCCCTGTTCTTCCTCATGCGGGACTTCGGCCAACTGAACACGCTGGGGTCGCTGATCCTGCCGCACATCGCCTTCTCGCTGCCCTTCGCGATCTGGATGCTGCGGGGGTTTGTGAAGGCCGTTCCCGAGGCCCTGGAGGAGGCCGCGTACATCGACGGGGCGAGCCGGTCGCGATTCCTGTGGCAGATCCTTTTCCCGCTGGTCTTCCCGGGGTTGGTCGCCACAAGCGTTTTCTCCTTCATCTCGGCCTGGAACGACTTCCTGTTCGCCAAGTCCTTCATCATCAGCGACACCTCGCAGTCCACCCTGCCGATGGCCCTGCTCGTCTTCTACAAGCCGGACGAGCCGGACTGGGGCGGTGTGATGGCGGCCTCCACGGTGATGACGATTCCGGTACTGATCTTCTTCGTGCTCGTGCAGCGACGGCTGGTGTCGGGGCTGGGCGGCGCGGTCAAGGACTGAAAGGCCTGATCATTCATGGATCTCATTCCACTGCCTCACCGGACGGAGCGGGCCGGGGGCTTCTTCGAACTCGGCGCCGGCTGCGGGATCGAGGCCGGGCCGGGTACCGAGGACACCGCGCGGTGGCTGCGTGCGACGCTCGGCGCGGCGACCGGGCTCGCGCTGCCGCCCAAGAAGGGGGACGAGCACGACGTCCTGCACCTGTCCGTCCGTCCCGGCCTCGACGCCGAGGGCTACCGCCTGGTCGTCGCCCCTCATGGCGTCCACATCAGGGGTGGCTCGCCCGCCGGTGTCTTCTGGGGCGCCCAGACGGTGCTGCAGCTTCTCGGCCCCGACGCCTTCCGGCGCGCACCCCTTCCCGGCCGTACGTGGCGGCTGCCCCTGACGGAGATCCAGGACTCCCCCCGGTTCCGCTGGCGCGGCGTCATGCTCGACGTGGCCCGGCACTTCATGCCCAAGGACGGCGTACTGCGCTACCTGGACCTCTTGGCCGCGCACAAACTGAACGTCTTCCACTTCCATCTGACGGACGACCAGGGCTGGCGCGTCGAGATCAGGAAGTACCCCCGGCTCACCGAGGCCGGCTCCTGGCGGGCCCGCACGAAATTCGGCCATCGGGCATCCCCGCTGTGGGAGGAGAAGCCGCACGGTGGCTACTACACCCAGGACGACATCCGCGAGATCGTCGCGTACGCCGCCGAGCGGCATATCACCGTGGTCCCGGAAATCGACGTACCCGGACACTCGCAGGCCGCCATCGCCGCGTACCCGGAACTCGGCAACACCGACGTCATCGACACCACCGCCCTCTCCGTCTGGGACACCTGGGGGATCAATCCGAACGTACTCGCCCCCACTGACAACACCCTGCGCTTCTACGAGGGGGTGTTCGAGGAAGTCCTGGAGCTGTTCCCCTCGGAGTTCATTCACGTCGGCGGCGACGAATGCCTCAAGGACCAGTGGCGGCAGTCGCCGACCGCGCAGGAGCGCATCAGGGAACTCGGGCTGAAGGACGAGGACGAGCTCCAGGCGTGGTTCATCGGCCACTTCGACAGCTGGCTCACCGCGCGCGGGCGCCGGCTCATCGGATGGGACGAGATTCTGGAGGGCGGACTCGCGAAAGGCGCGGCCGTCTCGTCGTGGCGCGGATATGCGGGCGGGGTCGCGGCGGCCCGCGCGGGTCACGACGTCGTCATGTGCCCGGAGCAGCGCGTGTATCTGGACCACCGTCAGGACGCGGGCGCCGACGAGCCGGTGCCGATCGGCTACGTGCGCACCCTGGAGGACGTCTACCGGTTCGAGCCCGTTCCCGCGGAGCTGACGCCCGACGAGGCCCGGCACGTGCTCGGCACGCAGGCCAACCTGTGGACCGAGGTGATGGAGGACCGGGCGCGCGTCGACTACCAGGCGTTTCCGCGCCTCGCCGCCTTCGCCGAGGTGGCCTGGAGCGGTCTGCCCGCCCCGGCGGAACGGGACTTCGCGGGCTTCGAGCGCCGACTGGCCGCCCACTACGGGCGACTTGACGCCATGGGGGTCGCGTACCGGCCACCCACGGGACCGCGGCCCTGGCAGCGGAGGCCCGGAGTGCCGGGCCGGCCGATCGACGGCCCGCCCCCGAACAGATAATGGAAAAAACCGGCAAGGGGTCACCGAAGAGTGTCAATCGGTACGCACTGGTGATGCCGGGAGATGCCGTGCGAAAACGGACCATCTCCCTGATCAGGTGGGCGAATGCCTCCTAGCGGACCCCTGTCTTCGTGCCCTGCGAAGATGTGCCAGAGTTGCCACGTCCGCCCTGTCAGCACGTACCGTACGGCAACACAGGCGGGACCAGGTGGGGCAGCGGGAAGGGGCAGCCGGTTTGACCACGCACGCACCGCAGGCGGCGCAGGCCGTGACGCTGCCCACGACGCTGGACGAAGCCGTGGCGGCACTCGCCGCCATGCCCGCCGCCGTGCCCGTGGCGGGCGGCACCGACCTCATGGCCGCCGTCAACTCCGGGCAGCTCAGGCCCGCCGCGCTGGTCGGCCTCGGCCGGATCAGCGAGATCCGCGGCTGGCAGTACCAGGACGGCCACGCGCTGCTCGGCGCGGGCCTCACGCACGCGCGCATGGGCCGCCCCGACTTCGCGGCCCTCATCCCGGCGCTCGCCGCCGCCGCGCGCGCGGCGGGCCCGCCGCAGATCCGCAATGCCGGCACCCTCGGCGGCAACATCGCCTCGGCCTCCCCGACCGGTGACGCGCTGCCGGTGCTCGCCGCTCTGGAAGCGACCCTGATCGTCGCGGGCCCGGGCGGAGCCCGCCGGGAGATCCCGGTGTCCCACCTGCTGGCGGGCATGGAGATGCTGCGCGCCGGCGAACTCATCGGCTACGTGCGCGTGCCGCTGCTGCACGCCCCGCAGGTCTTCCTCAAGGCCACCGGCCGCACCGGCCCCGGGCGCGCCATGGCCTCCGTCGCGGTCGTGCTCGACCCCGCCCGGCGCGGAGTCAGGTGCGCCGTCGGTGCCATAGCGCCGATGCCGCTCAGGCCCCTGGAGGCCGAGCAGTGGGTCGCCCAGCTGATCGACTGGGACAACAACCGCGCGGTCGTCCCCGAGGCGCTCAACGCCTTCGGTGAGTACGTCGCCGCGGCCTGCATCCCCGACCCGGCCCCGGCCGAGGACGGCTCCGTGACTCAGCATCCGCCCGCCGTACTGCACCTGCGGCGCACCGTCGCCGCGCTGGCCCGACGAGCACTGGGGAGGGCGCTGTCGTGACCGACGACCGGCACGAAGGGGGCACGCCCCAGGGCGCGGGCCGCTGGGACCCGCTGCCCCAGGGCGAGTACGACGACGGCGCCACCGCCTTCGTCAAGCTCCCCGAAGGGGGCATCGACGCCCTCCTGGCCAACTCCGACAGCCCGCTCGCCGCGCCCGGCCACGGGTACGTCCCGCCGCAGATAACGGTCGCGCCGGGCGCCGGCACCGACCCCGCGGCCCCCGGCGGCTGGCCCGCCGCCGGCACCCCCGCCGAGGGCGACCGCTGGCCCGACCCGAACGCCCCGCAGGAGCCGGGCGGCGACCGGTTCACGTACCACCCCGGCGCCACCCAGCAGTGGAACTTCTCCGAGACCCCGGCGGGCCAGGACACCGGCGCGTCCGGTCAGGACGTCACCGGGCAGTGGTCGATCCCCGTCGCCGGAGGCGACCTTCCGGACGAATCCGGCGAGTTCACCACGTCCTCGCTCGTCGAGCAGTGGGGCGGCGGCACCCCGCCGGCCACGCTGCCGGGCGGCGCGGCCGCACCGTGGGCGACGCAGGCGACCGGGCAGCCCTGGGGACAGCAGGCGCAAGCCGCGGCCGCCGAGGCGCTGGGAACCGCGCCCGCGCGCCCCACCGATGCCGAGCACGCTCCCGGACAGCCGGGACCGCACGCCGACGACCCGCACGCCGCACCCGCCGGCGGGCACCCCGTCCGGCGGCCCGTCGGAACCGGGCCCGCGTCCGCCGCGTTCGGCCGGGACGACGACCCGTCCGCGGCACCCGGCGCGGAGCCCCACGCGCGTGTGGAGCCCGGCGCGTTCGCCCCGAGCCGCTCCGAGCGGCCCGCCGCCGACTCCGCCGAAAGCGCTCCAGAGCCCTCACAGGCCGCTCCGGGGGCCGGCGAGGCCGACTCCGACGCCACGGACGCCCCACCCGCCGCAGAGGCCCCCCAGGGCCCCGCGGAGCCCTCCGCCGAGAGCGCACCCGACGGCGAGTCGGGCACCGAGGCCGCCGAGGACTCCGAGCAGGCCGCCGACGCGCCGCCGCTGCCCGGCGAGGAACACCCCCTGGCCTCCTACGTCCTGCGCGTCAACGGCGCCGACCGGCCCGTCTCGGACGCCTGGATCGGCGAGTCGCTGCTCTACGTGCTGCGCGAACGGCTCGGCCTCGCGGGCGCCAAGGACGGCTGCTCGCAGGGCGAGTGCGGCGCCTGCAACGTGCAGGTCGACGGACGGCTCGTCGCGTCCTGCCTGGTGCCCGCCGTGACCGCCGCCGGCAGCGAGGTCCGCACCGTCGAGGGCCTGGCCGCCGACGGACAGCCCTCGGACGTGCAGCGGGCACTCGCACGCTGCGGCGCCGTGCAGTGCGGCTTCTGCGTGCCGGGCATGGCGATGACCGTGCACGACCTGCTGGAGGGCAACCCGGCGCCGACCGAGCTGGAGACCCGCCAGGCACTGTGCGGCAACCTGTGCCGCTGCTCCGGCTACCGGGGCGTGGTGGACGCCGTCAAGGAAGTCGTCGCCGAGCGCGAGGCGCACACCGGGGCCGACGACGGCGAACAGGACGGGGACGAGCCGCGTATCCCTCACCAGGCGGGCCCGGGGGCCGGCGGGGTGCACCCGTCGGCGTTCGAGCCGCGCGGCGCCAGGGGATCGCATGACCAGGCGTACGGCCAGGACGGAGGCCAGGCGTGAGCAACGAAGCCGCCACCGCGACCACAGCCGCGGAGGCAGCACCCGCCCCCGAGCCGATCCCGCACGGCCTCGGCGCCTCCCTGCAGGCCGCCGACGCCCGTGCCAAGACCGAGGGCACGTTCCCGTACGCGGCCGACCTGTGGGCCGAGGGCCTGCTGTGGGCGGCCGTACTGCGCTCGCCGCACCCGCACGCGCGCATCAAGTCCATCGACACCGCCCACGCGCGCGAGATGCCCGGCGTTCGGGCCGTCGTCACGCACGAGGACGTGCCGGGCAGCCCGCTGCTCGGGCGCGGCAAGGCCGACCGCCCGGTCTTCGCCTCCGAGGTCGTACGCCACCACGGCGAGCCCATCGCCGCCGTCGCCGCCGACCACCCGGACACCGCGCGGCTGGCCGCCGCGGCCGTCATCGTCGAGTACGAGACGCTCGACCCGGTGACCGACCCCGAGCAGGCCTTCGAGGCCGAGCCGCTGCACCCCGACGGCAACCTGATCCGGCACATCCCGCTGCGCCACGGCGACCCGGACGCGGCCGGCGACATCGTCGTCGAGGGCCTGTACCGCATCGGCCGCCAGGACCCGGCCCCGATCGGCGCCGAGGCCGGGCTCGCCGTGCCGCGGCCCGACGGCGGCGTGGAGCTCTACCTCGCCTCCACCGACCCGCACACCGACCGCGACCGGGCCGCCGCCTGCTACGGCCTGGAGCCCGAGCGCGTCAAGGTCGTCGTCACCGGCGTGCCCGGCGCCACCGCCGACCGCGAGGACCAGGGCTTCCAACTCCCGCTCGGCCTGCTGGCGCTGAAGACCGGCTGCCCGGTGAAGCTGACGGCCACGCGCGAGGAGTCCTTCCTCGGCCACACCCACCGGCACCCGACCCTCCTGCGGTACCGCCACCACGCGGACACCGAGGGCAAGCTGGTCAAGGTCGAGGCGCAGATCCTGCTGGACGCGGGCGCCTACGCCGACACCTCCGCCGAGGCACTGGCCGCCGCCGTCGGCTTCGCCTGCGGTCCGTACGTCGTCCCGAACGCCTTCATCGAGGGCTGGGCCGTACGCACCAACAACCCGCCCTCCGGCCATGTGCGCGGCGAGGGCGCCATGCAGGTCTGCGCCGCCTACGAGGCGCAGATGGACAAGCTGGCCAAGAAGCTCGGCGTCGACCCGGCCGAGCTGCGCCTGCGCAACGCGCTGGCCACCGGTGACGTCCTGCCGACGGGCCAGACGGTGACCTGCCCGGCCCCGGTGGCGGAGCTCTTGCAGGCCGTACGGGACTACCCGCTTCCGGCCCTGCCCAAGGACACCCCCGAGGACGAGTGGCTGCTGCCCGGCGGCCCCGAGGGCGCGGGCGAACCGGGTGCCGTGCGCCGGGGCGTGGGCTACGGCCTGGGCATGGTGCACATGCTCGGGGCCGAGGGCGCGGACGAGGTCTCCACGGCGACCGTGAAGGTCCACGACGGCGTGGCGACGGTGCTGTGCGCGGCCGTCGAGACCGGCCAGGGCTTCACGACGCTGGCCCGGCAGATCGTCCAGGAGACCCTCGGCATCGACGAGGTGCACGTGGCACCCGTGGACACCGACCAGCCCCCGGCGGGCGCCGGCTGCCGCGGCCGTCACACCTGGGTGTCGGGCGGCGCGGTGGAGCGGGCGGCCAAGATGGTCCGTACGCAGCTGCTCCAGCCCCTGGCGCACAAGTTCGGCATGTCCACCGAGCTGCTCCAGATCACCGACGGCAAGATCACGTCGTACGACGGCGTCCTGTCGACCACCGTCACCGAGGCGATGGACGGCAAGGAGCTGTGGGCGACGGCCCAGTGCCGGCCGCATCCGACCGAACCGCTGAACGACGCCGGCCAGGGCGACGCCTTCGTGGGCATGTCCTTCTGCGCGATCCGCGCGGTGGTCGACGTCGACATCGAGCTGGGCTCGGTGCGCGTGGTCGAGCTGGCGCTGGCCCAGGACGTCGGGCGGGTGCTGAACCCCGCGCAGCTTCAGGCGCGCATCGAGGCGGGCGTGACGCAGGGCGTGGGCATAGCGCTCACGGAGAACCTGCGCTCGGCACGCGGCCTGATCCGGCACCCTGATCTGACGGGCTACTCCCTGCCGACGGCCCTGGACGCCCCCGACATCCGGATCGTGAAGCTGGTCGAGGAGCGGGACGTGGTCGCGCCCTTCGGCGCGAAGGCGGTCAGCGCGGTGCCGGTGGTGACGTCGCCGGCGGCCGTCGCGTCGGCCGTGCGCGCGGCGACGGGCCGTCCCGTGAACCGGCTGCCGATCCGGCCGCAGGCCGCGGTGGTCAACGCGCAGTGAGCCGGCCGGTCGGCCGACCGGTCCGGCCGGCAGGACCACGGACGTTCCCGATGTGCGCCGGATTCCCGGTTCGTCCCGCTCGCCGGCGGAGCTCGTGGGAGCGATTCCAGCGAAGAGGGAACGTTCCGGGGTGTGTCGAGCGTCTACTGATGTGAAGCGCTGTCAGTGGGTGTGCTGGTCCCGGGGCGTTGTCAGTGGTGGCGCGTAGTGTTCTGGGCAGTGGGGACGGCGGCCGGGTCCGACGGGCCGGTCGGCAGGCCGTGTCGTGCCCGGGGTGGCGAGAAAGCGCATGCGGGGGAGCCATGAGCACGACGACCACGACTCACGTCGCCGAGGCAGCGATCGTCCTGACCGAGGCCGAGCTGGATCCGTACGTCACGCACGCGTCGACGCGACGCTGGCTGACCGGACCCGGACTGCCCGGCGACAGCGGTGTGCTGACCTTCGCCGAGCTCGGCCGTGACGGTCTGCGGACGGTCGCGGACTCGACGGGCGACCCCGAGGACCGGCTGGCGGCCGGGCTCAGGGACCAGTTGGTGATAGGCGGGCTGCTCGGTCCCGGCGGCCTGGAGACGGAGTCCGTCCTGCTGGACGGCATCACGGGGGAGATCTCGACGACGCACTTCCTGCACGACCGCCCCGACCTGATGGACCGCCGCCCCCTGGCGCCGTCCCTGCGGACCCTGGTGCGCTTCGCGGAGGCCACGGACGAACTGGCGGGCCTGCGCGGCCAGTTCGCCTCCTACGTCGGCCGGTACGGCCCCAAGGCGGTGGCGGAGGCCTCCCGGCATCTGCTGGCGGTGTTCGAGGAGGGCACGGGCGGTGAGCCCGCGCCGTTCTGGAGGATGGCCGCGCTGATCCGGCCGTTGGCGCTCGTCGCCGGCCGGGCCGGGGTGTCGGGGCTCGCCCTGGACCTGCCGGCGCGGCTGCTGGACGAGGAGTTCGGCCGGCGCCAGGTGGTGCGCTTCGAGGACGTCGACTTCCCCGGCACGCTCACCCACGAGCCGACGCGCCGCTTCCTGCGCGAAGTGGGCCTGCCCGAGGACGGCTTCCTGTTCTCCCTCGACCCGGACGTCTCCCTGCCGACGCTGGCCGAGTACTACGCCGAGGTCGACCCTGAAGCCGAACTCCCCGCCCGCGCCGATCACTTGATCCGCCTCGGCCATCTCGTCGAGGACAACAGCCTGGTCGTCGACGGCGAGTCGGGTGCGGTGCTGAACTGGAGCGAGTCCGAGGCGAGACTGTTCCCGCTCAATACGGACGTCTCGACGCTGGCCTTCACGCTCTGGCTGCTGCACCGCGAGCAGGCGATGGACGAGGAGTCCGGGCACGCGCTCACCAGCGACGCCTACGACCAGCTGGCCATGACCATGCTCCAGGTCCTGTCGACGGTCGACCCGACCGGCACCAGGGCGGGCAGGGACGGCCGGCACTACTGGACCGAGGTGTTCCAGGACGAGGCGAGCGGGGTGCTCGAATCGGTGGGCGGGCCGCGCCAGCCGGTGCGGATGGCGTGACCGCGTACGACTGACGCCGGTATCCGGCCGGGAGCCGCCCGGCCCGATGCCGGCGTCGGGGAAGAGATCCTCAGGACGACCGGACGGTCAGGAGGACTTGGCCGCGGTCACCGGGCGCCGGCGCACGGCGAGGATCAGTCCGCCGCCGAGGGCCGCCGCGGCGGCCGCCGCACCGGCGATCAGCGGGGTGCCGTCGGAGCCGGTGCTCGCCAGGTTGCCCTCGACGGAACCGGTGGAGGAACCGCCGGTCGAGGTGCCGGCCGACGTGGCGCCGGAGCCGCCGGTGGAGCCCGTGCCGCCGGTGGACTGGCCCTCGTGGTCGTTGCCGCCCGTGGTGGGGGTGAGCCGGACCCGGAAGGTGACGCCGTCCGCGGCCGCGGTGCCCTTGTTGGTGATGACGACGTTCTCGTCGTACACGTCGCCCGGCTTGGGGGACGTGCTCGGCAGATTCGAGATCACCAGGGCGGGCGCGGCCTCCTCTGCTCGCGTACGCCCTCGTCATCGATGTCGCCTCCGGTGACGAGAGCGACATCGCAGTGATCGCGGGGCGGCTGCGCCGGTTGTGACGTCGGTCCCACCCGTGTGTGACGCGGCCTCGTCCGCGCCCGGGCACCGTCGGGGCGCCGGTAGGGTGGCCCGGTTGTCATACGTAGCCGAGCCGCCCAACCCCTTTACGGAGACCGTGACTACCACCGCCGCCTCCTCCTCGCACCATCTGTCCCCCGCCTTCCCCGGCCGCGCCCCCTGGGGCACCGCCAGCAAGCTGCGTGCCTGGCAGCAGGGCGCGATGGAGAAGTACATCCAGGAGCAGCCGCGTGACTTCCTCGCGGTCGCCACGCCGGGCGCCGGCAAGACGACCTTCGCCCTCACCCTGGCCTCCTGGCTGCTGCACCACCATGTCGTGCAGCAGGTCACCGTGGTCGCGCCGACCGAGCACCTGAAGAAGCAGTGGGCGGAGGCGGCGGCGCGCATAGGCATCAAGCTCGACCCGGAGTACAGCGCCGGCCCGCTCGGCAAGGACTACCAGGGCGTCGCCGTGACCTATGCCGGTGTCGGCGTACGGCCCATGCTGCACCGCAACCGCGTCGAGCAGCGCAAGACCCTCGTCATCCTCGACGAGATCCACCACGCCGGTGACAGCAAGTCCTGGGGCGAGGCCTGCCTCGAGGCCTTCGAGCCGGCCACGCGGCGACTCGCCCTCACCGGTACGCCGTTCCGGTCCGACACCAACCCCATTCCCTTCGTGACGTACGAGGAGGGGAACGACGGGATCCGGCGGTCCGCAGCCGACTACACGTACGGATACGGCAACGCGCTCGCCGACCATGTCGTCCGGCCGGTCATCTTCCTGAGCTACAGCGGCAACATGCGCTGGCGCACCAAGGCCGGCGATGAGATCGCCGCGCGGCTCGGCGAGCCCATGACCAAGGACGCCGTCTCGCAGGCCTGGCGCACCGCCCTCGACCCGCGCGGCGAGTGGATGCCGAGCGTGCTGCGCGCCGCCGACCAGCGGCTGACCGAGGTCAGGAAGGGCATCCCGGACGCCGGCGCCCTCGTCATCGCCTCCGACCAGGACTCCGCGCGCGCCTACGCCAAGCTCATCCGCGAGATCACCGGCAGCAGGGCGACCCTCGTCCTCTCCGACGACGCCGGGGCGTCCCAGCGGATCGACGACTTCAGCGGCAACAACGACCGCTGGATGGTCGCGGTGAGGATGGTGTCGGAGGGCGTCGACGTCCCCCGGCTCGCCGTCGGCGTGTACGCCACCACCATCTCCACGCCCCTCTTCTTCGCCCAGGCCGTCGGTCGTTTCGTGCGGTCCCGGCGGCGCGGCGAGACCGCGTCCGTGTTCCTGCCGACCGTCCCCGACCTGCTCACCTTCGCCAACGAGATGGAGGTGGAACGGGACCACGCCCTCGACAAGCCGAAGAAGGAGGGCGAGGAGGACCCGTACGCCGAGTCCGAGAAGGAGATGGAGGAGGCGAACAAGGAGCAGGACGAGGACACCGGCGAGCAGGAGCAGTTCTCCTTCGAGGCGCTGGAGTCGGAGGCCGTCTTCGACCGGGTCCTCTACGACGGTGCCGAGTTCGGCATGCAGGCCCACCCGGGCAGCGAGGAGGAGCAGGACTACCTCGGGATCCCGGGGCTGCTGGAGCCCGATCAGGTGCAGATGCTGCTCCAGAAGCGGCAGGCGCGGCAGATCGCGCACAGCCGTAAGAAGCCGGACTCCGAGGCGGATCTGCTGGAGCTGCCCGCCGAGCGGCGGCCCGTCGTCTCGCACAAGGAGATGATGGAGCTGCGCAAGCAGCTCAACACGATGGTCGGCGCGTATGTGCATCAGAGCGGCAAGCCGCACGGGGTGATCCACACCGAGCTGCGACGGGTGTGCGGGGGGCCGCCGAGTGCGGAGGCCACCGCCGGGCAGTTGCGGCAGCGGATCTCCAAGGTGCAGGAGTGGGCCACGCGGATGAAGTGACGCCGCGGGTCGAGGGGCGCCGTTTGCGGTTCGGGCGCGGGCCGGTGGGGGCTGGTCGCGCAGTTCCCCGCGCGCCCCGAAGGCGCGGCAGCCCGCCAGGCCCGCTCCTCAGGGCGCTTCGCGCCTCCTCGGAGCGCTGTGCGTGCCGTACATATCAGGATGAACGGGCGTGGTCCGTACCGGCCGATGCCCGGATTCTGGACGGAGCCTTCCGCTCAGCGAACCGGCTTCGCTAATGTCCGCCTACGCACACGCCCCGTGGCAGCGCCGCCGCGGAGCGCAGCCGTGAAGCGACGCGGTCCGGAATGCCGGACCGCAGGCCGATCGGCGGCCTCTGTAGCGCGTCACCGACGGGACTCGGTGACGCATCCGCCGCGAGGGGGCCGCCGACCTCACCACTAAGGAGTGGGCGTCGTGACCGCGGAGACCTCTCAGACGCTCGACCGGGGACTGCGTGTCCTCAAACTGCTGGCCGATACGGACCACGGGCTGACCGTCACCGAGCTTTCCAACAAACTGGGCGTGAACCGGACCGTTGTGTACCGGCTCCTCGCCACGCTGGAACAACACGCCCTCGTACGCCGCGACCTGGGCGGCCGCGCCCGGGTCGGACTCGGGGTGCTGCGACTGGGCCGACAGGTGCACCCTCTGGTGCGCGAGGCCGCGCTGCCGGCGCTGCGCTCGCTCGCCGAGGACATCGGGGCGACGGCCCATCTGACGCTGGTGGACGGCACGGAGGCGCTCGCCGTCGCCGTGGTCGAGCCGACCTGGACCGACTACCACGTGGCCTACCGGGCCGGATTCCGGCACCCACTGGACCGCGGTGCCGCGGGCCGGGCCATACTCTCCGCCCGGCAGCAGTCGACGGATGAACCCGGCTACACGCTGACCCACGGTGAACTGGAGGCGGGAGCCAGCGGGGCCGCCGCGCCGCTGCTCGGGGTGACCGGGGTCGAGGGCAGCGTGGGTGTGGTGATGCTGGCCGACTCGGTGCCGGAGCGGGTGGGACCGCGGGTCGTGGACGCCGCCAAGGAGGTGGCCGAGGCCCTGCGCTGACGGTGGGGGCCGTGATGGGTGTTGGCTGGGTTGACCGCTGGCGGCAGCGGCCGTGATGGGTGGTGGCTGGGTTTGACCGTCGGCGGCAGGGGCCGTGGTCGACGGTGGCTGGGCCGGCCGTTGAATGGCAAGGGCCGTGATGGGCGGTGGCCGGGTTGACCGCTGGCGGTGGGGTCCGTGATGGGCGGTAGCTGGGCTGACCGCTGGCGGCAGGGGCCGTGATGGGTGGTGGCTGGGCCGGTCGCTGAACGGCGAGGGCCGTGATCGACGGTGGCTGGGCCGGTCGCTGAACGGCAGGGGCCGTGACGTGTGGTGGCCGGGCCGGCCGATGGCGGCAGGGGCCGTGACGGGTGGTGGCAGAGCCGGCCGCTGACCGCAGGGCCGTGACGGGGTGGTGGCCGGGCCGTGCGCACTGTGGTGCGTAGGCGCTCTAGGCAGGGCTCGTGCCACCTCCGACACTCGACCCATGACCTCACTCAGCATCCGCACGGTTCACGACGTTGCCGGGTTCGCCGCGGTCGCCGACTACTTCAGCGACGTATGGCAGACGCCCCGCACCGCACCGCCCTTACTGCCCGAGACACTGCACAGCATCGCCCACGCGGGCGGGGCCGTGCACGCCGCGTTCGAGGGGGAGCGGCTCGCCGGTGCCTGTGTGGCCGTGTTCGGGCCGCCGCTGTCGAGAGAGGTGTACTCCGTGCTGGCCGCCGCCGAACGGGGGCTGGGGGTGCGGCTCAAGGAGGCGCAGCGCGCGTGGGCGGTGGAGCTGGGGGCACGCACCATGCGCTGGACCTTCGATCCGCTGGTCGGGCGCAACGCGCGCTTCAACTTCGTCAAGCTGGGCGCCGAGGGCACCGAGTACCTCGTCGACTTCTACGGCCCCATGGCGGACGGCGTGAACGACGGCGACGAGACCGACCGGCTCGCGGTGAGCTGGGACCTGATCGAGCCGGGGCGGCACGAAGGCGTCGCGGGACCCGCCGAGCGCGAGGCCGCGCCCACCACCCACACCGCCCCCGACGGCGGCCCGCTCGCCCGCCGCGACGTCTCCGACCGGCACGTCTGGTGCCGGGTGCCGGACGACGTCGTGGCGCTGCGGGCCGCCGATGCCCAGCTGGCGCTGCGCTGGCGGCGGGCCGTACGGGACGTCTTCACGAAGGCCTTCGCGGACGGATTCCTCGCAACGGGTATGTCTCGGGACGGCTGGTACACGCTCACCCGCCGGGAGGCCGCTTCGTGAAGCTCGAACGCGTCGAGATCGTCCATGTGGCGATTCCGCTGGTCAGCCCCTTCCGTACGTCCTTCGGCACGATGACGACGAAGGACACCTTCCTGCTGCACGTCGTCACCGACGCCGCCGAGGGCTGGTCGGAGTTCGCGGCGGACCCGGAGCCGGGGTACTGCTCGGAGTTCGTGGCCGGCGCGGAGATCGTGCTGCGGGACTTCCTGCTGCCGCGCGTCGCCGCGCTCCCCGTGCTCGCCGGGGCCCGCCTCGGGCCCGCGATGGCCGGCGTCAAGGGTCACGAGCTGGCGAAGGCGGCGCTGGAGACGGCGGTGCTGGACGCGGAGCTGCGGTCGTACGGGATGTCGCTGGCCACGTATCTCGGGGCGGTGCGCGAGCGGGTGCCGGCCGGGGTGTCGGTCGGGATCCAGCGCACGCTCGCCGAGCTGCTGGACGCCGTCGAGGGCTATCTCGCCGAGGGATACGTGCGGATCAAGCTGAAGATCGAGCCGGGGTGGGATCTCGAACCCGTACGGGCGGTGCGGGACCGCTTCGGGTGGGACCTGCCGCTCCAGGTCGACGCCAACACGGCGTACACCCTCGCGGACGCCGAGCACCTGCGGCGGCTGGACGAGTTCGGGCTGCTGCTGATCGAGGAGCCGCTGGACGAGAACAACCTGTACGCCCACGCCCGCCTCCAGCAGCGCGTCACGACGCCCGTCTGCCTGGACGAGTCCCTGCACAACGCCCGCGACACCGCCTCCGCCATCGCGATGGACGCCTGCCGGGTGGTCAACGTCAAGCCCGCGCGGGTCGGGGGATACCTGGAGGCGCGGCGGGTGCACGACGTGGCGCACGCGCACGGGGTGCCGGTGTGGTGCGGCGGCATGCTGGAGACGGGGATCGGCCGGGCGGCGAACCTGGCGCTGGCCGCCCTGCCCGGTTTCACGCTGCCCGGGGACACCTCCGCGTCCGGCCGCTACTTCGCCGAGGACATCACCGAGCCGTTCGTGCTGGTGGACGGGCATCTGCCGGTGCCGCGGACGCCGGGCATCGGGGTGCGGCCGCTGCCGGAGGCCCTGCGGCGCTTCACCCGGGAGCGGCGAGACCTGTACGTGACCTGACCAGCCCTGGTCCGTGACCTCGGTGGGGCAGCCTGGGCAGCTCCGACCTGCGCCTGGCCGGAACCCGCCGTCACGTTAGATTGATCCCGTGTTCTCTCGTCTCACGCGCCCCCGGGCCATCGCCGTCTGCGCTCTCCCGGTCGTGGCCCTGCTCGCCACGGCGGCCTTCGCGCCACTGCCGTTCTCGCTGACGCAGCCCGGCCTGACGGCGGACGTGCTGGGCGAGAACAGGGGCGAGCAGGTGATCACGATCTCCGGTGCGCCGACCCGGGACACCACCGGCCAGCTGCGCATGACGACGATCGAGGCGACCTCGCCCGACGCGGACGTCTCGCTCGGCGATGTCATCGACGCGTGGTTCAGCACGGACAAGGCGGTCATGCCGCGTGACTCGGTCTATCCGAGCGGGCGCAGCACGCGGGAGATCGAGCAGTTCAACACCGAGCAGATGCGGGAGTCGCAGGACGACGCGACCGAGGCCGCGCTGAACTACCTCGACCTGAACGACAAGGACGTCAAGGTCACCCTGAAGCTCGCGGACGTGGGCGGCCCCAGCGCCGGCCTCCTCTTCTCCCTCGGCATCATCGACAAGCTCAACGGCGACGGCACCGGCGGCGACCTCACCGGCGGCCGCACCATCGCCGGCACCGGCACGATCGATCCCGCCGGCAAGGTCGGCGCGGTGGGCGGCGTCTCCCTGAAAACCCAGGCGGCCGACCGTGACGGCGCCACGGTCTTCCTGGTCCCCAGGGAAGAGTGCGGCGACGCGAAGGCCGAACTCCCCAAGGGCCTGCGCCTGGTACCGGTGACCACCCTGAAAGGCGCGGTGAGCGCACTGCAGTCCCTGGAGTCGGGGAAGGGTTCCGTGCCGAGCTGCTAGTGCGCGAGCGCGGCCGATCGGGGAGTGCAGGTCCCGGAAAGGCGTCGGCCGCAGCGCCGAGCAGCTCCATCCTCAGGGGATGCGCGGGTCCGCGCAGCGAACGGGCGTCGTCCCCTACTTCACGAACCCCTCCCGCTTCATCCAGTCCAGCGCCACCTGATGCGGATCCTCGCCGTCCACGTCCACCTTCGCGTTCAGGTCCTGGGCGACGGAGTTGTTCAGTTTCTCGGTGATCGGGTCGAGGACCTCCGTGATGGCCGGCCACTTCTTCAGGGTCTTGGTGTTGATCACCGGGGCCGCGTTGTAGTTGGGGAAGAAGTGCTTGTCGTCGTCCATGACCACGAGGTTCATGGACTTGATGCGGCCGTCGGTCGTGAAGACCTCGCCGTAGGTGCACGTCCCCTTGGCGACCTGGGTGTAGATGATGCCGGTGTCCATCTGGGTGATGTTCTTCGTCGGGATGCTCATGCCGTACGCCTTCTGCATCCCCGGCAGCCCGTCCGCCCGGTTGGCGAACTCGACCTCCACGCACAGCGTCACCGCCGCGGGGTCGGACTTCGACAGCGCGGCGACCTCCGAGAGGTCGTTCGTGCCGTACTTCCTGTGGTTGTCCTGGTTCATCGCCAGCGCGTAGGTGTTGTCCAGCGCGGACGGCGCGAGCCAGGTCAGTCCGTTCTTCGCGTCCTCCTTGCGCACCGCCTCCCACTGCGCCTGCGGGTCGGTGATGGGATCGCTGTGCCCGAGATACGTGATCCAGGCCGTGCCCGTGTACTCGTACCCGGCGTCCGCGTCGCCCTTGCGGACCGCCTCCCGGCTGCCGATGGACCCCTGGATGCCGGTGCGGTCGAGCACGTCCGCGCCGGCCGCCTGGAACGCGATGCCCATGATCGCGCCGAGGATGAGCTGCTCGGTGAACGACTTCGACGTCACCGTCAGCTCGGCGCCCTTCAGCGGCTCGCCCCGGCCGATCGTCCCGGGCCGTACGTCGTCGACCATGGGGGAGCCGCTGGTCAGACCGCACCCGGCGGCCGCCACCAGCAGCCCGGCCGTCCACAGGACCGTCGGCCGCCTCACAGGTCCAGCCCCCGCGGCCGCAGCAGCACTTCCGCCAGCGCCGCCAGCCAGTCCACCAGCAGGGCGAGACTGACCGTGAGGATCGAGCCGAGGACCAGGACCGGCATGCGCTGGTTGGTGATACCGGCCGTGATCAGCACGCCGAGGCCGCCGCCCCCGCCGAACACCGCCAGGGTCGCGGTACCGACGTTGAGGACCAGGGCCGTGCGCACGCCCGCCAGGATCAGCGGGACCGCCAGGGGGAGTTCCACCCGGGACAGGACCCCCAGCGGCGACATGCCGATGCCGCGCGCCGCCTCAAGCATGGTCGGGTCGTTCGCCTGGAGACCGGCCATCGTGTTGGACAGCACGGGCAGCACGGCGTACGCGATCATGCCGATCAGCGCTGCCCTGCGGCCGATGCCCAGCCAGATCACCAGCAGCGCGAGCAGCCCGATCGCCGGGGTCGCCTGGCCCATGTTGGCGAACGCCACCGCCACCGGCGTCGCCCTGCGGAACGTCCGCCGGGTGAGCAGGATCCCCAGCGGGATCGCGATGATCAGTACGAAGAAGGTGGAGATCGCCGTGAGTTCGATGTGCTCCCACAGGGCCTGGGAGACCTGACCGTTCGACAGCGCGTTCTCGGAGACCGCGTCGAGGTCGGCCTGCTGGAACCACAGCCAGGTCGCGAGCAGGATCACCACCAGCATCGCGGGCACGATCGTCAGCTGCTGCCAGCTCAGCTTCCGGAACGGGCGCCGCACGTGCGAGGAGTACGCGGCCTCGCCGGACCCCGCGCCTTCGCCGGTCCCGGGAACATCGGGTTCCGAGGACGTCTCCGGCGCCCGGGGCGTCCTGGGGGCCTCGGGAGTACTCACGCCTTCATCCCCCCTCCCTCGCCCTCCTGTTCGGCGTGCGTGCGCTCCGCCCGCGCCCCCTCCAGCTCGTGCTGGGCCTCCAGCGCCTCCAGCCGGTCGGCGTCCAGCAGCTCGTGCACGGAGTTCATCAGCGTCTCCATGTCGACGACGCCCGTGTACTCACCGTGCCGCCCGGTCACCACGACCCGCCCCGCGTTGTCGGTGAGCACCGCCTCCAGGGCGTCCCGCAGCGTGGCGTCCCGCGTCACCGTGTCGCTCACCAGCGTCCCGGCCCGCGCCAGCGAACCCCGGGCCCGCATCAGGTCGCCGCGCCGGAGCCACTTGTAGGGCCGGCCCCGCTTGTCGAGCAGCAGGATCTCGTTGGTGCCGCTGGAGCGGAGCCGGTTGAAGATCTCCTGGAGCGGGTCGTCGACGGTCACCGTCGGATAGTCGGTGATCTCCACGTCCCGCACCCGGGACAGGTTCAGCCGCTTCAGCGCCGCCCCGGCGCCCACGAAGCCGGAGACGAAGTCGTCCGCCGGGTTGGTGAGGATCGCCTCGGGGGTGTCGAACTGGGCGATGTGCGACTGCTCGCGCAGCACGGCGATACGGTCACCGAGCTTGATCGCCTCGTCGAAGTCGTGCGTGACGAAGACGATCGTCTTGTGCAGCTCGTGCTGGAGCCTGATCAGCTCGTCCTGGAGGTGATCACGGGTGATCGGGTCGACCGCGCCGAACGGCTCGTCCATCAGCAGCACCGGCGGATCGGCCGCCAACGCCCGTGCCACGCCCACGCGTTGCTGCTGTCCGCCGGACAGCTGCCGCGGATACCGGCCGCGGAACTCCCCGGCGTCCAGCCCGACGAGATCGAGCAGTTCCTCGACCCGCGAGGCGATCCGGGCCTTCGACCAGCCGATCATCTTCGGGACGAGCGCGATGTTCTGCGCGACCGTCATGTGCGGGAACAGCCCCGCCGACTGGATCGCGTAGCCGACCTTGCGGCGCAGCTTCACCGGGTCGATGTCGGTGACGTCCTCGCCGTCGATGCGGATACGGCCGCCGGTCGGCTCGATCAGCCGGTTGATCATCTTCAGGGTCGTCGACTTCCCGCACCCGGAGGGGCCGACGAAGATGACGACCTCGCCCGCCTTGATCTCCATGTTCACGTTGTCGACGGCCGGCGTCGGACTGCCCGGATACTGCTTCGACAGGTTCTCCAGCTCGATGGAGGCGCCGTGGTGGCCGCCCGGGCCGCTGTCCTCAGGCACGGATCCCCCTGGAGATGGTCAGCCGCCCGAGCAGGACGTACGCGGCGTCGAACAGCAGCGCCAGGATGATGATCCCGACCGTGCCCGCGAGCACCTGGTTCAGCGCGTTCGCGCTGCCCAGCGAGGCGAGGCCGCGGAAGATGACATTGCCCAGGCCGGGGCCGGAGGCGTACGCCGCGATCGCCGCGATGCCCATCAGCATCTGTGTGGCGACCCGGATCCCGGTCAGGATCGGCGGCCAGGCCAGCGGCAGCTCCACCTTCAGCAGCCGGGTGAGCCGGGACATCCCGATGCCCTTGGCCGCGTCCACCAGGGACGGGTCGACCCCGCGCAGCCCGACGATGGAGTTGCGCACGATCGGCAGCAGCCCGTACAGCGTCAGCGCGATCACCGTGGGCGCCACGCCAAGACCCACGATCGGGATGAGCAGACCGATCATGGCCAGCGACGGAATGGTGAGGATGCCCGAGGTGGTCAGTGTGGCGAAGTTGCCGGCCCACTCGCTGCGATAGGTGACGACCCCGATCAGCACCCCGATCACGGTCGCCACCACCATGCACTGCAGGACGGCGCTGGCGTGCTGGAGGGCGTCGGCGAACAGCTGCTGGTGGCGGTTGCCCAGGTAGTCCCAGAAGCTCACACGCACTCACCCCACCGGGTCGCGGGCTAGTTGTCGGCCGTGTCCTGTGCCGCCTGCTCCACCAGCGGGATGATCCGCAGCGGAACAGGGTTCTCCATCACGATCGCGGTGGAGGCCCGGACGATCCCATCGAAGCCGACAACCCGGTCGATCACACGCTGAAGATCGGCGTTGGAGCGCGCCACGAGCCGGCACATCATGTCCCCGGTCCCGGTGGTCGTGTGCAGCTCCAGCACCTCCGGCACGGTCGCCAAGTGCGCCCGTACGTCGGGTCCTTGCCCCTGGCGGATCTGGAGCGTGGCGAACGCGGTGACCGGATAGCCGAGCGCGGCCGGTTCCACCTGGGGACCGAATCCGCGGATGACTCCGTTCGACTGAAGCCGGTCCAGCCGCGCCTGCACGGTCCCGCGGGCCACCCCCAGCCGCCGGGACATCTCCAGCACCCCGATCCGCGGCTCGCGCGCCAGCAGCACGATGATCCGACCGTCCAGATGATCGATCGCCACAGCAGCCTCCCTGGTGGGGTGGTCATCCTGTACAGACAGCCCGCAGAAACGGACCCAGCACTGAACATATTGACCAGTGAAAAACCAAACTATTGCGCACCTTGCCGTATCGGAGTGAGGCTGCGCCTATGACGCAGACCACACACCACACTCCCGACACCGCCCGGCAGGCCGACCCCTTCCCGGTCAAGGGAATGGACGCGGTCGTCTTCGCCGTGGGCAACGCCAAGCAGGCGGCGCACTACTACTCGACCGCATTCGGCATGCGTCTCGTGGCCTACTCCGGACCGGAGAACGGCAGCCGCGAGACCGCGAGCTATGTGCTGGAGAACGGCTCCGCCCGGTTCGTCCTCACCTCCGTCATCAAGCCCGCCACAGCCTGGGGCCACTTCCTCGCCCAGCACGTGGCCGAGCACGGCGACGGCGTCGTCGACCTCGCGATCGAGGTCCCGGACGCCCGGGCCGCGTACGCCTACGCGCTGGAGCACGGCGCCCGCTCGGTGGCCGAGCCGTACGAGGTGAAGGACGAGCACGGCACGGTCGTGCTGGCCGCCATCGCGACGTACGGCGAGACCCGCCACACCCTGGTCGAGCGCACCGGTTACGACGGCCCGTACCTGCCCGGCTTCGTGGCGGCGAAGCCGATCGTCGAACCGCCCGCCCACCGCACCTTCCAGGCCATCGACCACTGCGTCGGCAACGTCGAACTCGGCCGGATGAACGAGTGGGTCGGCTTCTACAACAAGGTCATGGGCTTCACGAACATGAAGGAGTTCGTGGGCGACGACATCGCCACCGAGTACAGCGCGCTGATGTCGAAGGTGGTGGCCGACGGCACGCTCAAGGTCAAGTTCCCCATCAACGAGCCCGCCGTCGCCAAGAAGAAGTCCCAGATCGACGAGTACCTGGAGTTCTACGGCGGCGCCGGCGTCCAGCACATCGCGCTCAACACGAACGACATCGTGGCGACCGTACGGACGATGCGCGCGGCCGGCGTCCAGTTCCTGGACACCCCCGACTCGTACTACGACACGCTCGGCGAGTGGGTCGGCGACACCCGGGTCCCCGTCGAGACCCTGCGCGAGCTGAAGATCCTCGCCGACCGCGACGAGGACGGCTACCTGCTGCAGATCTTCACCAAGCCGGTCCAGGACCGGCCGACCGTCTTCTTCGAGATCATCGAGCGGCACGGTTCGATGGGCTTCGGAAAGGGCAACTTCAAGGCCCTGTTCGAGGCGATCGAGCGGGAGCAGGCCAAGCGTGGAAACCTGTGACGGCCCTCTGAGCCTCTCCAGTCGTGCGGGTGTCACGGGGGGCATCCGCACGACCGGAGGGAGACACCGGTGGGGGACACCGCGGACCGCTTCGACCTGTCCGTGGCGTCCGAGCGCCGGCTGTGGAAGAAGGACACGCCCAAGGAGCCGACCGTACTTCAGTCGTCCGTCCTCGACGAGGTGCACAAGCACCTGCACGTCCGGCAGCTCGTGCGGGGCGGCTCCGAGGCCGGCGACCTGTGTCTGAACCGGCTCGACCTGCGGGGCGACCCGCCCGCCGACCGCGGCGACACCCATGTGTCCTGCCTGCACATCCGCACCGGCGAACCGGTCCAGCGCGAGCGCACCGAGGCCGGTCACTCGCTCTCCTTCCGCGAGCCGGAGGGCCTCGCGGTGCGGCGGACACCGAAGCCGTGGCTGTGCAGGGGCTTCGCGTCCGGAGCGGTGGGCGCCCGCGAGTTCTCGGTCTGCTACAAGCCGCACCGCCCCTGAAAGGGGGCGCTCACTCCTCCTCGGACTCCGCGTCCATGCCCGGCACGTCCTCCACCGACGGCTCGCCCAGCTCCCGCAGCGCCTGCTCGGCCAGCGGCACCCGGGTCGGCGAGAAGCGGGGGCTGATCCGCAGCGCCTCCTGGAGATGCCGGCGCGCGGCCCCCGGCATCTCCAGCTCCCGCTCGATCATCCCCAGGTGGTACACGTACAGCGCGCTGCGCACCCCGCCTCCGCGGTGCCGGTCGGTCGCCACCCGCGCGAACCTCAGCGCCTCCTCGTCCTCGCCGGCCCGGTGCAGCGCCCAGCCCAGCGCGTCGGCCACCGCGATCCCCGGCTGCCGGCGCCACTCGCCCCGCAGCCGCCGCACGGCGGACTCCGGGGCGCCGTGGTCGGCCTCGAAGCGGCCCAGCACCAGCTCCTCGTCCACCCCGCCCTCCGCGCCCTCGGCCGCCCGCTCCCGCAGCGAGTCGTACTGCACCCGCGCCGCCGCTCCCAGCCCCAGCGACTCGTACAGCTCGCCCAGCTCCAGCGCGTACTCCGGAGCCGGCTGCTTGGCGAAGGCCGCCCGGTAGGCGTTCAGCGCCTCCGTCGTACGGCCCAGCGCCGCCAGTGTCCGCCCCTGCCCGGCGAGCGCGGCCCGCTGGTCGGGGTCGAGCCGCACCGCCTCCTCGAAGTACCGCAGGGCCACGTCCAGGTCACCGCGTTCGAAGGCGAGCTGCCCGCCCCGCTCCAGATAAGCCGCCCGCTCCGCCGGGGCCTCGGCGCCCGCCGCCGCGTCCGACAGCGCGGCCGCCGCGTCCTCCCGCCGGCCCCGGTCCCGGTACACGCCGGCCGCCCACGCCAGCACCTCCGGCCCCTTGCGCAGCTCCACCAGCCGGTCCAGCGCCTTCTCGGCCGCCTTGTAGTCACCGAGCCCGGTCTGCGCGTCGATCAGCTGCGGATACGCCGACCACCGCCCCCGGTCCGCCTTCAGCGCCGCCTCGCTCCAGTTGCGCGCGGCCCGGAAGTCCCGCCGCGCGTTCGCCAGCGCCGCCATGCCGTCCAGCGCCCCGGCGTTCTTCGCCCGCGCCTTCAGGGACGTACGCAACGCCCGTTCCGCCTTCGGGTAGTTCGCCGGGTCCGAGGTCCGGCGGCCCTGCTCCACATACGCCGCGCCGAGCACCGCCCACGCCTCGGCGTCCTGCGGGTGGGCCCGCAGATGCCGCTCCCGCTCGTCGATCAGCGCCGCGAGGTCGGGCAGCGCGGCCGCCACGCCCGTCGTGACCGCGGCCAGCGCCCGCGACCCCGGTGCCGGCCCGGAGGTCCCGGCCCCGCCCGGTCCCCACGGCAGCAGTGTCAGCAGCCCGCCGAGCACGGCACACCCCGCCACCGCGGCGAGCAGCACCCGCCGCCGGACGCGCGGGAACCCCGGCCGCGTGCCCTGTCCGTTCTCCACGGCGTCGTTCTCCATGGCGCTCACTGTGCGTGAACGCGGTGCGTCGACACGACGACCACACCCGCCTTACGTCGGCTGCCGTACGCGGGGTTCACACCGATGGCCCCGGGTGTCACGCTGTGATCATGAGCCGTACCGAAGCCGCACCCGACCGCACCCGGGGTGACCTCGCCGAGCGGCTGCTCGCGGGGCTGCCCCCCGAGGCCGTCCTCACCGACCCCGACATCACGGCCTCCTACGCCAACGACATGGCCAGCTTCTGCCCGGCCGGCGCCCCCGCCGTGGTGGTGCTGCCGCGCACCGTCGAAGAGGTCCAGCACGTCATGCGCACCGCCACCGAGCTGCGCGTCCCGGTGGTCCCGCAGGGCGCCCGCACGGGCCTGTCGGGCGGGGCCAACGCCTCCGACGGCTGCATCGTGCTGTCCCTGACCAAGATGGACCGCATCCTGGAGATCAACCCCGTCGACCGCATCGCCGTCGTCGAGCCCGGCGTCATCAACGCCGCCCTCTCCCGCGCGGTGGGCGAACACGGCCTGTACTACCCGCCGGACCCCTCCAGCTGGGAGATGTGCACGATCGGCGGCAACATCGGCACCGCCTCCGGGGGCCTGTGCTGCGTGAAGTACGGGGTGACGGCGGAGTACGTCCTCGGCCTCGACGTCGTCCTGGCCGACGGCCGCCTGATGACCACGGGCCGCCGTACGGCGAAGGGGGTCGCGGGGTACGACATGACCCGCCTGTTCGTCGGCTCCGAGGGCTCGCTCGGCATCGTCGTACGGGCCGTCCTGGCGCTGCGGCCGCAGCCGCCGCAGCAGCTGGTGCTGGCCGCCGAGTTCGCGTCCGTGGCCGCCGCCTGCGACGCGGTGTGCCGGATCATGAAAACAGAAGGGCGCGCAGCGCATCCGCAGAAGGGCGGTGGTGGGAGACGGGCGGGCGGGCACGTGCCGTCACTGCTGGAGATCATGGACCGTACGACGGTCAAGGCCGTCAACGACCTGGCGCACATGGGGCTGCCGGAGACCACCGAGGCCCTTCTCCTGGCCGCCTTCGACACTCCGGACCCGGCGTCCGACCTGGCCGCCGTGGGCGCGCTGTGCGAGGCGGCCGGGGCCACGCAGGTGGTGCCGGCGGACGACGTGGCCGAGTCCGAACTCCTTCTCCAGGCGCGGCGGTTGTCCCTGACCGCGCTGGAGGCGGTGCGGGGCGTGACGATGATCGACGACGTGTGCGTGCCCCGCTCGCGGCTCGGCGACCTCATCGAGGGCGTGGAGCGCATCGCGGACAAGCACCAGCTCACCATCGGCGTCGTCGCGCACGCGGGAGACGGCAACACGCACCCGACGGTCTGCTTCGACGCGGCTGACCCCGACGAGTCCCGGCGCGCCCGTGAGTCGTTCGACGAGATCATGGCCCTCGGGCTGGAACTCGGCGGCACGATCACGGGCGAGCACGGCGTGGGGGTGCTGAAGAAGGAGTGGCTGGCGCGGGAGATCGGCCCGGTGGGCATCGAGATGCAGCGGGGCATCAAGCAGGTCTTCGACCCCCTGGACATCCTGAACCCGGGCAAGCTCTTCTGACGTCCCGCGCCTCACTGGGCGAGCAGCTGGTCGAGCGCGTCGTCGATGCCCAGCTGCTCGCCTTCCGTACCCGGGGGCACCGCCCGCAGCGTCCGCTCCAGCCAGGCCGACACCTGCGCCGCGGGTGCCTCCAGCAGGGCGTCGCCGTCGGGCGAGCTCAGCGCCATCAGTACGACGCTGCGGCCCTCGGACTTCGTCGGCCACACCCGCACGTCCCCGTGCCCGCACGGCCGGAACACCCCCTCCACGAGCAGATCGCGGGAGAAGGTCCAGTACACGGGCCGCTCGGAGTTGATGTGGAAGGTGACGTGCACGGCGTACGGATCGTCGCTGTGATAGCCCAGCCGCGCCGGCACCGGCACACTGCGCTCCGGCGACAGGATGAGCCGCAACTCCAGTTCGCGCTCCACGACGGTGTGATGCATGGCGTTCGTGTCCTCTCTCGTGACGCGTGCGAGCCGTGGGGACGGGCCCGTACGAGTGGAGAGGGAGCAGGGGCGCGGATCATTACGCGACTACCCCCAACTTTTTCGGCGAGATCGCCGTTGCCCGAACAGCCCCCGCGGGGCAGCGGTCGCGGGGTCGTGCCATCGGCGTACCGCACCGGAGTTCCGCTCGTGTGAAGTACGTGTACGAGGTTGCCCGGAAAGGGGCGGGTCCGGCGGGACCGGGGGTGGTGGTTGCGTCGGTCTGATAGATGTGGAGGCCCTCATTTGACCCACGAGCAGATACCGGACGACGGACATGAGCGCCCCAACCCCGGCCCCCGGTGACGACCGGCCCCGCGACGGGTATTACCCGGACCCGTCCATTCCTGGATATGTCCGGTACTGGAACGGTGCCTCCTGGGTGCCGGGCACCAGCCGTCCGGCGCCCACGGACGGCGAGACGCTCGCCCCGCCGCCGGGTGCGCAGCCGGTCCAGCCGCCCTCGGTGGAGGAGACCGGCCCGCACTTCTTCGACGAGGAGCCCGCGCCGGGCGGTGCCCAGCACGGCAGCCGTCCCGAGCCGGCGTCCGCCTGGGGCGCCGACTCCGCCCATCAGTCGGGCTTCGGCGGCGAGCAGGACCGCCGGGTCTCCTGGGGGCACCCCGAGCCCGATCCGCGGGACCCGCGCACGGCGGCCCGGGCGGACGGCACGGCGACCGCGTCCGCCGAGCCGGACGCGGACTCCGGCGGCGTCGCCTCCGGGGACACGTTCATGATCCGCAGGCCCGTCGCGGGCGCTTCGGGGCAGGCCGCTCCCGGCATCCCCGGCCCCGGTGGCCCCGCCCCCGCCGACGGCACCATGGCGATCCGCGCGGTGACCCCGCGCACGGGGCAGCAGGGCGGGGCGGCCGGGGCGCAGGCCGGAGGCACGGGCGCGTCCGCCGTCCCGGGCGCCGCTCGTGCGGACGCAGAGCGCCCCGGCGCGGCCGGTGCCCCGCAGGGCCCCGGCTTCGGCGCCGGGAAGGCCGCCGCGGACCGCGCCTCGGTGGCCCAGTCACAGCCTCAGGGGGCCGCTGGAGCCGGGTCCGCCGCCCAGGCGCCCGCCGGTGCCCCCCAGGGCCTCTCCGGCCCGCAGCAGGCCGCTCCGGGCGTCCCCCGTCAGTCCGTTGCCCCGCAGCAGCCGGCCGCCGCTTCCGGCACGCCCATGGCGGCGGGCGTCGGCGGCGGGCAGTCCTCCTGGGCGCAGCAGGTCCACCGGCTCGCGGGCCCTGCCGACGAGGACCAGCCCGTCGCCCCCTGGAAGCCCCCGGTCCTGGACCCCTTCCAGGCCGCCGCCCTGCGCCAGTCCGCCGCCCGCCCCGCGAACCTCGGCAAGCGGCTCGCCGCCCGGCTGATCGACACCGTCGTGCTGGCCGCCGTCACCGCGGTGGCCGCCGTACCGCTCGGCACCAAGGCCCTCGACCACGTCAACGACAAGATCGACGCCGCCAAGCTCTCCGGCGAGACGGTCACCGTCTGGCTGCTGGACGGCACCACGTCCGTGTACCTCGGCGTCATCGTGGCCGTGCTGCTCCTGTTCGGCGTGGTCTACGAGGCGCTGCCCACCGCCAAGTGGGGCCGCACGCCGGGCAAGAAGGTGCTCGGCCTGGAGGTGCGGGACATCGAGGGCCACGAGCCCCCGCAGTTCGGCGCCGCCCTGCGCCGCTGGCTCGTCCTCAGCATCCCCGGCCTGCTCGTGATCGGCGTCCTCGGTGTCCTGTGGTGCGTGTTCGACCGGCCGTGGCGCCAGTGCTGGCACGACAAGGCGGCACATACGTTCGTCGCGGGCTGACCCGTACGGCGTACGCCCCAGGGGATTTACGTACCCGGACGGCCCCGCGCCGGATGCGGAAGCGCGGGGTTCGCGGTCGACTCGGGGCCATGAGCAGCGAACCGCCTCCCGGTTCCGGGCAGCAGCCCCCGGAAGACGACAGGTTCAGGAAGCAGCCCCCGCCCCCCGGGGGCTCGGGTTCGCCGTACGGTGATCAGCCTCCGTACGGCGGCCAGCCCCCGCCTCCACCGGGTGGCGGCGGCGGTCCCTACGGCGGTGGTCCGTACGGCGGCGGTTACCCCAGCGACCCCCTCGCCGGGATGCCCCCGCTGGCCGACAGCGTCAAACGCACGATCGCCCGCATTCTCGACATGATCCTGGTCGGTGTCGTCGTCTGGCTGCTCACCTGGGGCTTCGGTGTCACCGAACTCGACGTGGACACCGACAAGGTGGAGTACGGCAAGTCCCTGGGGCAGTCCGCGATCGCCGCCGTGCTCTACATCGCCTACGACACTTTCATGACCGTGAGGGACGGGCAGACCCTCGGCAAGCGGCTGTTCAAGATGCGGGTCGCCAACCTCGACAACGGCGCCACGCCGTCCGTGCAGAGCTCGCTGATCCGCGCGGCGGTCCTGTGGATCCCGTTCGCGTTCTGCTGCGCCTGCATCTGGACGGCGATCTGCGGCGGTTGGAGCTATTTCGACCGGCCCTACAAGCAGGGCCTGCACGACAAGGCGGCGAAGACGGTGGTGGTCAGCACCGGCAGCTGAGATGCGTCAGGACTGCGAGAGCGCGGGCTCCTCCGCCTTCTTCTGTTCCGCGCCGGCGGGCTTGCGCACCGCCACCACGCGGGCCCTCTTCGGGATCGGCACCGTCATGGCGACCAGGAGGCCGAGCATGAGCGCCGCCACGGCGATGACCGCGATCCCCACACCCGAACTGGTCTGTGACAGCAGCAGCATGGCGAGCGTGGAGAAGATCACGGTGCACGAGCCGTAGGAGAGCTGTGCGGCAGTCGGACGAGGCATGATCATCGTGTCCTCGGAATCAGGGGTGCACGGGGGTCTCGGCCTGGCTTTACGCCGACGTCCGGGCGTTCCGCCATCCGACTCTAACCGCGTGCATGCCCGAGAGGAACAAACCGTAAGCGTGACCTGACCAACAGTGCCGGTGCACAGGGGGCGCACGGAGTCATGGCGTCCAGCAAGTGGACGGTAGCGCGCGCCCGTTCGTAAAAGATCGTTGTTCGCTAAACGAACAGTGGCTCCGCATAATGCAATTGACCTGTCCAAGTCAAGGTCTGTTTTTTCTGCTTAACCTCTAGTCAAATGTCGTCACTTGACTACACGCGTTGATCACGCGCGCGGATCCTCCATGACCAGGACCCTCCTTCCGCGCGCCCGGCGCGGGGGAGGATCTCAAGTGACCAGTAGACCCTGGACGTTCAGAACGGCGGCGACCGCCGTCGCGCTCGCGACGGCAGCGGCGACCTTCTCGACCTACGCGGTGGCGCAGGCCGACGACGGCGCTCCGGCCTCCGTAGAGCGGCACGATCCGGCGGACAACACCCACGCCGAGCACAACCTCGACGGCCCGATGAGCAAGACTCAGCAGGCCCAGCGCGAGGAAGCCCTGAAGCAGGTCATATCCGGCGAAGCCCAGGTGAAGAAGCGCGACGGCTCGCAGGTCGTCCAGCTGAAGAGCAAGAAGGGCGACAGCAAGTACGTCGAGCTCGGGCGCGAGAAGACCGACAAGATCTTCACGATCCTGGTCGAGTTCGGCGACAAGGTCAGCGAGTTCGGCGGCACCGCCGGCCCGCTGCACAACCAGATAGCCAAGCCCGACCGCAAGAAGGACAACTCCACGGCCTGGAAGGCCGACTACAACCGGAAGCACTTCGAGGACCTGTACTTCGGCACCGGCAAGAAGACCGAGTCGGTCAAGAAGTACTACGAGAAGCAGTCCTCCGGCCGCTACTCGGTCGAGGGCGAGGTCTCCGACTGGGTCAAGGTCCCCTACAACGAGGCCCGTTACGGCAACAACGCCTGCGGCCAGACCAACTGCTCCAGCGTCTGGAACGTCGTCAGCGACGGTCTGAACGCCTGGGTCGCCCAGCAGAAGGCAGCCGGTAGGACCGACGCCGAGATCAAGGCCGACGTCAAGCAGTTCGACCAGTGGGACCGCTACGACTTCGACGGCGACGGCGACTTCAACGAGTCCGACGGCTACATCGACCACTTCCAGGTCGTGCACGCCGGTGAGGACGAGTCCGCGGGCGGCGGCGCGCAGGGCACCGACGCGATCTGGGCCCACCGCTGGTACGCGTTCGGCACCGACGCGGGTGCCACCGGCCCCGCCGGCAACAAGCTGGGCGGCGCGAAGATCGGCGACACCGGCGTCTGGGTCGGCGACTACACGGTCCAGCCGGAGAACGGCGGGCTCGGCGTCTACGCCCACGAGTACGGCCACGACCTCGGTCTGCCGGACCACTACGACACCTCCGGCGGCGAGAACTCCACCGGCTTCTGGACCCTGATGTCCTCCGGTTCCTGGCTGGGCACCGGCAAGAACGAGATCGGTGACCTGCCGGGCGACATGACCGCCTGGGACAAGCTGCAGCTGGGCTGGCTGAAGTACGACACGGCCAAGGCCGCCACGAAGTCGTGGCACAAGCTGGGCGTCGCCGAGTACAACACCAAGCACAAGCAGGCCCTCGTGGTCGAGCTGCCCAAGAAGAAGGTCACCACGGAGATCGTGGAGCCTGCTCAGGGCGCGAACCAGTGGTGGAGCGGCAGCGGCGACAACCTCGCCAACACGCTGACCCGTTCGGTGGACCTCACGGGCAAGTCCTCCGCCTCGCTGACGCTGGACGGCTGGTGGGACATCGAGGCGGGCTACGACTACCTCTACACCGAGGTGTCCACCGACGGCGGCGCCAACTGGACGGCCGTCGACGGCACCGCGGACGGCGCGGCCATCAGCAAGGACGCCAGCGGCAAGCCCGCTCTGGACGGCACTTCGGGTGAGTACAAGAAGCTGGTCTTCCCGCTGGACGCCTACGCCGGCAAGAAGATCGACCTGCGCTTCCGCTACCAGACGGACGGCGGCGTGGCCCAGAAGGGCTTCGCGGCCGACCAGATCACCGTGACCGCCGACGGCTCGGCAGTGTTCTCCGACAACGCCGAGGCCGCCGACGCCGCTTGGAAGACGAAGGGCTTCTCGCGCATCGGCGCGTCCATCACGGACGACTACGCGCAGTACTACATCGCCGAGAACCGTCAGTACGTGTCGTACGACAAGACCCTGAAGACCGGCCCGTACAACTTCGGCTTCTCGAAGAGCCTGCCGGACTGGGTGGAGCACTACGCCTACCAGAACGGCCTGTTGATCTGGAAGTGGGACACCTCCCAGCTGGACAACAACACCAGCCAGCACCCCGGTACCGGCCTGGTCCTGCCGATCGACTCCCACTCGACGGCGATGAAGTGGTCCGACGGCACGCTGATGCGCAACCGCATCCAGTCCTACGACGCGCCGTTCAGCAAGTTCCGCACGGACGGCATGTGGCTGCACAACGCGGACGTCGCGACCAAGATCCCGTCGAGCGCGGGGGTGTCGGTCTTCAACGACCGGACCAACACGTACTACGACGCGCAGACCCCGACCGCCGGTGTCAAGATCACTGACACCAACACCAAGATCAAGATCACCAAGGAGGCCAAGAACGGCTCCACGATCGAGCTCGAGGTCGGCCCTGCGGTGAAGTAATCACCATCTTCGCAGGTCAGAGCATGATCGGCGGCGACCCCTTGGCGGGTTGCCGCCGATCGTGTTTAGGTGCACCCTGTGCTTGCCTTATTGACACCGACTCGCACGGGGGTGTGACCGCATGGCCGCAGGAGGTTTCTGCAAGCTGCCGACCGGCAGCGTGGTGGTGGCTCTGAACCTGCCCAGACCCACCGCCGACGGCACGGGCTGCGTCCGTGTCCTCGTCCACGCCCAGAACCGCGCCCGAGCCCTGACCAGGCTCCGCAATCTGGGCATGCGCGCCGTCTACCTGCGCGGCAATGCCGCCCCACCGACCCCGGACGAGATCACGGCCGTCCTGCACCACCCCGACGGCCTGATATGGCGAACGGCACCTGACAACGGTGTCGCGACGGCCCCGGAACTGATGCAGGAGCTGTGGCACCCGATCAGGGCACTGCTGAGACGCCCCGCGGCAACGCCGTAACGGGTCGAGGGCGGGGGGACCGCAGCACCCCAAGGGGCGCGGGGAACTGCGCGACCGGCCACGACGGCGCGGCAGCCGCAGGATCGGCCGTCTTGCGACCGGCCACGACGGCGCGGCAGCCGCAAGACGGCCGATCGCGGCACCCCCGCGGCGCGACTACGCCACGACAGGCTTCCCCGACAGCTCGACCCCTGCCTCCCGCATCTCCTCCAGCGCCCGCTCCGTGGTCTCCGTGGCGACCCCCGCGGTCAGGTCCAGCAGGACGTGCGTACGGAACCCCTCGTTCGCGGCATCTAGAGCGGTAGCGCGCACGCAGTGGTCCGTGGCGATGCCCACCACGTCCACCTCCGAGACCTCCCGGGCTCGCAGCCAGTCGGCCAGCTTCACGCCGTTCTCGTCGGCCCCCTCGAACCCGCTGTACGCCGCCGCGTACGCCCCCTTGTCGAAGACGGCGTCGATCGCGCCCGAGGCCACCGCGGGGGCGAAGTTCGGGTGGAACCCGACGCCCTCCGTGCCCGCGACGCAGTGCGCCGGCCAGGAGTGCCGGAAGTCGGGGTGGGCGGAGAAGTGACCGCCGGGCGCGATGTGGTGGTCGCGGGTGGCCACGACGTGCTGGTAACCCGACCCCGCCGCCTGCCCGATCAGCTCGGTGACGGCGGCGGCCACGTCGGCACCGCCGGCCACGGCGAGGCTGCCTCCCTCGCAGAAGTCGTTCTGCACGTCTACGACGATCAAGGCGCGGCGCATGGTCGGTGTCCTTCGGTTATGGACCCTTGGGTCGGGCCGCTGGAAATCGGTGCCGGCCCGGCCGGTGAACTTCCGAGCCTAGAGACTTCGGGTGCGGTACGGGAGGGGGCATGGGGTGAGCACGCCGGGCGCGCTCGCTTCACGCCCCCGCCGGGCTCCCCGAGCGCCCGTTGACATACTCCGTCGGAATGACAGGTTCCCCGCGCGAGAGCTGCGTGGCGGACAGCGGCAGGTCGGCCCGAGCGGCCGCATGCCGGTCCCGTACGGCGTCCAGGGGCTCGCGCGCCACCACGGTCCCGCCCTTGACCAGCTCGACCAGCAACTGCCGGTCGGCCAGCTCGGCCGGCACCGCTTCCGTGCCGATGACCTCGGCCTCCGCGACCCCGTGCTCGTCCCGGCGCCGCGCGGCCCACTTGCGGCCGCCGATGGAGGTCTTGCCGCCGGTCGACTTCTTCGCGACCGGCACCAGCGGCGCCCCGGCCCCGGTGGACTCGGCGCGGGCGACCAGCTTGTAGACCATCGAGCAGGTCGGATGCCCCGAGCCGGTCACCAGCTGGGTGCCGACGCCGTACGCGTCCACCGGCGCCGCCGCCAGCGAGGCGATGGCGTACTCGTCCAGGTCCGAGGTCACGATGATCCGGGTGCCGGTCGCGCCCAGCTCGTCCAGCTGCTGCCGGACCCGGTGCGCGACCAGCAGCAGGTCGCCCGAGTCGATGCGGACGGCGCCCAGCTCGGGACCCGCGACCGCCACGGCCGTACGGACCGCCTCGGCGACGTCGTAGGTGTCCACGAGCAGCGTGGTGCCACGGCCCATGGAGTTCACCTGGGCCTGGAAGGCGTCCCGCTCGCGGTCGTGCAGCAGGGTGAAGGCGTGTGCGCTGGTGCCGACCGTGGGGATGCCGTAGCGGAAGCCGGCGGCCAGGTCGGAGGTGGAGGTGAAGCCGCCGACGTAGGCGGCCCGGGAGGCGGCCACGGCGGCCAGCTCGTGGGTGCGGCGGGCGCCCATCTCGATGAGCGGGCGGGCACCGGCCGCCGACGACATGCGGGAGGCCGCCGCGGCGATCGCGGAGTCGTGGTTGAGGATGGAGAGGATCACGGTCTCCAGCAGCACGCACTCGGCGAAGGTGCCCTCCACCCGCATGATCGGCGAGCCGGGGAAGTAGACCTCGCCCTCGGGGTAGCCCCAGACGTCACCGGAGAACCGGTAGTCCGCGAGCCAGGCGAGGGTCTGCTCGTCGACGATCTGCCGCTCGCGAAGGAAGCCGATGACGTCCGCGTCGAAGCGGAAGTTCTCCACGGCGTCCAGGACACGGCCGGTGCCTGCCACGACGCCGTAGCGCCGTCCTTCGGGCAGCCGCCGGGTGAAGACCTCGAACACGCTCCGCCGCTCGGCGGTGCCCGCCTTCAGGGCGGCCTGCAGCATCGTGAGCTCGTACTGGTCGGTGAAGAGCGCCGTCGAGGGTACGCCCACCCGTCGCCCACCACCGCCCTTCTGACGAAGCGCTTCGCGCCCTTCACTTTCTGGCAGCCCAAGGTCCGCTGTGTTCATGGCAACCGATGGTACCCCCATTTCGTCAGTCTGACGATTTTGTGCCGGGCGTTCGCCGGGGATTTGTGCGACCACCCCCCTCCGGTGGCAGCATGGGCACTGTGACGTCACCCGCTCCCGTAGAGATCGAACGTACCGAAGCGGCGGAGGAGACCTTCGCCGTACCCGAGCCGGACGTCCCCTGGGTCACGATCGTGCACAACGACCCGGTCAACCTCATGAGCTACGTGACCTACGTCTTCCAGTCGTACTTCGGCTATCCCAAGGACAAGGCCACCAAGCTCATGCTCGACGTCCACCACAAGGGCCGGGCGGTCGTCTCCAGCGGCACCCGCGAGGAGATGGAACGCGACGTGCAGGCCATGCACGGCTACGGCCTGTGGGCCACCCTTCAGCACGACCGCAAATGACCGCACGCCCGCAGGACCGGAAGTAGCGAATCGTCTCCATGCCAGGAACCTTCGAACCGCTCCCCGGCGGCGGCGCGGCCGTCGCCCTCGACGACGTCGAGATCTCCATCATCCGCTCGCTGGCCGTGCAGCTCCTGGAGCTCATCGGCCCGGGCCCCGCCGAGGACACCCCGGACGACCCGCTCGCCGAGCTGTTCGCCGAGGGTCCGAGCGAACCGCCGGCCGACCCGGTGCTCAAGCGCCTGTTCCCGGACGCCTACAGCGACCCCGAGGGCACCCCGCAGGCCCAGGAGGCCGAGGAGCAGCGGGCGTACTCCGCCGAGTTCCGCCGCTACACGGAGAACGACCTGCGGTCCGGCAAGCGGGACAACGCGCTCGCGGTGGTCCGCTCCCTGGACTCGCTGAGCGCCGCCTCCGCCGGTGAGGGCGGCGCGGTGCTCAAGCTCTCCGTCGAGGAGTCCCAGCAGTGGCTCGGCGCGCTGAACGACCTGCGGCTGGCCATCGGCTCCCGGCTGGAGATCGCCGACGAGGACGACACCGATCTGCTCTACCGGCTCCCGGACGAGGATCCGCGCAAGCCGATGGTGATGGCGTACCTGTGGCTCGGAGGGCTCCAGGAGACACTGGTCGCCACGCTCATGCCGTAGTTCGCGGCCTTCTTGCACCGAAGTGTGACGATTTTGTGTTCGCTCAGCGGACGCTCAAATCCGGATAACGATCACATCACTGCCGCCACCCGCTATGGGGGCGGCAGTGTCTTTTGTCCGCTTCTTGCCGTGTGATGCGCCACATGAAACGCCGCCGATCGCGGCCGGGCGCGTGATAGATCTTCACGACGCCCGGCGAACACCACCCGTATGTTCGGCCGGGTGCGCCACATGGCCGGCGGATCGTCGGCCAGGCACAGCTCCAGCAGTCCGGGGGGATCGAGACCCGATCCGGGGCCGACGAAGGCCCGGGTCGGCATGGAGAAAGGCGCACCACACATGACCTCTGCGAAGGTCACCGACGACAGGGCCACGGGCACCCCGGAAGAGGGGTACGAGCGGGGTCTCGGCAGCCGTCAGGTCCAGATGATCGCGATCGGCGGCGCCATCGGCGTCGGCCTCTTCATGGGTGCCGGAGCGAACATCGCGAAGGCCGGCCCCAGCATCGTCCTCATGTACGCCCTCGCGGGCGTCGTCATCTTCTTCATCATGCGGGCCCTGGGCGAGCTGCTCCTCTACCGGCCCGTCTCCGGCTCCTTCGCCGAGTACGCCCGCGAATTCCTCGGCCCCTTCTTCGGCTTCGCCACGGGCTGGACGTACTGGCTCATGTGGGTGGTCACCGGCATGGCCGAGCTCACGGCCGCCGCGATCTACATCCACTTCTGGTTCCCCGAGATCCCGCAATGGGTCAGCGCCCTGGTGTTCCTCGTGGTGCTCTTCGGTGTGAACCTGATCTCCGTCAAGATCTTCGGCGAGGTCGAGTTCTGGTTCTCGATGATCAAGGTCACGGCCATCATCGGCATGATCGTCATCGGCCTCGGCGTGCTCACCCTCGGCTTCTCCGACGCCGGTGACACCGCCACCGTCGCCAACCTCTGGTCGCACGACGGCTTCTTCCCGAACGGCATCGGCTCCAGCCTGATGACGCTCCAGGGCGTCATGTTCGCCTACCTCGCCGTCGAGCTCGTCGGCGTGACCGCGGGCGAGTCCGAGAACCCCGAGAAGACCCTGCCCAAGGCCATCAACACGCTGCCCTGGCGCATCATCGTCTTCTACGTCGGCGCGCTGCTGGTGATCCTCTCCGTCGTGAAGTGGACCGAGTTCTCCGCCGGCGAGAGCCCGTTCGTCCACGCCTTCGGCAAGATCGGCATCCCGCTCGCCGCGGGCATCGTCAACTTCGTGGTGCTCACCGCGGCCCTTTCCTCCTGCAACTCGGGCATGTACTCGACCGGCCGCATGCTGCGCGACCTGGCCGCCAACAGCGAGGCGCCGCAGGCGTTCGGCAAGCTCAACTCCCGCAGGACGCCCGCCGTCGGCATCACGGTCTCCGTGGCGCTCATGGGCATCGGCGTCGTCCTGAACTACGTCGTCCCGGAGAAGGCGTTCCTCTACGTCACCTCCGTCGCCACCGCGGCCGGCATCTGGACCTGGATGATGATCCTCGTCAGCCACATCCGCTACCGCGCGGCGGTCGACGCGGGCCGGCTGCGCGCCTCGTCCTTCCCGGCTCCCGGCGGTGCGCTCTTCAGCTGGGTCGCGCTCCTCTTCCTCATCGCCGTAACCTTCATGATCGCGTACGACAAGGACGCGCGGGTCTGCCTGTACGTGGCGGCCGGCTGGGCCGTCGCCCTGGGCGTCGGCTGGGCGGTCCTCAAGGGCCGCAACCCGCAGCTCGGCGATGGCGGCGGGGAGCCGGAGCCGGAGAAGGCGGGCCAGGCGCTTCGCTGACAAGGCCGCGTCAAGGGCGGTCGGTCGGCTGCGGGTCCGTCGTGGCTGGTCGCACAGTTCCCCGCGCCCCTTTGGGTGGGCTGTCGAACCGCCCGTCCAGGACGTCCGGCATATGGGCCGCCCCGTACCACTCTTCGGTACGGGGCGGCCCTCTGTCTATCCTGACGAACATGCTGACCATCACGCAGGCCCTCGTCGACCAGATCGTCGCCCACGCCCGCAAGGACCACCCCGACGAGGCGTGCGGCGTCGTCGCGGGCCCGGCCGGTTCGGACCGGCCCGAGCGCTTCATCCCGATGCTGAACGCGGCCATGTCGCCCACGTTCTACGAGTTCGACTCCGGCGACCTGCTCAAGCTCTACCGCGAGATGGACGACCGCGACGAGGAACCGGTGGTCATCTACCACTCCCACACCGCCACCGAGGCCTACCCCTCGCGCACCGACATCTCCTACGCCAACGAGCCCGGCGCGCACTACGTCCTGGTCTCCACCGCCGACACCGACGGCCTCGGCGACTACCAGTTCCGCTCCTTCCGCATCGTCGACGCAGAGGTGACGGAGGAGGAGGTCAAGGTCGTCGAGGCGTACTGAGAAGGCGTACCGGGACGGGCTGAACAGCGCGGTCTCATTCCCCGGCCCGAAAGCGTCCGCGATGTGGGATCACATTCCAGGACCCGGACCGGGAATCGATACGATGACCCCATGGTTCTCCACGACGTGAGCGAGAAGACGCCGGGCACGCTGCTCGTGGCGCGGCTGCACGTCGACCTGTGCAGGCTCGCCAGCGCCATCTGTTGACGCGACACCTGCCGCCGTACGGCCGTGAGCCGCGGCGCCGCACACCCGCACCACCCTGCCGAACCTGCGCTGCCGCGCGCCCCCGATCGACTACTCCCGACAGGAGCCCTGAGCCATGGCCATCGAGGTCCGCATCCCCACCATCCTCCGCACCTACACCGACGGTCAGAAGGCTGTGGAGGGCACCGGGGACACCCTCGCCGAGCTCTTCACCGACCTCGAGACCCGGCACACGGGCATCCAGGCCCGCATCGTGGACAACGGCGAGCTGCGCCGCTTCGTCAACGTCTACCTGAACGACGAGGACGTCCGCTTCCTCGAGGGCATCGACACCAAGCTCGCCGACGGCGACAACGTCACGATCCTGCCGGCCGTGGCAGGAGGTTCCGCCGCGGCGAAGCCGCGTCCGGCCGGGGTGGCGGCCGGGCGGCGGGCGGGAACGGCCTGATCCGCATGCGCTACGACTCCCCGCTCGCCGCGGTGGGCAACACCCCTCTGGTGCGCCTGCCGCGGTTGTCGCCGTCCGACGACGTCCGCATCTGGGCCAAGCTGGAGGACCGTAACCCCACCGGCTCGGTCAAGGACCGCCCCGCCCTGCACATGATCGAGCAGGCGGAGAAGGACGGCCGCCTCACCCCGGGCTGCACGATCCTGGAGCCGACCAGCGGCAACACCGGCATCTCGCTCGCGATGGCGGCGAAGCTCAAGGGCTACCGCATGGTCTGCGTGATGCCGGAGAACACCTCGCAGGAACGCCGGGACCTGCTCGGCATGTGGGGCGCGGAGATCATCTCGTCCCCGGCCGCGGGCGGCTCCAACACCGCCGTACGGGTCGCGAAGGAACTGTCGGCCGAGCACCCCGACTGGGTGATGCTCTACCAGTACGGCAACCCCGAGAACGCGGGCGCCCACTACGCCACGACCGGCCCGGAGATCCTCGCCGACCTCCCCTCCGTCACCCACTTCGTCGCCGGCCTCGGCACCACCGGCACCCTGATGGGCGTCGGCCGCTATCTGCGCGAGCAGAAGCCCGACGTGAAGATCGTCGCCGCCGAACCGCGCTACGACGACCTGGTCTACGGCCTGCGCAACCTCGACGAGGGCTTCGTCCCCGAGCTGTACGACGCCTCCGTCCTGACCACCCGTTTCTCGGTGGGCTCGGCAGACGCGGTCACCCGCACCCGTGAACTCCTCCAGCAGGAGGGCATCTTCGCGGGCGTCTCCACCGGCGCCGCCCTGCACGCGGCGATCGGCGTCGGCAACAAGGCGCTGAAGGCGGGGGAGAGCGCCGACATCGTGTTCATCGTCGCCGACGGCGGCTGGAAGTACCTCTCGACGGGCGTCTACACGGCGGCCACGACCGAGGAAGCGATCGAGACCCTCCAGGGCCAGCTCTGGGCCTGAGCGGCGCCCCGCGCACTGCCCGGCGGAGTTCTCACGTGGCGAGGTGACGGACCTGGTCCCACACGACCGGGTCCATCACCCCCACTCGCCGCCGGAACTCCCACACCGGTACGTGCCGCAGCTCGCCGGTCTCCAGGAAACTCGCCCTGCCACGGGTGTCGCCGACCGTGCCCGGAGGCAGCGGGATCACTCCGTACCGTTCGGCGCGGTACTTGCTGGTGATCTTCGCGACGGTCACCTGCTGCCCGTGCACCGCCAGCACCAGACACGGCCGGTCCTTCGCCCGCCCGTCTCCCGCCCCCGCCCTGCCCGGGGCTCCCCCAGCGCCGAAAGCCTGGGGGGACCCCCGTCGCGCCGCCCCTTCCGACTCCGGCCCGTCCTCGAAGGGCACCCTCGCCCACCAGATCTCGGCGGGCGCCGGACGCGCCGGCTTCCGTCCCGCGGGCCGCCCGGGCGGCCGCGTCCTGCCGTTCCGGGGCCTGCTGCCGCGCCCCCATCCGTCCACGAGCGTGGCGACCAAGGCGAGCAGTACCACCGCCGCGAGCGCGAGCCACCAGGACGTGTCCATGAGGAGAAGGTACCGGCGCGCCCCCACCCGCGCGCGCCTTCTTCCGGGCCTTCTTTGCTCTTCGCCACGACAGTGTGCGAGTGCTTCGCACGCACCTGCCGTTACGCGCGTCCCATATCCAGCCGAACGCGTGACACCACAGGTGAGTTCGCCCACAACAGACCTTTGCGGAGGAGCGACCAGAGGTTTTGCGCCTTACGCTCGACAAACCGCACGACCCCCGAAGCCCCAGTTCCCGATCTTCTGGATTTCCCGCCAGCGGAGGTTTCTGTTTCATGAAGCTCACCGTCGTCGGCTGCTCGGGGTCGTTCCCGTCCGCGGAATCGGCCTGCTCGAGCTACCTCGTCGAGGCCGACGGCTTCCGGCTGCTTCTCGACATGGGCAACGGTGCCCTTGGTGAGCTGCAGCGCCACTGCGGTCTCTACGACCTCGACGCGATCTTCCTCAGTCATCTGCACGCCGACCACTGCATCGACATGTGCGCGTACTTCGTCGCGCGCTACTACCGGCACGACGGCGGACGCTGCGACCCGATCCCGGTCTACGGACCCGAGGGCACCGAGCAGCGCCTGACCACCGCCTACGCCGACACCCCCACCGCCTCCTCCATGAGCGAGGTCTTCGACTTCCACACGGTCAAGCCCTCCACCTTCGAGATCGGCCCCTTCACGGTGCACACCGAACGCGTGGCCCACCCGGTGGAGGCGTACGGCATCCGCATCGAGCACGGTGGAAAGACGCTGACCTACTCGGGGGACACGGGCATCAGCACCGCCCTGGACGAACTCGCCCGCGACGCTGATCTGTTCCTGTGCGAGGCCGCCTTCACGCACGGCAAGGAGAACATCCCCGACCTGCACCTCAACGGTCGTGAGGCAGGTCAGTCGGCGGCCCGCGCGGGCGCCCGCCGCCTGGTCCTCACCCACATCCCGCCGTGGACCGACCCCCAGGTCAATCTGGCCGACGCGCGCGAGGTCTACGACGGTCCGGTGGAACTCGCGGTGCCGAGGCGGACGTACGAGATCTAGTCCTGCGACACAGCCCGTACGGGGTTCAGGCCCGTATGCGCGACGAAGGCCCCGGAACCTTCCCGGTTCCGGGGCCTTCGTCATGCCGTACGGCTCAGCCTCACGCCTTGGTGATGTCCTCCAGTTCCTCCTCGGGCTCGCGGCCCGGGGTGGGGAGGTTCCACTTCGTGATGGCGAAGCGGAAGACGGAGTAGTAGATCGCGGCGAAGACGAGGCCGATCGGGATGATGAGCCATGGCTTCGTCGCCAGGTTCCAGTTGAGCGCGTAGTCGATGAAGCCCGCGGAGAAGGTGAAGCCCGCGTGGACGCCGAGGGCCCAGGTGATCGCCATCGACAGGGCGGTGAGGACCGCGTGGATCACGTACAGCGCCGGGGCGATGAACAGGAACGCGAACTCGATGGGCTCGGTGACGCCGGTGACGAAGGAGGTCAGGGCGAGCGAGATCATCATGCCCATCACGGCCTTGCGGCGCTCGGGGCGGGCGCAGTGCGCGATGGCGATGGCGGCGGCCGGCAGGCCGAACATCATGATCGGGAAGAAGCCCGACATGAACTGACCGGCGGTCGGGTCACCGGCGAAGAAGCGGTTCAGGTCGCCGTGCACGATCTCACCGGCGGCGTCCTTGAAGTCGCCGAGCTGGAACCAGGAGACGGTGTTGACGAACTGGTGCATGCCGACCGGGATCAGCGCGCGGTTGATCAGACCGAACAGACCCGCGCCGACGGCGCCGAGGCCGGTCATCCACTCGCCGAAGTCGGAGATGACCTCACCGATCGGCTCCCACACCAGGCCGAAGAACACGCCCATGAGGGTGCCGACGAAGGCCATGATGATCGGGACGAGACGGCGGCCGTTGAAGAAGCCGAGCCAGTCCACCAGCTTGGTGCGGTGGTAGCGCTGCCACAGCACGGCGGCCAGCAGGCCCATGACGATGCCGCCGAGGACACCAGGGTTGTTGTAGGTCGCGGCTATGTCCTCGCCGGCCTGGATCTTCGCCTCGGTGACCGGGAACGCCTTCAGCACGTTGCTGTAGACCAGGAAACCGACGAGCGCGGCGAGCGCGGTCGAGCCGTCCGCCTTCTTGGCGAAGCCGATCGCCACACCGATGCAGAACAGCATCGGCAGGTTGTCGAAGATCGCGCCACCGGCGGTGGCGAACACGGCCGCGACCTTGTCCCAGCCGAGCCCGTCCTTGCCGAACACGTCGGCCTGGCCGAAGCGCAGCAGGAGACCTGCGGCCGGGAGCACGGCGATCGGCAGCTGAAGGCTGCGGCCGACCTTCTGAAGGCCCTGCAGAAGGCCGGATCCCCACTTCTTCGTGGGGGCCGCCGTTGGCGAGGTGGCGGTGCTCATAGACTTCCTCCATCGGGTGGTGGTCTACACCACTCAGTGGTGTAGACCTGTTGTAGCACGATGAAGGTGAGATAAGGAACCCGCGATTCCCAAGGGTTTTCTGGACCGTTATCAAGCCCTTTTTCAGACCTTTGTCACGTCCTCGACCTGGTCCTCGGGTTCCCGGCCCGGCGTCTTGAGATCGAACTTCGTGATCGCGAAGCGGAAGATCACGTAGTAGGCGGCTGCGAAACACAGGCCGATCGGGATCATCGCCCACGGTTTCGTCGCCAGGTTCCAGTTGATGATGTAGTCGATCAGGCCGGCCGAGAAGCTGAAGCCGTCGTGGACGCCCAGGGCCCAGGTGACCGCCATCGACGCACCCGTCAGCAGCGCGTGGAACACGTACAGCATCGGGGCCACGAACAGGAACGAGTACTCGATCGGTTCCGTGATGCCGGTGACGAAGGACGTCAGGGCCACCGACGTCATCAGACCGCCGACCTCCTTGCGGCGGCTCGGCCTCGCGCAGTGCGTCATGGCCAGGGCGGCCGCCGGCAGCGCGAACATCATGATCGGGAAGAAGCCCGAGGTGAACTGACCGGCGTCCGGGTCGCCCGCCAGGAACATGTTGATGTCGCCGTGCACCACCGTGCCGTCCGGCTTGGTGAAGGTGCCGAACTGGAACCAGATGGGCACGTTGAGGAACTGGTGCAGCCCCACGACCAGCAACGCCCGGTTCGCCACGCCGAACACACCCGCGCCCCAGGCGTCCAGCCCGTCCATCCAGTCGCTGAAGCTCTCCAGCGCGTCACCGATCGGCGGCCAC